>JACOTZ010000094.1 GCA_016178155.1 Acidobacteriota bacterium
ATGGCAGGCTTTTCGCTCGCCCGGGATCGGATTGTCTTTAACATGGCGGAGCGCACCGGCAACATCTGGATGGCGGAGTGGAAGGCACAATAATAAACCATCCCCGCCCATCCACATTTAAATCTCTTTACCTTTCAATTACTTCCGGTTTTTTCAATTTCAGACTCTCCCCTCCACCCTTTCTTCGCTTGATGACGTAAGGTCGAGGATCTGTTGTTGATTTGGGCAGCCACTGTTGCCGAGGAATGGAGCGGACACCTTGGCTTCGTTCCACTTTGACCCGGATCACTCGCGATCAACGTAGTTTGCCAATCCTGCAACGCACATCGAGCCGGCTCGGAGGTGGCTGATGCGGATGCCGATGTCTCGTCGACGGAGGCATGCACCCGCGGCAAGGTTATGCTTTAAGATTTGCACTTCCGGCAACATTATGCTTTATCCAGGCCGGACGATCCTCTGAACGCGAAACGCAAACAAAGGAGTTGCTGAGGCATCTGGGGCAAGGTTATGGTTTATTCGCGGCAAAGTTATGGTTTAAGTCACAATGGCTCCCGCCCGCTCTTACCGCGCGGGCCGCCCGCTTCCCTCGCGCATAGTCACGGTCGCGCCGGGCCTGGGGGCGGCCCACTGCTCGCGTTTGCCTGTGGGCCACATGACCATGATGCGCTCGAGCGAGTCGGCGCCATCGAGGCCAAAGTGCGCGACGGGCTCGCTCGCGCTGAGGTAGCTCGAGTCGGTGTGGACGCGGCGCCACAGCGGGGGCCGGCCGGCGCGGAACAGGCCGACGCGTGCGCCGAGGCCCTGGCGATTCGATGCGGTTCCCTGGAGGCGCACCCGCAGCCAGGAGGCCGCCGGGCCGCGCTGGTTCAGAAACACGCGGGCCGGCCCGTTGTTGTTGCTGACAACGATGTCGAGGTCGCCATCCTGGTCAAGATCGCCGAAGACAGCGCCGCGCGTCACCTCCATGAGGGCAAGCGCCGGGCCCGCGGCGGCGGTCACGTCTTTGAACTCGCCTCGCTGGTTGCGAAATAGCTGGTTGCGCTGCTGGAACGGGAACGGCTGCCCGCGGAGGGACTCGATCATGGTGACGGCGCCGTTCGCGACAAACAGATCAAGCCAGCCATCGTTATCATAGTCGAACCAATCCACGCCGAAGCCGGTGAAGGCGAAGGTGGGGATGCGCAGGCCGGACCGCGCGGACACGTCGGAGAAGAAGCCCGTTCCCTCGTAGCGGTACAGGGTTGATCCCTCGCGGGTCAGATTGGTGACCACGATGTCGTCATCGCCGTCCTGATCGTAATCGCCGGCCGAGACGCCCATTCCCGCCTGCGGCAGGCCGTCTTCGCTGAAGGCCACCCCGGAGGCGAGCGCCGCCTCGCGGAACGTGCCGTTGCGCTGGTTCAGCCAGAGGTGGTTGGCCTCGCCGTCGTTGGCGACGTAGATGTCCGGCCAGCCGTCGCCGTTGAAATCGGCGCAGGTCACACCGAGGCCTGGACCGGCGAGCAGGCCGATGCCCGCGGATGCGGTTACGTCGGTGAACGCGCCGTTCCCGTCGTTGCGGAACAGGCGGTCAGGTACCGGACGGAAGGCCTTGGGCGTGCAGTAGTCGGGCGCGCCGGCGGCGGTGGAGCAGATCTTGCTGTTCTGCAGCGTGAAGTCCACGTAGTTTGCCACGAACAGGTCGAGGTCGCCGTCGCGGTCGTAATCGAGGAACGCCGCGCTGGTCGACCAGCGTTGGTCCTGCACTCGGGCGGCGCGGGTCACGTCGGTGAAACGGCCGCCGTCGTTGCGGAACAGCGTGTTGGGACCGGCGGCGGTGAGGTACAGGTCGGTGTCGCCGTCGTTATCGTAGTCGCCGGCGGCCACGCCCATGCCGGCGCCCGAGTGGCGGAGTCCGACGGAATCGGTGATGTCGGTGAACCGGAGCCTGCCGGCCGGGACCAGCTCGTTGCGAAACAGCCGGGAGCCGCGAGCATGCCCGGCGGGCAGAGGAAACAGCGCTTTCGAGACCGGCTCGCGCTTGTCGAGGAAGTCGCCCTGGACGAGCAAGACGTCGAGATCGCCGTCGCCGTCGTAGTCGAGCAGCGCGACACCCGAGCCCATAATCTCGGGGAGATGAAACCGTCCGGCCGCGCCGTTGAAGTGGCGGAAACGCAGGCCGGTCTGTTCGGTGGCATCGACGAAGAGATCGGCCCGGCCGGTGGGCGCGCGGCGGCCACACGCCACGGCAAGCAGAAGCAGGACGATGGCGGCGCGCATCAACGGCGGAGCGCCTTCTCGAGCGCCTGGATGTCGTGGTCGATGCGAGGCAGCAGATCCGTCTGGCGATAAGCCACGGCGAGCTCGCGCGCGCGCCGGATGTTCTTAAGGCCGCTGTGCAGGTCGCCGGCGCGAACGTAGGCAGTGGCGAGGCCGTACAGGCAGCCCACGGTGGTTTCGTCTTCGGGCTCGAGCGCGGCCCGGAAATGGCGGATCGCTTCCTGCGGCTTACCCCGGCCGATCAGCAGCCGGCCAAGATGGTAGCGTGCGAGCCGGTGCCCGGGCATGCTTTCGACGGCGAGACGATAATGACGGATGGCTTCATCGAGCCTGCCCTCCTGCTCGAGCAGAAAGGCGAGATTGTTGTGCGCTTCGGCGTAGCGGGGGTTCGCGCGCAGCGCGGCGGAGAACGCCTCCCGCGCCTCAGCCGCTCGGCCGGCTTGCGCGAGCATGACCCCGTAGTTGTAGTGCCCGTCGGCCGTCTTGGGATCGATGGCGACAGCCGCCCGATAGTGGCGCTCGGCGTCGGCGCCGCGGCCGAGCCGCGCGTACAGCGAGATCAGATTCACGTGCGCCTGGACGAGCTTGGGGTCGATCCCGAGGGCCGCCTCGTTTTCCGCCGCGGCTTCGGCGAGGCGGCCGGCCTCGGCAAGCTGGATGCCGCGCTGGACACGGTCGTTGGCGGGGCATAGCGCGCCGCGCCGTATTCCGGGTACAGCTCACAGGCGCGGCGGAACGACTCGATCGCGGCAGCAGTGTCGCCGCGCTCGTTGTAGATGCGTCCGAGGCCGTAGTGGGCGAGCGGCGAATCGCGCTGCTCCAGGAGGAGCCGCTCGTAGATGCGGCGGGCGCCATCCAGGTCGCGCAATGCCAGGAGCACCTCGGCGTAACGATAGCGCGCGGGCACGGCGTCCGGCCGGAGCCGCAAGGCCTCGCTGAAGCTCGCGGCAGCCTCGGCATTCTTGCCCCGAGCGGCATCGACCATGCCGAGCAGGTATGGCCACTCGTAGCTGCCGTGGTCGAGATAGCGGGCGCGGCGATAGCACTGCGCGGCAGCGTCCAGTTGGTCGTGCGCCTGCAACGCCATGCCGAGCCGGCCCGCGGCCCCGGCATCGCGCGGGTTCTGCCGCGCGGCCTCGTGCACCTGCCGGATCCGGTCGCGCACCGCCGGCAGGAACTGTTCGGTCCGGATCTCGGGCAACGGCGGCGGATGCGAGCACCCCGCGAACAAGAGGCCCAGACACGAGAGAGCCGACGCTAGCCCGTTAGGCCGCGATCGCTTTTGCAAGTGAGTCGGGCCACCGTGGCCGCACATCCGGGTGATCGCTAATTTCTCAGGACTGCTCAGCTTGCCGTCGTGCGCGCGGTAGACCTCGCCCATTCCGCCGGCGCCGAGCAAGGAGAGGATGCGATACGTCCCGAGTTGCCGGCCCGCCAGCGCCCCGCGCGGGCCCAGCGCGGCGGCAACGTCCGCAAGCACCGGCTTTTCCAGGAAGCTGCCGGCCTGCTCATCCTTGGAAACGAGCATCTCGACCTGCCGCCGCAACTCGGTATCATCTCCGCAGGCGTTATCGAGAAAGGCCGGCGAGCTTCCGGCGGCCGCTCCAGCGCGGCGTGGAAGAGTTCCTCGGCTCGCCGCCAGCGTTTCTGCTTCATGGCCAGCTTCCCGCTCCGTGCCCATAAATCTCACTACAGACGTGCGTTTGGCGGGAGCGCGGAATTCCGGCTCAGCCGGAAACGAGTGCCACCCCTTCGCTCGCAGCCGCCTTGCGCAGATGGGTATCCAGCGTGGCAAGGCGGAGATTCTCCCGCTGTGCCAGTTCCAAGTAGGCGGCATCATAGACAGACAGGAGGCACGCCCTGGCTAGCCGCAGAACTGCACTTTCTTCCGGGACGCGGTCCACCCGAATTCGCAGGCGCGAGAGGTTCAGGAGAAAAGCGGACGTATGGGATTCCGTAATGCGCCGCCGGCGCTCGTTGACCACCAGGATATTTCGGACCTCGAACCACCACAGGGCGGGTACCACAGCTTCTTCAGTGCGAATTCGGCGAA
This sequence comes from Acidobacteriota bacterium, assembly GCA_016178155.1. Classification (GTDB taxonomy): domain Bacteria; phylum Acidobacteriota; class Terriglobia; order Bryobacterales; family Bryobacteraceae; genus JACOTZ01. Next base: position 4,313 of record JACOTZ010000094.1, read on the forward strand.
AAGCCACACCGGCATCGGGCTGGTCTTCATCGGCAAAGGCCCAGCACGCCGTAATCGATGCATCGAGAACGAACGCCATCAGCCCTCCCGTCCTTCATCACGCGCCGACAGCAACTCGCCAACGGTGATCTTGCCGGTACGCGCGCGAAGCTCGCCAATGTCAGCCAGAGCTTTGTCGATCTCCTCCTGCCGGCGGTCGATTTCGGGTACGATGCGAGCGATGCGGCGGCCGTGCCGGGTGATGATCAGCGTTTCACCCCGCTCCACAGCGTCCAGGAGCTGAGGTAGGTGGACTTTCGCTTCCGAAGCTTGAATCTCGCGCACAATTTCTCCAACTGGTTGATCCGACCAGTCTAATCCATCGTATCAGAGTCCCCCCAAGCCATGGCCGCGAAGGAAGATGCCGCACACCTCAAGAAACTTGGCGCGGTTCCGGCGGTCGTTCCACTGCGACCCCGGCTCGCCGCCAAAGTTCCGGCTTCGTGGCCCAGCTTCGCGCTTCGTGTCGATGCTTCGACTTTTACCCCGCGTGACCGCCTGTGCCCCATGTTGTTTCGCTCAGTTCGGCGAGGAGCCACGCCCGGGCGATCCTCCAATCACGCTTCGCAGTGTCCACCGAAACACCCACGACTTGCGCCGCTTCCCTGCCGTCGGCACTTCATCGAGAGGGACGCGTAGCGCCTTTCCGCCACGCTTGCTGAAGCCGCGCCGGCGCGCATGGTCCACCAGGATGCGGCGCATAATCTGGGAGCACAGGGCCCGGCGCGCACCAGCTTGAGATAGGCCTCGTTGGCCAGCGCGGCGGATTCCAGGCTCTCGCCGGCGCGCCGGCGCTCGAGGTGCTGGTGCGCGATCCGCCGCGCTCGGGATAGACGAGATCTGTCAAGCGATCCAGCGCGTCCCGCGCGTCCCTGTCGCCGGCGTTCCACGCGGCGAGCATTCCGGTGATGTCCGTCTGGCCGCGGTTCGCCATGCCGGTCGAAAATCTAGCGGTCCGGGAGGCTCCCCGAGGCATGCGCTGGAAACGCCTCTTGTTAATTATCGTAGCGGCGAACAGTTGCCCGCCGTGAATCCGCCGTGGGAAAGTCCTGAGGGCGTGAGCACTGCAACGAGTTTCTCAGCAGCGCACCAGGCGGAGTAAACGAACCGTCGGGTGGCGCGGCGCAAGTCTTTGCCGGCTTTGCTAGCTTAGAGGAAAGGGGGCGTCATGTCCGGTCCATTGCAGAGCCTCGGCGAATGGGACGACCACGTCGCGGGACGCTATCAGCCCGGCAAGGGCGAAGATGAATTCCGGCAATACGACGAGGCGTCGCCCCCGGTTGTGCGTGAGTTCTACAGGCTCAACCACACGCTCCAGACACGCGAGTTCGTGCTCTCGAAGAAACGCGAGTACGCCGGCTTGCAGCGGGGCGAGATGGGGATCTGGGAAGCGATGGAGCGGCTCAACAGCCTCGTCGACGACAGCGACCCGGATACGGACCTCTCGCAGATCGAGCACAACCTGCAGACCGCCGAGGCCATCCGCCGGGACGGCCATCCGCGCTGGTTTGTGCTGACCGGGTTGATTCACGACCTCGGCAAGGTGCTCTGCCTGTACGGCGAGCCGCAGTGGGCCGTGGTCGGGGATACGTTTCCGGTCGGCTGCCGTTACTCCGGGAAGATCGTCTTCCACGAATACTTCCGCGACAACCCGGATTCGCGCGTCCCCGAGTACCAAACGCCGCTCGGCGTATACGAGCCGAACTGCGGTCTCGACCATGTGGATCTGTCATGGGGGCACGACGAGTATCTCTATCACGTGGTGAAAGACTATCTGCCCGAGCCCGCACTGTACATGATCCGCTATCACTCCTTCTATCCGGGACACCGCGAGGGCGAGTACGACTACCTGATGACGGACCGCGACCGCGAGATGTTCACCTGGGTGCGGAAGTTCAATCCCTACGACCTCTACTCGAAAGGCGACACGCGCCCAAGGCTGGAAGACGTGCGGCCATACTACGAGGAACTGGTCGCGGAGTACTTTCCGGGCCAGCTCCGCTGGTAGCGGCAGGGGGCGGCGATGCGCAGGCGCGTATGGTTGAAGCGCATCTTGTGGATCGCAATCCCGCCGGTTCTCATCCTCGGAGCGCTATACGGCGTTGCGTATTGCCGCGATGCGGATATCGAGGGCATGCTGTCCCGGCTTGCGCCGCTGATCGAGCTGGGTCCGGGCAGCGTGGTGGCGGATGTTGGAGCGGGCGGCGGCAAGTTGTCGCTGCTGCTGGCCGGGCGTGCCGGGCCGGAGGGCCGCGTCTTCGCCACTGAGCTGGGCGAGGCGAAGCTGGCCAGCCTGCGGGAAACCGCCGGCCGCGCGCGGCACGGAAACATCACGGTCGTCGAGAGCAGGGCGAAGGACGCGAATCTGCCCCCCGAGTGTTGCGATGCGGTGATCCTCTCCAAGGTGTATCATCACCTGACCGACCCCGGCGCGGTGAATGCAAGCCTGCTCGCCAGCCTGCGGCCGGGCGGCCGGCTGGCGGTCATCGACTTCCCGGACTCGATGCTGATGTTCTGGCTTCCACGCGTGGAAGGCGTTCCGCACAACCGCGGGCGCCACGGCATCCCGCTGGATGTGGTGCGAGCTGAGTTGATCGATGCGGGCTTCCTCATTGAGCGGGTGATCGAGGACTGGTGGGAGTTTCCCCGCGTCCGCTACTGTGTGATCGCGCGCAAGCAGCGGTAGTCCGCGGCGGCGCCGGTACATCGCCTCAGCCGGTGTGCTGTCCCGCATAGCGCTTGCTTACGCGCGCGGCTCGGAAGAGCCGTAGCGGTTCTCAACATGAAAGCGGGACACGACGCCAGTTTGTAAGCGGATTGCGTCACAGGGGAACCGCGCTCATCGGCCGGCCCACGGCTCACGTTGGGGCGGCCGCGGCGAAGGCGTCATGAGACGAGGCCGCGAGCGCGCCCGGCGGTGATCGCTACTGGTTGCGCTCGAGCAGGATACCGAACCACTCGTGGATGCGCTCGAATGCGGTCCGATTCTTCCAGGCATCGTAGGTGATCTCATCGCTGCTCGAGAGATCGCGCTGGAAGTCCTGCTCCAGGCGGGCGGCGAAGGCGGCATCGCGCACGGCGAGGTTCACCTCGTCATCGCGGCCGAAGGAGCGCGCATTCATGTTTGCCGAGCCGACCACTCCCCAGAGCCCGTCAATGACGAGAGCCTTGGTGTGAATCATCGACGGGCGATATTCGTAGATCTTCACGCCCGCTTCAAGCAGGTTGCCCATGAGGCGGCGGCTGGCGTGGCGCGACAGCAGGTGGTCGATCGAGAGTCCGGGCACGAGAATGCGGACCTCGACGCCGCGTTCGCGGACGGCGCCGGCCAGCTCCTTGCGCAAGCTGTCATCGGGCACGAAATAGGGTGTGGTGAGGTGAATGCTCCGCCTGGCTGCGGCCAGCATGCATTGCACCAGGATGTGGACTTCCGCCGAGCGGCCGTAGGTCGGCGAGCTCGAAACAACCATCGACAGCGAAGTTCCCTGGGCGCGCGAGAACGGGAAGTAATCCGGCCCGGTGAGCACTTCACCCTGGGCTTCGAGCCAATTTTCCGCGAACGTGGCTTGCAGACCGGTGACGGCCGCGCCTTCGAGCCGCACCATGGTGTCTCGCCAGCGCGGCTGGTTGGTGGTCTTGTACCAGTGGTCGGCGACACCGGCGCCGCCCACGAATCCGACCGAGCCGTCCACCACCAGAATCTCGCGGTGCGAGCGGCTGTTCATGCGGGTCCACGTATTCCAGCGCAAGGGGTGATACCAGTCGAAGCGGCCGCCCGCCTCTTTCAGAGCCTCGAAGCTACGCTCTCTGGTCCAGAGACTGCCGACGGCATCGAGCAGGACATTGACGCGCACGCCGGCACGCGCGCGCTCGGTCAAAGCATGGAGAAAGCGCTGTCCGATCTCGTCGTTGCGGAAGATGTAAGCCTCGAGGTTGATGCTGCGGCGGGCCGATCGGATAGCGGCAAGCTCGGCTTCATAGAACGCGGGGCCGTTGGTGAGCACCTCGAATCGGGTGTCGCCATAAACCTGGGCGCCGGTCAGCGGGGCCAAGGTGCGGACGAAGCGCTCGGATTCGGGCAGGGCGTCCATGCGTGCCACCCGGTAGGGCAGCGGCGGCTCGAACAACGTGAGCGCGAGCATCCAGGTTTGCAGAACGAGCGCGATCAGCGCCACGATCGAGAGCGCGGGCCAGTTGAGTTCGGGCCGTCCCGCGCTCGCGGGGCGCCGCCAGCGCTCCCGCAGGCGCTCGACGAACGCGCTCAGACGGTTGCCCGGGCGCGAGAAGAGATCCCTCGCGGTCCCGGCCGGCGCGGCCACGCCGGCCTCCACCTGGCGCCGCCATCGCCGCAGCATCCTGGTGACGAGGGCGCGGAAACGGCCGGCCGGCAGGGAGGAGACGTCAGACGAGGGCGGTTCGGGTGGGGCGATGAATGCCATCTCGCACGTTAGACGACAAATTCGGCGCAACCTGTACGAACGGAAACCGCGGCGCGCAAGTCGACTATGATGAGTAGTCTGGAGGGAAAAGTACGGATGTCAGCGGCGGCCCCGGCACGCCATGCCACACTCGAATCGCTCCTCAGGCGCGATCGCCTGTGGGTGGCGGCGGGAATGGCCGGCTTGACCGGTCTCGGATGGACCTACCTGTTCTATGACGCGAGCGCGTCGCATTGCGCGCGCATGGCGGAGATGGCGATGCCGCACATGCAGTCGTGGGGCGTGAAGGAATTTTCCCTGATGTTCGCGATGTGGTCCATCATGATGGTCGCGATGATGGTGCCCTCGGCGGCGCCCATGATCCTGATGTTTTCCTCGCTCAATCGCAAGCGGCGGCTCGAGCAGCGGCCGTACACCGCGACGGGGCTGTTCGTGGCCGGCTACCTGGCCATATGGACACTGTTCAGCTTCGGCGCGACCGTCACGCAGTTCGGCCTGCACACCGCGGCCCTGCTGTCGCCCGCGATGGTCAGCACCAGCCCGGTTCTGAGCGGCGGCCTGCTGATGGCGGCGGGGGTGTTCCAGCTCACGCCGCTGAAGCGCGCCTGCCTGCAGCACTGCCGCTCGCCGTTTCACTTCATCCTCTCCGGCTGGCGCGAAGGCCGCTGGGGCGCATTCTCGATGGGTCTGCACCACGGCGCGTATTGCGTCGGCTGCTGCTGGGTGCTGATGGCGCTGCTGTTCGCCGCCGGCGTGATGAACCTGGCCTGGGTGGCGGCGATCTCGGTATTTGTGCTGGTGGAGAAGCTGGCCCCGGCGCCCAAGGTCATGTCCATGGTCTCGGGCGCGGCGCTGGTGGCGGCGGGCGTGTGGATGCTGTTCGGGCGGGCGGCGGTATAGCTCCGCAAGCTGGCGCGAGGACGTGCGGTGAGCACGCCCAGCGCTTCCAATTCGCGGCGGCTCAGAACATGATCCGCAGCGCCAGTTGAATCCGGCGTCCCGGGCGGGTGGCGGTCACCTGCCCGAAGCGAGTGCTGACCTGCCTGCCCTGAGCATCGAAACGAGCCGTCGTATCAAGCGCCGAGTACTGGGCGTGGTTGAACACGTTGTAGAACTCGGCCCGGAGCTGGGTCCGCACCCGCTCCTTCCAGCCGAAGTTCTTCAGCGCCGTGATGTCCCAGTTGTTGATGCCGGGACCGCGAATGACGGTGCGCGCGGCATTGCCGAAGCTACCAACCGGCGGCAGCGCGAATACCGACGTATCGAAAAAACGATCGAAGCTCCGCTCGCCGCGCTCCAGCACCGGGTTGCCCGTGACGTCGATGCGAGGGCCGTCCGTCGGGGAGCCGGTAATGTCGACCGCCGTGACAGTGCTGAAGCCCACCGGCAGGGGAGCGCCGGACGAAGCTGTATAGATCCCGGAAATCTGCCAGCCGTTGGCGACCGCCTTCACCGGCGCGGGGCCGCTCTTCCATTCCGGCAGATCGTAGAGCCAATTCGCTTTGAGCACGTGCGTGCGGTCAAAGCTCGATAAACCGTAGTTCCAGATCCTGGGCGGAACCAGCGCCGACACGCTGGTGTTGTCACCCGACACGTAATCGAGCGATTTCGACCAGGTGTAGCTGGCACCGAATTGCAGGCGATGCGAGAACCGCCGGTTTGCCGAAGCCTGCAGCGAATGATAGTTCGACGACCCGGCAGGCTCGCGGATATTAATGTTGCCGTAGCCGGGATAGGGTCTCAGGAAGTTCGGCGGCAGGGGCCGGTTGGTAGTCGGATCGATTGCGGAAGGCATGAAGTTCGTGCCGAAGGGGATGGCATTGAGGTTGCGCTGCCACAACAGATGCCGGCCGAGCGAACCCACATAACCGGCGTCCACAACCGTCTGAAAACCGATGTCGCGCTCCACAGTCAGCGAGAAGTTCATCACGCGCGGAATGGGCGGGTGCCGGTCGAGGCCGAGAACGTTGGCGGGAAACAGCACCCCGGCTGAACTCAGGAGGCCGTTCATCCTGCCGAAAAATACCGAAGGCCGATCCACCAGCGGCGGTTGGATACTGAAATCCGTCAGCACGATGCCGTGGGACATGCGGTTATAGAACAGGCCGAAGCCGCCGCGAATGGCCGTCTTGCCGTCGCCCTGGAGGTCATAGGCGAAGCCCAGCCTGGGCGCGAGGAGCACGCCCGGATCGTCCATGAGCGAGCGCGGCACCGAGGGGTCCTGGACGGGCGAAACCATTCCGTTTGCGGGTGTGCCGCGGCCGGAGGCAATGGCGCCGATCAGAGTGGCCGGGACGATCTCGCCCGTGTTCGGGTTCCTGCCCACGCGGGTATTGCCCTGCCGCGCTGGCTCGACGAGCAACACGGCCTGCGCCGCGTCCCAGGCGTCGGCCGAGAAGCCCGCCAGGCGGTCTCCGTCGATCCACGACTGCGGCAGCCAATAGAACCGCACGCCGAGGTCGAGCGAGAGCCGCCGGTGCAATTTCCAGGTATCCTGCACGAACCACTCCGTGTTTGACGCATAGTTCACCGGGAACGGCCGGCCGGTCGGCTCATCGTACTGGTTGAACACGCCCAGCACCGCGTTCGCATATGCGTAACCGGTGTCGAGCGGATTGTTGACGTTGCGGCCGAAGTTGAACCCGCCGTTGAAGGAGCCCGATGTGGCCTGGTTTTCCGCCCACAGCCGGTCGAAGTAGAACCCGAGCTTCAGCGTGTGCGAGCGGAACGTCCGCGTGAGGGTATTCGAGATCGAGACGATCTCGTGCGTAGTCGTGAGAGGCGTCCGGTTGTCGAAGCTCACCTGCGCGGCATTGGGAACGCCGCCGAAGGAGGTGTTCGGGATGATGCCGAGAGGGTTGTTGGCGGGATACAACTGTCCGAGCCGGAAGCCGATGGTATCGCGCTGGATCGACTTGAGGTCGGCCTCGGCGATGCTGTTGTTCAGCGGACGCGTGGAGTAGCCTGCATTGAACTCGTTAATCAGCGCCGCCGAGAAGATCTTCTGATAGCGGCCGAGAAAGAGCTTGCCCCGGTTCTCCGAGCGCTGCCGCACGATATCGAAGTTCCCGGCGCCGGCCGGGATGCCCACCTTCCCGTCATTGGTGTCGTTACGCGCCGAATAGGAGAACGTCAACAGGTTGGACGAATTCAGGTTGTAGTCGAGCTTCAACGTGTCCGTGCGCTTCGGCTGCTCGACCAGATCCTGGAAGACGTAGTTGAAGGCGCCGCGCGAGACAGTCCGGTCGGTGAAGTTCGGCAGCGGCAGAAATTTCAGCAGCGCCTGCCCGTTGGGATCGGCGCGATTGGCGGGAATCACATTGTCCGGAAATGGCGCGCGGTTGTTGAACGGGTCGCGCACGACGATCAGCGAGTTATTGACGTCGAGCGACTGCGAAAAGTCGCCGCGGCGCTCGGCATCGGTCGGGACGGTGCGCTGCGCGAGCGCGGTGGGGATGGACAGCGGCCAGAACTCCTGCGACCAGAAGAAGAACAGCTTGTCCCGGTTCCGGTTGAATCGGCCCGGAATGTAGGCCGGCCCGCCGAGCTGATAGTTCCAGGTGTCGAAGCGGTAGCGCGGGCGCGGCCGTCCCAGGCGGTTGTTGAAGAAATCGTTGGCATTCAGGGCTTCGTTCCGCTTGAAATAGCTGGCCAGGCCGTGAAATTCCCGCGCTCCGGACTTGGTGACGATCGAGACATTGGCTCCCGACATGCGCCCGTACTCAGCCTGGTAGTTAGAGAGCAGAACCTTCACCTCGGCGACCGCATCCATCGAGACCGCGACGACCGCGTTGAAGTTGTTGCCGATGGCGTTGACGGTGGCACCGTCGATCGTGACGTTATTCGTGTTCCGGCGATTGCCCTGTACATAGAAGTCCCAGTTGACCGCGAGATTTTCCGGGTCGCTGAGGTCGACCACGCCGGGCAGCAGGGACACCAGCGAGGTCACGTTGCGGCCGCGGATGGCGAGATTCTGAACCTGCGACGTGGTCAGCACGCCCGCGCGCTCGGCGGTCTCGGTCTGCACGTTGACGGCCTGCGCCGTCACCTGCACCGAGTCCGTGACCTGGCCGACCTCGAGTTTCAGGTCCGTGATGCTGACGGTTTCCGCGGCCGACACCTGAGATGTACGCACGAGGCGGCGAAAGCCTTCCGCCTCGATGGACAGCGTATAGGCGCCCGGTTGCAGCGAGCCGAAAAAGAAGCGGCCGGCTTCATTGGTGGGCGCAGTGCGCTCGGCGCCCGTGGCCGAGCTGGCCAGGCGCACGCGGGCGCCCGAGATCACGGCGTCCGTGGGATCGGTGACGATGCCCGTGATCGCTCCCGTAATCGATTGCGCGGGAGCAAGGACAGCGAATAGAACTACGGCGAGAACCAGTCGCATGCAGGGGATGATAGCACCGCGCGGCAGGCACCCGGCGCGAGCACGGCGCCTCTCCGCATTTCGCACCCGGCGAGACGCACAGGCAAGCGCAGCGGAAACTTCAGTGGCCCGCGGGCTGCGGCGGCGCCGGTTCGATCCGAACGAGCAAAGACGCGGGCCGGGCGGCGCGCGGAGTACGATGGAGCACGGCGCACACGCGCGCCCAACGGGAGGCATCATGCATCTCTCACAGCCGATCTCGCGGCGGACCTTTGCGCGGCTGGCGGCCGGGCTTGCGGCGGCGTCGCCAGGCGTGTGCCAACAGCGAGCGAAGGCGCGCCGTCCCAACCTGCTGGTGATTCTCGCGGACGACATGGGCTACTCGGACGCCGGCTGCTATGGCGGCGACATCGACACGCCGAACCTGGACGCTCTCGCGGCGCGCGGAATCCGGTTCACGCAGGGATACTCGACGGCTCGGTGCGGGCCCTCGCGCGGTTCCCTCCTGACCGGCTACTACGCACAGCAGACCGCCTCGGACGTGATGACGCGCGGCAATATTCCAGCCTGGACGAGCTTTATCCCGCAACATCTGAAGCCGCTCGGGTACCGCTGCTACCATTCCGGCAAGTGGCACATCCGGTTCCGTCCGGTGGCGGGCGCCGGCTTCGATCATTCCTACTGCCTGCTCGACCAGAATCGGTACTTCACGCCAACGCGGCATCTGCTCGATGACGAGCAATTGCCCGCGGTCAAGGAAAGCGACGGCTATTATGCGACGATCGCGGTCGCGGACCACGCGGTGGACTGGCTGAAACGGCACTCCGGGGAGCATGCCGCGGACCGGTTCTTCCTGTACCTGGCCTTTACGTCGCCGCACTTTCCGCTGCACGCGCTCGGGGAGGATATCGAGCGATACCGCGACCGCTTCGCGGAGGGCTGGGACGCGGCCCGGGAGCGCCGGTTCGCCAGAATGCGCCGCATGGGCCTGGTCAACTGCGCGCTATCGGCGCTCGAGCCCGAGATGCGGCCGCGCTGGAACACATCGGACGCCGAGCTGATCGCAAAGATCGGCGCCGGTGAAGTGACGCGGGCGGTGCCCTGGTCGACTCTCACGCCCGAGCAGAAGAAACTCCAGCGGACCAAGATGGCGA
>JACOTZ010000343.1 GCA_016178155.1 Acidobacteriota bacterium
CAGGGCGGCGCGGGTGGGTGAGCACAAGGGGTAGGCATAGCAATGGGTGAAGCGCACGCCGCCCTGAGCAAGGCGATCGATGTTCGGAGTGCGAATCTCGCTGCCGTGATAGCCGACGTCATTCCAGCCGAGGTCGTCGGCCAGGAAGAGGAGAATGTTCGGGCGGGCAGGCGCGCCGCGGGCAGCGGGCTGCGCGGCCAATCCGAGCCCCCCTGCCAGGCAGTGGCGGCGGGAGATGGTGTGCGGGTTCGGTGGCATGGCTCAAAACAGGAGTTTCAGGCTGAACTGGAGCACTCGCGGCAACGCGAACGTTTGGCTGATCTGGCCGAACTGCAGGCTGTCGAAACTGGTATTCGGCTTCCAGAGCGACGGGGTGTTCCGCAAATTAAAGGCCTCGGCGCGGAACTGGAGCTGCATCTGCTCGTTGAGGCGCGTGTCCTTCATCAATGACAGATCGAGATTGGTATAGCTCGGCGCGCGCACATCGGGCAGGGTGCGGGAAACATTTCCGAGCGAGAACGGCGGAGGCTGCGTAAACGCGCTCGTATCGAACCAGCGCGAAATTGCTTCGCCACGGGAGCGGTCGGCGGTGATCTCTGCGCTGCTCCCCGTGCTGTTGGGGCGGTTGCCGATGCCGGCCACGGTGGTGGTGAGGGCCAGCGGAACGCCTGTTTGATAGGTGGTGATGCCCCCGACGCGCCAACCCTCGAGCAGCCGGGCGGGAAGGCCGCGAGTGGAATTGACAAACCGCTTCCCGGGGCCGATGGGGAGATCAAGAACATAGCTCAGCGCCAGCGACCGCGAGACATCGAACTCGGAAAGCGACCGCTCCGAGCGGAGATCGTACCAGTTCTGGACGTTGGGGGACTGAACATAGGAGCCGAAATCGGTGAGAGCCTTCAGGGTATCGGAGATGGTCTTGCCCGCGGTGTAGGAGAGCAGAAAGCTGACCCCCTGGCGATAGCGTTTCTCGACCTTGAGCTGCATGGAGTGATAGATCGAGTTCCCTGAAGTGGAATTTTCGACCGTAACACCGGTGAACTGTGGATACGGCACGAGCAAGCGTTGTGTGGCGACTCTGGGCTGAGAGAGAACGCCGGAGGGAATTTTCGAAGCGAAGGGGTTGTCGACGGTCCGCTGCAAGCCCGTTCCCAGTTCGAGGTGTTCGGGCGCAAGGGCATTGAGATTGCGCTCGCGTGCCAGCTTAATGCCGCGATTGGCGGAGTAGGCGACATCGATCAGGATCTCTCCCGGGAGTTGCTGCTGGAGATTTGCGTTCCACTGCGCGGCGTAGGGGGTTCTGGCATGGCGGTCCCAGACCCGAAGGTTCTGGCCCAGGAAAGTGGCCGCTCCAAGACTGTCGCGGGTGGGCTGGACGAGGCCGTCGGGGAAGGGATTGCGGAGATAGCGAATAGGCGTGAGGCCGTCGAGCGAACCCACAAACGGCGTGGTAGCGCTGAAGCCCCAGCTCGGGCTGAAGCCGGTCCGGTCGGGGCTGACCTCGAGCGCGGAATAGAACAAGCCGGCGCCCGCGCGAAAGACCGTTTTCGGCGTCACCGTGTAGGCGAAGCCAAAGCGCGGCGCGACGTTATTCTTATCCCAGTCATACACATAACGTGAATCAGGGCCGGCGAAGCGAAGTCCGCCCGTGAGCGCCGGGAACTGGCTGTTTGCGGCGGGGCTTTGGATAGCGGGATCGAACCAGACAAGCTGGTTGCGGCGTTCGGTATACGGGGTTTCGGTTTCGAAGCGGAGACCAAGGTTCAGCGTCAGGCGGCTGCTCACGCGGATGTCGTCCTGGATGTAGCCGGCAAAATACCAGTTCTGCAAGGAGACGCCCGCGGTGGTGTTCGCGCTGCCGCTGGCGGGCACCCCGAGAAGCAAGCTGGCGAAGCCGCTGCCCGCGTCGGTAGTTGAACGGTTCGGATCCGGCCCACGCGTGAAGTTGCGATTGAAGCTGTAACTGCCCCCGCCGGCGGTAATGCTCACCAGGTTGATTCTGTGCAGGCGAATATCAGAACCGATTTTAAGATTGTGCCGGCCGGAGATTCTCGTAAAAGAGGCCAGCAGTGTGTGCTTGTCGTTGCCATTGAAGTAATAGCTGTTTCCCGCCATGCCGCTGAACCCTTGCACGCTGATGGCGGGAAATAGGGGGAGCTGAAACTGGCTGACGAGGGCTTCGGGAAATCCGAGCGTTCGCTGGTCGAAACCGTAGCTTCTGGTTGTCCGGCCTTGAAACCAGCGCGCGAAGCCGTAGCGAATGCCGAGGATGGACGTGGGGGAGAGGATGGTCGTTTGATCCAGAACGCCGGTGCGGTTGTGGAACACGGTTGTGCCAACGTTGCCCGGACCCCCGGACGCCGGGTTGCCGAACACATCCGGCTGGGCAAGGTCGGTGTTGGCGATGCCGACCCGGCCAAACAGGCGGAAGCGCTCGCTGAAATTGTGGTCGATGCGGATGCCGAGGTCCGTCTTGTCGATCAGGCGGCTGGCGTTGCTCACGAAATTGTTGACATGAGTCACGGGATCGCCCGGCGTATTGGGCGTCGGGTAGTAGGTGGAGATCTTTTGAGCGACGGGGTCTATCCGGGAGGATGGTATGACGTTGCCCGGGAAGGGGTCGCGGATGTATTGGCCGGGGCGGTTGGGATCCAGACGGGTGGTGAGCGGGTCATAGATCCGGATCATCCGGCGCTGCTGGTCAAAGGACTGCGTGAAGTTCCCGGCTCGTTCGAGCTCGGCCGGGAGCGTGGTGATGAACACGTCGCCACGCCGCCAGCGCGTGCCTTGATAATCGGCGAAGAAGAAGGTTCGGTTGCGGCCGTTATAAAGCCTACCCAGCCAGACCGGGCCCCCGGCCGCGAAACCGAACTGGTTCATGCGGAATGGCGGCTTCTGCTGTCCAGCGCGATTGTTAAAGAACGCGTTCGCGTCCAAAGCGCTGTTGCGCAGGAATTCGTACAGCGAGCCGTGGAGATCGTTGGTGCCGGAGCGGGTGGAAACGTTGACCACGCCGCCCGAGAAGCGGCCCCATTCGGCCGAGAGGTTATTGCTTTCGACCTTGAACTCCTGTGTGGCGTCGACCGAAGGGATGGTGGTCAGCGAATCGTTGAAGCCAGCGGTGGCGGGGACGCCATCGATCTGCACCTCGGCGTGATGAGCCTGGCCGCCGTTAATGGAGAAATCAGAGTCCTGGTTGGTATTGACGGCCACGTCACCGAACTGGCCGCTCGCGGCGGGCGAACTCAGCACCCCCGGCGTGAGCTGAACCAGGCGAAAGGGGCTCCGGCCGTTCAAGGGCATGTTGACGATCTTCGTGTTGTCCACGACCTGGCCGAGGGACGAGGTCTGCTGGGCCAGCAGCGGAGCGGCGGCGACGACCTCGACGGCCTCAGCGAGGGTCCCCAGTTCCATGACAAAGTCGACGCGTGCGGTCTGGTTCACCTGGAGTTCGACGCCGGTCTGGGTTCTGGGCTTGAAGCCTTCTTTTTGTGCGGTGATGCGGTAGGTGCCAGGCGGAAGCAAGGGTACGCTGTAGTTGCCCAACTCATTGGATTCCGTCGAGCTTGTGATGCCTGTATTCACGTTGGCAACCGTGATGGCGGCGGCGGGAACAAGGGCGCCGCTCTGGTCCGAGATGCGCCCGGTGATCTGGGCGGTGGTGGATTGAGCGAGGCAAGCGGCGGCACATGAAAGCAACAGTGCGGCAGCAGAAGCCGGACGGGCTATCCCGAGCGTTATCATTCGACCTCCCTGGTGAAAAAGTGGCCAGCGCGGACGTTTTTCGTGACAGAAAGTCCGACACAACGTTTGTAGGCAGCCCATTCGCGACTGCAGATGCTCAGCTTCAGCGGCGTTCATCGACCATTTCCACGATATCGAAATCCACAAAGATCGGCTCGGTGGGGGCAGAACGTCGAATGACCAGGGAAGAAGCCACTGGAGTCTTCGATCGAACGCAGTTCGAGTTTCTCCCGGAAAACCCGACCCGGGATGATGGGGCGGCGTTCTGATGCGGCGCCCCGTCTTGTATTTGACACCCGCCCGCTCACGGCCGCGACCCAGAACGAATCCTTCCGCGATGGTATGCGGAACGGCACCCTACGACCGGCTCTTCAGCAGGCGCTCCAGGTTGCGGTAGAGGATCTTTTCGCGTTCTTCGGCGGTGAGGAAGGCATTGCGCACGCGCGCGATGACCGCCGAGGGTTCGTTGATGGTGAAGTCGGAGCCGTAGAGCACGCGATCGGACCCGATCTCCTTCACCGCCCGCTCGAGGATGCCGACGCGCTCGATCCCCGAGCCGGCGATGTCAAAGAACGTATTCGGACTTGCCGCCACGATGGAGATGCGCTCGAAGATGTCATTCTTCGAGCCGCCGAGGTGCGGGAAAACGATGGTCGCGTCCGGAAAGCGCGCGGTCAGGTAGCGCATCTCGGCGGTGTTTGCGTGAATGTGGAGGATGTAGTTGAGCTGCCGCGCCGAGTCCATGACCCGCGTCCACTCGGGCGAATCGTACTTGTAACCGGTCATGTAATTACAAGTCTCGCCAAGCCAGACGAAGCCGAGCTGCTTGCGGCACTCCTCCATCTCGCGCAGCGCCTCCTCGATCTCGAACGGTGTGATGACGCAACTTCCGCGGAAGCGGCCGCGGTACTTCTCCGCGTATTTGGCGACCTCGCGGTTGCCGGCACGGAAATCGACCGCGGTTCGGGCGAGGTTGCTGCGCGATGACGAGATCACGCCGCGCCGCACGTTGCAGCGATCGAGATAGCGGACGAAGTCGTCCATGGTGCGGGTGATCAGGTTCCACTGAAAGTTCTCGCCGTTGTCGCTCGGAATGTGCAGATGCGCGTCGAAGATGCTGCGGCGCGGTCCGGAGACGTCTTCGCGCTTGAGCGGTGCGCCGGAGACGAGGTCGACGAGCGATAGCAGGCCGCCTGTCAGGATCTGCCGCCGATGATGAAAGCTCATGGGTGTCCAAGTTGCCGCCGCACGCCAGGCGCGCCGTAGCGGCCCTATGCCAGGATCATACTTCAAGCGCTTCCGCGGGTCAGGGAGGTCGATGTCACCGGCGTGCGCGTCCTGACCGCCCTGATGATTGAGACCGTGATCGGCGGTATACTTTCCAACACTTGGAGGGCCTTTCTCATGCGATTGATAACGGCGGCGCTGGTCTTCGCCGCGGCGGCGCTGGCGCAGACGGCAACGATCACGGGCCGGGTCACGGACCCCACTGGGGCCGTGGTCCCCGACGTGGGGATTACGGTGCGTTCAGCGGAAACGGGGACCGAGACGCAGGCGCGGACTAACGAAGAGGGCTACTACAGCGTGCCCTCGCTGGCGCCGGGCATCTACACGCTCTCGGCCTCGAAGCAGGGCTTCAAGCCTGTACGGCAGTCAAACCTGAGGCTGATTGTGCAGCAGGTGGCACGGCTCGACCTGATGCTCGAGGTCGGCGCACTCGAGCAAACGGTCGAGGTTTCGGCGCGCGCGGTGCTGCTCGAAAGCGAGACCTCGACGCTTGGCCAGGTAGTCGGCACGCGCCAAATTACGCAATTGCCGCTGCTCGGCCGCAATCCCTACGCGCTGGCGATGCTGGTGCCCGGCGTGCGGCCCTCGTTCGGGATGAACAACGTTCCGATCGACCAGATCAGCACCGCGTTCAGCTCGATCAACGGCGCGCGAGCGAACCAGAATGAGTACCTGCTGGACGGCGCTCCAAACACGGCCGCGGCGCAGAACCAGCCGGTGATCTTCGCCAACCCGGACTCCGTGCAGGAGTTCAAGGTGGAAACCAACAGCTTCAGCGCCGAGTACGGCCGTGCGGCCGGCGGCGTGTTCAACGTGGTGACACGGTCAGGGTCGAACGCGCTCTCGTTCTCGCTATACGAGTTCCTGCGCAATGACAAGCTGAATGCGAACGATTTCTTTGCCAACCGCACGGGCACGGCGCGCGCCCCGTTCCGCTTCAACCAGTTCGGCGGTTCGGTGGGAGGACCCATGGTGCTGCCAGGGATGTACAACGGACGCAATCGCACGTTTTTCTTTGTCAACACCGAGCTGGTGCGGTTCCGCCAGGGCATCACCTTCCTCGGAACCGTCCCCCGCCCCGAGCAGCTCGCGGGCGATTTCAGCACAACGCGCGCGGCCAACGGGAACCTGGTTCAGATCTTCGATCCCGCCTCGACGCGACCGAACCCGAGCGGGGCGGGATTCGTGCGCACGCCCTTCCCGGGCAATACGATTCCGGGCAACCGAATCGACCCGGTGGCGCGCGCGATCGCGCGCTATTGGCCGGCGCCGAACACGCCGGGCGACCCGGTCACAGGCGTGAATAATTTCGCGCGCACCGACGCCAACCAGGTCACGAAGAACACCTACAGCGTGCGGCTCGACCACAACTTCAGCGATCGCAACCGCATTTTCGGCCGGTATTCCTTCGACGACACTCCGCTACGGCGTGCGAAGACGTACGGGCCGGAGTCGCAGGCCGACCCCACAGCAGGGCCGCAGGTCTTCACCCGCTACAACTCGGTCCTGGAGGACACGCATACCTGGACGCCAACGCTGCTGAGCACCGTTCGCTACTCGTGGGCGCGGCTCTCGAACTTCCGGCATCCGTGGAGCGAACCGTTCGATCTGACATCGCTCAGGTTTCCGGCGGGCCTGATTGCGCAGCTCGGGCCGCCCTTCTCGTTTCCGGCCATCAGCGTCACTGGTCTCGTGATGACAGGATCGGTGCCGAACACGATTGTCGGGGGCTCGCTCGGTGCGGTGGATCTCATCGCATTCGGCATGGACACGCACAGCCTGCAGGCCCAGATAACGAAAACGCTCACTCGCCACACGCTGAAGGCCGGCGCCGACACCCGTGTGATCCGCGCGAACTTGACGCAGATGGGTGACAGCGCCCGGCGTTTCGAGTTCACGAACGCCTGGACGCAAGGTCCCAATCCGAACCAGTCGAGCCCGAACGCCGGCTACGGACTGGCCACGTTTTTGCTTGGGGTTCCCGCCGGGCAGACGCAGATCGTGCCGGCACTGGCGCAGCAGATCACGTATACGGCGCTCTACCTCCAGGACGATTTCAAACTGACGCCGACATTGACGCTGAATCTGGGGGTGCGATACGACTATGAGTCGCCGCGGACCGATCGTTTCAACCAGCTCACGAATTTCGATTTCGACGCGGCGCCGCCAGTGCGCGCGCCGGCAATGGAACTGCGGGGTGTGCTGACCTTCCCCGGGTCGGCCGGACTGTCCCGGTCGCAGGCGAATCCGGACCGCAACAACCTGGCGCCGCGCGTGGGTATAGCCTGGCGCGTCACGCCGAAAACCGTCGTGCGAGCTGGCGGCGGCATCTTCTACGCGAGCACGACGGGGCTGGGCGGAGCGCCCGGGGGCTTCGGCGTCAGCGGCTTCGAAGCCACGACCACGATCGTCACCAGCCTGGACGGCGTGAATCCAATCGTGTCGCTGCGCAACCCGTTCCCCGACGGCATTCTACAGCCGCCCGGCAACAGCCAGGGCCCGGCGACGCTGCTCGGGCAGAACATTACGTTCTTCAACCGCGGCAACGTGGTGCCCTACACGGGCCAGTGGAATTTCAATTTGCAGCGCGAGCTCGCGGGGCTGCTGTTCGATGTGGGCTACGCCGGGAGCCGCGGACTGAAAATTCAGCAGAACCTCATTTTGAACCAGCTTGACGCCGGGCTGCTGGGACTGGGCAACGGGCTGCAGCAGCAGGCGCCGAACCCGTTCTTCGGGCAGATCGCCAGTGGGCCGCTGTCTCGGGCCACGGTATCGCGGGCGCAGCTCCTGCGGCCGTATCCGCAGTTCAATACGGTCACATCGGCAAACGAAGGCTGGGCGTCTTCGAGATATCACTCGCTGCAGGCCAAGGTCGAGCGGAGGTTCGGCGCGGGGCTTTCGGCGCTGGCCGCGTACACGTATTCCAAACTGATGGACTACGCCGCCGGCGGTTTCGCGGGCGAGGCGCTGAGCGGCCAGAATATGCAGAACTGGAGCAACCTGCGAGCGGAGTGGGCGTCCTCGACACTCGACCAGACGCACCGGCTGATTGGGAACGCCGTCTACGAGCTGCCGTTCGCGAAAAACCTGCTTGGCGCCCCGGGCAAGCTCCTCGACGGCTGGGAGATCGGTGGGATCTTCTCCGCCTACAGCGGCGGGCCGCTGGGCGTGACGTCGGCGGTGAACAACACGTTCTCGCAAGGCGGAGGGCAGCGGCCGAACTGGAACGGCGTAAATCCGGCACTTGACGCCCCGGCGCCGACCCGCTGGCTCAACCGGGACGTCTTCACGAATCCTCCGCCGTTTACTTTTGGCAATGCGCCGCGGACGTTCAACGGCGCCCGCAGCG
Organism: Acidobacteriota bacterium; assembly: GCA_016178155.1. Classification (GTDB taxonomy): domain Bacteria; phylum Acidobacteriota; class Terriglobia; order Bryobacterales; family Bryobacteraceae; genus JACOTZ01. Next base: position 8,381 of record JACOTZ010000343.1, read on the forward strand.
ACTATCTGACCGGGCTCGACGCCACGCTCAGCAAACATACGCAGATCCACGAGCGGCTGCGGCTGCAGTTCCGCGCGGAGTTCTTCAACATCACAAACACGCCGCGGTTCGCACCGCCGAACGTGAGCTTCGGCAGCCCGCAGTTCGGGGTGGTGTCCGCCCAGGGTAACCTGCCGCGAATTGTGCAATTCGGGATGAAGCTGCAGTATTAGGCTCCGGCTCGACCTGTTGCCGCCCGACTTATGCGCCTCCCATTTGCTGCCGCAGGCACGCCGACCGGACCGGTTGCCGATCTGCCGCGCCTGAACAACGCAGTACCAAACGGCCGGCGCGTGTTCGACGATGTGACGGATATCGCGATTTCAATTTTTGTTGACTTGTTTCAAACGTTTGGCTACAACATACATTGCGCGGCAGGGGCCGAACGCCCGCTTCCCGCACACATCGGCCGCTCACGACCGGTAGAGGAGGTCTGCGCCGAGTAGCGCGAACCAGCGGTGCCCAAGACATCGGCAGTTCCTCTCACGACAAGTTTGAAAGCGCCACCGAGGCGCGGGGTGTCGGCGGGCACCGGTCCTCGCCTGGAATCCCGAGCGCTGGCCAAAGGTCTGGAGCTGATCGCCGGGCTTTCCCTTGCCAAGACGCCGCTTTCACTGAGCAACCTGTCGGCGATGATCGGACTGGGAAAGCCCTCCACGCTGCGATTGCTGAGCACGCTGGTGGCGACCGGCTTCGTCGCCAAAGATGCGGCCGGTAATTATGAAGCCACGCGCCGCCTGATTGAACCGGCTGCGGGTAACTGGTTGACTGCGCTGATCGACGCGGCGCGCGTTGAAATGGAAACGCTGAATGCGGATCTCGCCGAAACCGTGAGCCTCGCGGCGCTGTTCGAAGATCACATCCGCGTCGTATTCAGGCTGGAGAGCCCGCGGCACATTCGCCTGTCGAATTACCTGAACCGGATCCTTCCCCCATATGCTTCCTCGTTAGGAAAAGCGATTACCGCTTACCAGCCCCCCGAGAAGCTCCAATCGCTATTGCAGGTGTACGGCATCTACCGGACAACGGAGAAGAGCATTACAGAGCCGGTGCAGATCCGTGAAGACATGGCCCGAGCGGGAACGTGGTTTCTCGTTCGCGTGTGCGAAGAGACCGTGATTGGCGGATGCTGGTTCGGTGCGCCCATCCCGGTGCCTGGTGAACCGGTGCGCGCGGCACTAAGCGTCTCTCTGCCGACTTCGCGCCTGACGGAAGCGCTCGAGAACACGATTCCGACTCTGCTGGTCCGATCGGTGCGTCGCGTCGCCAGGAAACTTGATCCCCGTCGTGCGAAGGGGCTTCCGTGAAGATACTGGCGCTGATTCTGATTTCCGAAGTTCTGAGCGCTGCTGTGTCGATTGAGGAAAGACGCGGCACCGCTTGGCCGACGCGCAATCGTTTCCGCTTCCGGCACGCCGTGGCCGTCGCTGACAACTCGCCCGTATGGGTGGATGCGACTCTGCCGGCCGGCTTCAATCCGGACTCGGTCCGTGTCATCGCCGAAGCCGGCTCCAGGAGCGTGGTGCCGTCGAAGACGGAGTGGCGATCTCCACAGGCTCGTATCAGTTGGCTTTCCACCGGGGCGCCTGCCTACCACGTCTACTTTGATCTGGGCGCCGCGGGCGAGACCGAGCGGCTGGCGGAGCCCGCCATGGTCGGCACCGGCGATCGAATCACCTACGGGCGCGCCAAAGTACGCGGGAAGCTCGCGGTTGGACTTTGGGCGCATCCCGCGCCTCTCGATTTCGACGGAGACGGGAACCTGGACATGATCGTAGGTTGCCCCGACCGCCCCTACAACGGGATCTGGCTGTTCCGTAACCTCGGCACGAATGCCACGCCTCTCTTCGACCGCGCCGAGTGGCTTGGACCGGGCAGAAAAGATTTGGTCGCTGCGGATTTTAATGGCGACGGCGCGACCGACCTGGTGGTCAGCGGGGGCTACTACAGCGATGTGGCGAAGAATCGTCTTTCGCGATTCGTCAAAGTCATGCTGCCTCGCGACTACCACGTCGGCCGCGACGATCTTTGGCATCCCGTGGACTGGGACGGCGACGGGCGCATCGACGTGCTGGCGGGAGTCAGCGACTGGCGCGATTACGGCTGGGATGATGCTTTCAACGAAATGGGGGAGTGGAAGCGGGGCCCGCTCCACGGCTACGTATACTTCCACCGCAATTTCGGCACCAATAACCAACCGCGCTACGCCCCGCCCGTGAAGCTGGAAGCCGGTGGCCGCCCAATTGATCAATTTGGCAGCCCGGTTCCGAATCCTTTCGACTGGCTCGGCAGCGGCAACCTCGACCTGCTGGCCTCCAATTTCCTCGACACCATCACTCTGTTTCGAAACACGGGCACACGCACGAACCCCAGGCTCCTCCCCGGCGAGCCGTTGCGCGTCGACGGCACGGTCCTGCGCATGGATCTGTGCATGATTCAGCCGAGAGTGGTCGCCTGGCATGCCGACGGGCGTCCGTCGCTTATTGTGGGCGAGGAAGATGGAACAGTCTCCCTCGTTGAAAACCTGGCCCCGCGCGGGGAGCAGCCGCGGTTCGCCCCACCCCGCTACCTGGAGCAGATGGATCCCAACGTGAAGAGCGGCGCTTTGTCGCGGCCGGTCGCCGTGGACTGGAACGGGGATGGCAAGCTCGACTTGATCGCGGGAAACTCGGCCGGATACCTCCAGTATTTCGAAAACGTCGGTACAACTGCCTCGCCGGCGTTCGAGGACCGCGGGTATCTGAAAGCTGGTGGAAAGACGATTCGCAAGATCGCCGGCCCGAATGGGTCCGTTCAGGGTCCGGCCGAAAAGAAGTGGGGCTATTCGAACCCGTCGGTGGCTGACTGGGATCTGGACGGTAAACTCGACATACTCGTGAATGATATTTGGGGCGCGGTTGTCTGGTACCGCAATACGGGAACGCGGCAGCGGCCCGCGCTGGCGCCGGCGCAGCCCGTGGAAGTAGAGTGGCCTGGCCGGCCCCCCAAACCGGACTGGGTGTGGTGGGAACCCGCCGGCAAGCAACTGGTGACGCAATGGCGTACGACGCCCAAGCTTGTTGACTGGGATAGAGATGGCTTGCCCGACCTCGTGATGCTGAATTATCAGGGTTACCTGTCGCTGTTCCCCCGGGCGCGTAAGGCCGGGGCGCTGGTGGTCTTGCCTCCGGAAAGGATCTTTTTAGATGAGCGCGGCCGCTTTCTTTACCTGGCTGCGGGCCGGGCAGGCAGAAGCGGGCGCCGGAAGATCGAGTTGGCCGATTGGGATGGGGACGGCGACCTGGACCTCATCTGCGATTCCGATGGAGGACCCATCTGGTATGAAAATACCGGATCCCAGGCCAGGCCGGTCATGCATCTCCGCGGCACGCTCGTGAAAGCCCGGTTGAGCGGCCATAGCCCGACCCCGAACGCGGCCGACTGGAACGGCGACGGCCGCCTGGACCTGATTGTCGGGGCCGAAGACGGTTTCCTTTACTTTTTCGAGCGTTCCTATATCGAGCGAAACTGAGCGCCGGGGACCGGCAGGCGTTATTGTCATGACCAAACAAGTGCGCGGCATTTACTCGGCTCTGCTCATTCCGCGGACCGCCACCGGCTCGTTGGACGAGAATTCGTTCCGCCGGATGCTGGAATTCCTGGCCGGCAAGGGGATTCCCAGGGTAGTGCTCAATGGGGCGACCGGAGTTGTTGCCTTGCCAGTCTGGCCGAGCTTTCGCGGTTGCTGGCCATCTGTCAGAAAACCATCACGGGCGAGGGCGAATACCTTTGCAGCATAGGCGCCCCGGGACTTCGTGGTGCTGTGATCATGGGCCGCCTGGCGCTTGAAAAGGGCGCCAGAGCCCTGTTGTTGCCGATGCCGTATTTTTTCCCTTATACGCAGGACGACCTCGCTTGTTTCTGCGCCACCGTGGCCGCCGAGCTGGCCGCGGCGCCCATTCTGCTGTACAACCTGCCGAGGTTCACCACCGCCCTTTCCGTTGACACCGTGCGATCGCTGCTCGCCGAAGTTCCCAACTTGGCCGGTATCAAGGATAGCTCCGAATCGCTCGAGATCCTCCGGGCGCTGAGCGGCGGCCCGGACAGCCGCGCCAGCCGCATCGTCGGCGATGACACCGTGCTGGTTCCCGCTCTGCGAGAACGCGTCTGCGATGGGGTCGTCTCGGGCGTGGCCGGCGTGATACCGGAGCTAACCGCGTTTCTCTTCGACAATGCAGCCGAAGCCGGCTCACTCCAATATGCCGCCGCAACAGCCCTGCTCGACGAATTGATCGCCCATCTCACGCTGTTTCCCGCGCCATGGGGGCTGAAGCTGGTCGCTGAATGCCGGGGATTGGCACCCGCCGCGTTCGCCCAGCCGCTGTCGGACACCAGGCGCCGCCAGGCAGCCGAGTTCTCGGATTGGTTCCAGGCCCGGTGGAGTCGAGCCGAACCAGTTGCGTCTGCACCCGCCCGGGCAGTTTTATGAAATCGATTTCATGATTTTATTGGGCGGACCCAAGACGTTCCGCCACGATTCTGCAAACTCGGTGTGTTTCGCTGATCCGCTTCTTCGTGGTCACGCTGCCCAGGACAATTCAGGGCCCGCCCCAATACACTTCTGAACCTTTTGAACAAGAACCGACCGCAAGTCCAATTCTATCTCCCCACAACAACAGTGTCGCGGCCTCCGCGGACCATAGCTCTCGGTGCCGGCTCCTGTCCCCCTCGGCCTTCCCCGCGCCGTCCTGCGCGCTGCTCCCTCGCCGACTCGGTAAACTCTCGGTGTCCCAACGGGTTGCCGGCATAGGTCGCCCGTATCAACTGCCGTTCCGCCTCCGGATCTCCCGCTGCCGCCAGCACTCGGCTCCAGGCGGTGGCTCCACCCCAGTCGTGCCAAAAATCCATGTCCAGTAGCCGTTGCCGGTCCCTGCTCGACAGATGCGCCCCCGATGCTCCCCGGGTGTCTGATGTATACTCAACAGCACGGGTTCCAAGCTGGGATTGTCGGCAAAGAACGCCGAAGGACCTGGCAATCAAGACCGAACAATTGGAGATGACTATGACGACGCTGAACACGCGCCTGTGGATCGCCCTTCTGGCAGTCGCGACAATGCTGACCGCCGGTTGGTCGCTCGCCTTTGCTCAAACATCGGTGGCGGGCCCCCTTTCACGGGCGGAACTGCTGGCATACCTGCGCTCGATCCCAAAATCACAGGACTTTTCGGTGCCCTATGCGACGCGGAAGGCGGCGCACGACAAGCTCACCGAGTTGATCAGGCAGCGAGGCATCGCCTTCGCGTACGACATGTCCAAGTTCGACAAAGAGCTATACGATGCAGGCATCAGTTCCGAGTCGATGATGGCAATGTCCCAGCGCTATCGGACCCCGGAGCAAGCGAGGGCGCCAATGCCGGCAGCAGGTCCGACGCCCTCGCCGGCGCCCGCCGCACCGTCGGCGCCTGCCCCCACCCCCGCCCCCGCCCGGCGTGACACCGCGGCTGTTTCGCCTTCCGGAAGCGGTCCGCTTTCGCGCGCCGACGTACTAGCGCGTCTCCGCTCGATCCCTCACTACCAAGATATGTCTGTGCCGAATCAGGTGCGCAAGGAGGCTCACGACGCGTTGACCCGTTTGATCCGGCAGCGCGGCGTGGACTGGGTCCAACCCCGCGGAAAGTTCGACAAAGAGTTCTATGACGCGGGAATCAGTACTGAGACAAGCCAGGCCATCTGGGAGAGCTATCGGGCGCCGGGTACGCTGGCTCCCAGTGCAGAGACAACTGCGGCGACAGTGTCGTTCTTCCACGGACGATGGGCGATGGGCATCGCCGGCTCGTCCACCCGTTACGATCGCGAGGGATCGAACAGAGTGGTCCGCACCGACCGCGACACCGGCGCTGTGGGCGGGTCTCTCGAGATTTCCTCCGGCGGGACGTACACCTGGCGGCACAACTCGACGGACCCTCCGATTCAGGGGCGATGGCGTGTGGCGACGCCTCCGGAGATGGGGACCGAGGCTGGACAAGGGATTGTGCTCCTCGGGGGCTACGATGGCGGCAACTGGCGCGTTACGCGCTTCCCTGCCTTCGACAGGCCGGGAGACCACATCTCTGTGTCCGATCTGGCGCAGCCCTATCGCTATTTCCTGGGCAGTCGTTAAACAATAGCGTTCTTAGCAATTGGGCATAGGCGCTTCCGAGTCGGGTGATGCAGGCAGACCGGATCGTGAATCTCGGGCGGAATCCACATCCGGCAGCGAGAACCGTGCTGGTGGAAGTGCGCTCCGTCCAGGGCCCACAACTCCACGGCCGGATCGGCCATTAGCGCTTGGAGTTTTTTTTGTGCCCCCGCTGGCGTTCCGGATCCGCATGGGCCACCTCGGGTCGTGGCTTGCGATGCCGGAAACCGAGAGTGCGAAACAGTCTCTGACACTGTCGTACGCCCAACGCGACGCCGAACTCCTGGTCCAGGTAAGTGGCCAAAATTCTGCCGCCCCAAAGTTGGCTGTCAGGCCGGCCTCCTCCGGCGGGCGGCGCAGAGCACGCCTAACAGTGCGGAGTTGATCGTCGGTCAGCCGTCTGGTCGGCCGAACCGCCCGCCTTCCTGCACACCTGCCAAGCCGTCTCGTTGGAACGAGCGGATCCAGTACTCCACCGTACGGGGAGCGTCGCCCAGCACAGCGGCGGCTTGGCGGCAACTCATCCCTTGGGCCACCAACAGAGGGCGATCCG
>JACOTZ010000095.1 GCA_016178155.1 Acidobacteriota bacterium
CAACTGGTGGTGCTCGACGTCATGATGCCCGGAAGGACCGGATTCGAGATTTGCCGTGAAATAAAACAAGACGCGGCGACACGAGATATATATGTGATTCTGTTGACCGCAATGGGGCAGGAACGCGATGTCGAAGACGGCTACCAGAGCGGGGCCGATGAGTACATCACCAAGCCGTTCAGCCCGCGCGCCCTCCGGAGGCGCCTGCACGAAGTTCTCGATGGTTAGTCATGACCGCGCCTGTCGTCTGTATGGAACCCGCCAGCAAGAAAATCCGGAGTCTGACGGCCGCGCTGCTCAACGTGTATGAAGAATTATCGCTGCTGTATACGTTGACCGCCCAGTTGGGCCGTCTCACGGCCGAGGAGGACATCATTGCGGCCGCGCTCAACGAGGCTATGCAGGTGGTGCCCGCCGACGAAGGCCTGGTGGTCACATGGACCGGGCAGGGAGCTAAGATCTCCAATCGCGTGGGGACCGCGCTCGACGCCGCCGACCTGGATTGCATCGCCGGAAACTTCCTGGGCTTTATGCGCGGGCGGTCGCGCAGTAGCGTCCTTGTTCATGACGTGGCACAGGAATGCGGGCGGTCCGCGGCCGGCGCCGTCCGCTTGCTTGCTTCATCCCTCTCCACCGGGGGTGTCCCGGAGGCTTACCTTTGCCTGGCGCGCCTGGCGCCTGGGCCGATCTTCACGTCGGTCGATCAGAAACTCATAGCTGCCGTCAGCGCGGTTACGGCGTTGGCCATCGAGAACGTGCGGCTCCACCGTTCGGAACTGAACCGGCTGCGGCTCGAGCACGAGCTCGAGATGGCGCGCAGCATCCAGCGGTCGCTTCTGCCTCGGGACTTCCGCTGCCGGACGTTTCTGCACGCGGCTGGAGAAAGCCAGCCCTGCTACGAGATCGGGGGTGATTACTACGATCTCGTGCCGGTGGGCGGCGATGAGTGCCTGTGTGTCATCGCCGACGTGTCCGGAAAAGGCCCGGCGGCGGCCCTGAAAGCGGCGATGGTGCAGGGCAATGTGCAGGCGCTTTGCCGGGACCGGGTGGAAGTCTCCCGCCTGTTGGCCACTCTGAACTCGTGCTTCCGCTCGCGCGCCGATGCCGGGAGTTTCGTCACTGCGTTTGTCGGTATTTTGGACCGGGCCGGGCGCTTTCGGTACAGCAATGGCGGCCACAATCCAGCGCTGCTGGTGCGGCCAGGCGGTGCGGTCGCCGAACTCGCCGAGGGCGGTCCTCTGCTCGGCTTCTTTGATGCGCCGGAGTATCGGGAGGGTTGCATTCAGCTCGCTCCCGGCGACCTGGTGCTTCTCTATACCGATGGCGTGACGGATTGCGAGAACGAGCTCGGCGAAGCCTTCGGCCTCGCCCGTTTGATCGAATGGGCGGCGGCGCAGGCGGCCCGCACTCCCGATGCCGCGCGGCAGGACTTGATCCACCGCATGCGCGAGTTCGCGGGAGACCGCCCGCGGACCGACGACCTGACCTTTCTCGCATTGCGCTACACCGGCGAGGTCTGATCGTGGCAGAACCACAGCAACGCTACGGGAAGCCCCCGATCCGCGGTCTCTGTTGAGCCGGTCCGCGGGCTGTGAGTCGCTAAGCGACGGGGCATGCCGCACCTTGTGATATAACCTTGCCCATGTGCCAGCCAGCCCTTCTCGCAGCCGTTCTCTCCGCCTTCCCGTGCCTGGTGTTCGCGCAGCAGACCCCGGAGAAGATTCGCATTCTTCGCTACCAGCCCGTGCTCATGCGTGACGGGGTGAAGCTCTACGCCGATGTCTATCTTCCGGTGGGCGCAGGCCGGTTTCCGGTGCTGGTCACGCGCACTCCCTATGGCGTGCAGCGCGACGGCACGCACCAGACAGCGATCCGATACGCGCAGCACGGCTACGCGTTTGTGATGCAGGATGTGCGCGGCCGCTATGAATCGGAGGGCGCCTGGGAGCCGTTCCGGAATGAAGCGCGCGACGGCTACGACACGGTCGAGTGGGCCGCGCGACAGCCGTGGTCGAACGGCAAGGTGGGTCTGCAGGGCGGGTCTTATCTCGGCCATGTGCAGTGGCGCGCCGCCACCCAGTCGCCGCCCAGCCTGCTCACATTGTTTCCCGCGGTCGCCTCTACCAGCATTTATCGCAACTGGCTGACCCAGGGCGGCGCCTTCCGGCTCTCGTTTAATTACGGCTGGGGCGTCGTACGCATGCCCAATCGCATCATGCTGCCGCAGTACTGGCACACGGCCGACTATGCGCCCGAGTCGCTGAAGTACGCCACCATCCTGCCCCACCTGCCGCTCGGTGACGGCGACCTGCAATCGGCGGACTACGCCGTCCGGCATTACCGCGATTGGCTGAAGCACCAGAGCTACGACCAATACTGGCGCGAGATCAGCGACGAGGATCTGCTCGAAAAGGTCAAGGTCCCGGCGCACACCTCGGGCGGCTGGTTCGATATTTTCCTGAACGGCACGATCAACGGTTTCACCGGCATGCGCCTCCGCGGCGGGACCGAGAAAGCGCGCCGCGAAAGCAAGATGATCATCGGCGCCTGGGGGCACGGGCCAAGCCGCAAGTTCGGCGAAGTCGATTTCGGCCCGGAGGCAAATCGCGACCTGTTCCAGCGCCAGCTTCGCTGGTACGACCACTACCTCAAGGGCGTCGACAACGGGATTGATCGTGAGCCGCCGCTCGAGATCTTCTACATGGGGGCGAACAAGTGGCGGCACGCCGGGGACTGGCCGCTGCCGGGCACGCGGTTCACGCCGTTCTACCTCTCGAGCGGCGGCAGCGCGAACACGGCGAAGGGCGACGGCCGGCTCGGGGCGGGCAAGCCCGCCGGCGCAACGCGCGACCAGTATACGTACGATCCCAATAACCCGGCGCCCACTGTGGGGGGCAACAACTGCTGCGGTACGCCGACCGCCGCGGGCCCCAGGGATCAGCAGCCTGTCGAAGCGCGTGCCGACGTACTCGTCTATACCAGTGACGCGCTCAAAGAGCAGCTCGCCGTCGCCGGGCCCGTGCGCATGAAGCTGTACGCCGCCACCGACGGGCGCGATACCGATTGGATGATCAAGCTGGTTGACGTGCACCCGAACGGCTTCGCCATGAACATCGCCGAAGGCATCCTGCGCGCGCGCTTCCGCAAGGGTCTCGACAAGATGGAGCTCTTACAGTCGAACCAGCCGTACGAGTTTGATATCGACATGGCCGGGACCGCCAATGTCTTCCTGCCCGGCCACCGCATCCGCGTCGATATCACCAGCAGCAACTTTCCGCAGTTCGACCGCAATCCGAATACCGGGGACGATCTCGGGGCGTCGGCCGCCGTGCGCAGCGCGCGCCAGACGATCCTCCACACGGCCGACAAACCATCACACATTGTGCTGCCGGTTGTCCCGGCGCCGTGAGTTGCGTTCTCCGGCTTCTACTCGTCCCGGGTGAACTCGCACGGCAGCCCGGGCGTCGATACCACGACCGCGCCCGGCCCGGTGCGGAACGAACCCCAGGAATGCGGAAAGACGAACCGCAGCGGGTGCAGAGGCCGAGGCGCGACAAAGTGCGGCCGGGGAGGCCGGATCGGCAGGTTCAACGGGATCATTGCCGCCCGGTTCAGCCGCTGTGTGAGCCTGCCGGCGGGGCCGGGCAGCTTCACAGGAATCAGGAAGAGTACCGCGAGCACCAGCACCGCGAGCAGGTCTGTGTTGTTCCTCATAGGTCGTACCTCACAACGGGAAGAGGGTCCACGCCACCGGCTCGGCGGAGCCGCCACCGCGCCTTGGCGCTGACTGCGGAGCGGGTAAGCCGTGAGACCTCGTACATGGTCGTCGTCTGCCGCCGGCCGGTCCTGCCCTGAGTCTTGCACGCCGGCCGCCAGCACAAGGTGCCTGATTCTGTTGACGATAGGGTACGAAAAACGTGAGCCCGGTGTTCGTTGCCGGGACGCGAGGTGCGGAATCGCACAGTCCGAGCGAGCAGCCGGCCGCGGGCCGCGCCTCGATTGTCGCGCGTTTGCGGAGGAGCGGCGAACTGCTGCGCCGGCCGCCGCCACGGAAGAAGCCCGGGCACGCAGCGGGCGTGCATTGGACGGCGGGCAAGGTCAACATGGGACACCGAGGCAGCGCCAGCGGTGAGCTTACGGCCGCAGGTACACCCCGGACATCGCGCCGGAGCGGAGTCGGCCGTGAGAAGCGCCGCCGGGGCCGCCCCTATGCCGGGATCGCCTGAGCGCTGCCCGCCGTGATCCAGCCGTCGACAATCTGGATGATGCGGCGGCCGAAGGAGGCGTTCACTTCCGAGTGGGTGACCTGCACGATGGTCGTGCCCTCGTCGTTGAGCCGCTTGAACACCTCCATGATCTCCTTGGCCTGGCTGGAGTGGAGATTGCCCGTGGGCTCATCGGCAAGGATGATCTTCGGGTTCGCGATCAGCGCGCGCGCGATCGCCACGAGCTGCTGCTGCCCGCCCGAGAGCTGGTTCGGATACAGGTCCTTCTTGCCGACAATCTGGAACCGGTCCAGCATGTCACAGACGATGCTCTCGCGATTGCTCTTCTTGACGTTGCGGTAGGAGAGCGGGATTTCCAGGTTCTCGTAAACCGTGAGCGAGTCCAGCAGGTGGTAGCTCTGGAACACGAAGCCGACGTTTTGTTTGTACAGCTCGAAGCGGTCTTTCCTGCCAAGCTTGTGGACGGGGTGGCCGAGAAGCCAGTACTCACCGGTCCACTCGCTGTCGTGCATACCGAGCACGTGCAGCAGGGTCGACTTGCCCGCGCCCGAGGGGCCCATGATCGACACGAAGTCGCCGAGCTGCACGTCGATGCTCACCCGCCGCAGCACGTAGGTACGCGCCGGTCCGTGCTGGAAGTACTTCTCGACGTTCCGCAGGCTGATGAGGGGTTGGTTGCCGCTCAATGCTTTGCCGTCCCCGCGAGCTCCGAGCTTTCCTCGACGATCCGGCCGTCGAACAGGTGAATCGAGCGCTGTGCATAGGAAGCATACCGCGGATCGTGCGTCACCATGCAGATCGTCGCCCCGGTTCGGTGCAGCTCGTTCAGCAATTGCATCACTGCCTCGCCGTTGGCCGAATCCAGGTTGCCGGTGGGCTCATCGGCGAGGAGGATGGAAGGGCTGCCTACGAGCGCGCGGGCCACGGCGACGCGCTGCTGCTGGCCGCCCGAGAGCTGTGCCGGATAATGCTTCACGCGGTGCGACATGCCCACCCGTTCGAGCGCCTCATGCACCCGCTTTTTCCGCTCCGACGAACTCATGCCGCGATACGTCAGCGGCAGCTCGACGTTCTCGTACACCGTCAGGTCGCCGATCAGGTTGAACGCCTGAAAGATGAAGCCGATCTCGCGGTTGCGGATGCGCGCGCGCTGCGAGGCCTTCAGGTTCTGCACCGGTTCGCCTTTCAGGCGGAAGCTGCCGTCGGTGGGCGAGTCAAGCAGGCCCAAAATGGCCAGCAACGTCGACTTGCCGCAGCCCGACGGCCCCGAAATGGCGACGTACTCACCGTTGTGCAGCGTCATGTGGATGCCCGCCAGCGCGTGCGTCTCCACCTCGTCCGTGGTGAAGACCTTGGTCACTCCATCCAATTGGATCAAGTCCTGCCCGTCTGCAGTCATACGTAATCAATCCTTCCTCGCCGCCCCGCGGGCGGGCGCATTCGACTCTTCCGCTGCTCCGCCGGAGCTCTGTCCGTTCTGCCCAGGCAGGCAGAGTCCCCGGTAGCGTGGCCAAGCGGCTACGTCATTAGACGGCGCTGACGGCCCGGCGTCCCCAGAACGCATTCCTCACCACCTCAGCGGGTTTCTGCCGGCCGTCCCGGCGTGCGGCGCCAGGCACGCTTCCGGCAGCTACTTCGGCCGCGCCCGCAAATCTACAAGCGGAACGGGACCTCAGTTCAACTGAATCCGGTTGTGGGCGTCCCAGTCCGACATATCCGACAGAATCACGCGGTCGCCGACACGCAAGCCTTCGAGCACCTCGATCGTATTCACCGAAGTGCGCCCGAACTTCACCTGAACCCGCTGCGCCTCTTTGCCGCTCGAGTCGATCCGGAACAGCGACACCGTGCTGTTCTGCTGCCCGAATACCGGCCGTCCTACATATATAACGTCATTCAGCCGTTCAAGTTCAATCGTTCCGTCAACACTCAGGTCGGGACGCGCCCCGGCCGGCAGCTCACCTTCAAGACGCACATCAACCGTCACCGTGCCGTTCTGCACGGCGGGATCGATGCGCGATGCCCGACCCCTGATGATACCGTTGCGGGTGTCGATCTCCGCAAGCTGGCCGATCAGAATGTCCTTGGCCTGAGTTTCGGGTATCTTCAGCTCGGCTTTGAGCTTCCACGGCTGCGCGATCTTGGCCAGGATGGTGCCGGGCGTGACGCGCTGGCCGACCTCAATCGGATGCGTCTGGTCGATGCCCAATTGCTGCAGTACGCCGGCGGTGCCCGCCCGCACCTTGAGTTGTACGACCTGCGTCTTCTTCAGTTCATACTGTGCCCGCAATTTCTGGATCTGCACCCGCTGTGCCGCGAGCTGCGCCTCGATCGATTCCGAGCTGATCTCGAGGCGTTTCTTTTCGAGCTCGTGGCGGTTCGCCAGCTCGTCAGCGGTTGCCCGCGTGAGTTTCTGATTGAGCTCGGAGGTGAGGCCCTCCTTGCGAAGCTGTTCTTCGAGATCGGCCTTGAGCTTGGCCTGCACATACTCGGACTGCACGCGCGCGGTGTTCGCCTGCTGGTCGAGCTTTTGGCTTTCGAGCCTCACCCGCAGGTCGGTGTACGCGGCTTCCGCCGCCTTCACCTGCCATTCAAGATCATTGGCGCTGAGCTCGAGATCGGGATTGCTCAGCTCGATCAGGATCGTGTCCGGCTTCACTTGTGCGCCCGGGCGGACGTAGATCCGCTCCACTCGGCCATCGCTGTCCGCCGGGATCCACAGCACGTCTTCAGGCACCAGCGTGCCGAGACCCCGCACCTGGCGGATCATGGGTCCGCGTTTGACCGTATCGGGCCAGACCGTGGCCAGCTCGACCGTCGGCGCGGCCGGCTTCAGCCGGGAAAGCCCCCACGTAATCAGCGGGATAGCGCAAACGAGGATCACCGCGGCAATCGTGCGGCGGATGATCTTGTTGCGGCGAGCGCCTATGCGGGGTACGTCCATACGTGATAGAACCATTGTCGCAACTGTGGTGCCAATGATGCGAGCGCGTCCATCCTCAAGAAAACGGGAGAGGTTGCGCGCCGGACCGCCCGCGCGGCCAATGGCAGCGTGTCCGCTTCTGGGACGGTTCTGTACGGAATCGGCGGGGGCGTGGCCTGATTAAGTGGCCAGTTGTGAAGGACCCGTCATTGCCGAGGCGGCGAGCAACGCCACATACAATAAAACTCGCGTATGGCGATACCAACGATTCTCCGGCGCGGCGATTCTGGCGGTTTGTCTCGCTCAAGTACTCGCGCAAACGCCAAATGCGGGGTCACGCTCGCTGATCGTCACTCCGGATGAGCCGGCGCTTCCGGCGGATTCCGCCGCTCGCGAACAACTCGCCCGTGAGATCATCCACAGGCTCGCCATACCTCTGACCGTAGAAGCGCGTCATTATTGGCACGCCACCCTGTGGCGGCTCAGCGGCCGCGACATGCGGACCGCGTTGCGATACAGCGCCGAGATCCCATCTGTCGACGCGCAATACCGGCTGGCGTACTATCTCGGCACTCAGCACCGGTCCGAATACGCCGAGGCGCAGCATCCCAGGCAGTTGCTTGTTGCCTGCGGCATCGCGCTGCTGATGACGCCGCTCCTCCTGATCAAGCGCATGCGGCGTGCCGCGGCGATGGTCATCGCCGGCCCGCTGCTCTGGGCGGTCTGGACCGGGGCCAGCGGCGACTGG
>JACOTZ010000344.1 GCA_016178155.1 Acidobacteriota bacterium
AAGGTGTGAAATATTCGAAAAAACCATTTCCGGCCTCCAATGTTTGCATTCGGTTAGCCTGTGGAGAAGAGGCCCGAAATCAATTTTTTCACACCTTCTCAGCAAGCGGTTCGAAATCCTGTCGGTGACGAACTTCGGTTAATGATACGCTTGCCTGTCGTGAGCCCCGAACCCGCCCCCGATCGGAACGATACACCGCACCGCCTGGAGCTGATTCTGTGGCTGGCGATGACGGTCTCGGTCGGACTGTACTTCCTCGTGCTGCAATTCTTCGAGCCCGCCGCGGCGCGGGACAATCCGACTCTGGTGACGGCGCTGATGGTTGTGGCCGCGGGCATGGCGATGGCGTCCTTCGCGGTGAAGCAGCAGATCTCCGCCTCGGCCGCGGATAGCGCAAAAGGAAAGAGAGCCGCGCTGATCGTGGCGCTGGCCATGTGCGAGGCGGCCGCGCTGTTCGGCGTCGTAGTCCGCTTCGTCACCGGATCGCCGCGCTATTGGGTGTTTCTGGCGCTTGCGCTGGCGGCCATGTTGCTGCACTATCCGCGCCGCGAAGACTGATGGTTACTGCTTCCGGAGATGAGCGTCGAACCACGCGACCGCCTCGCCGGACCATTCAATCTTCTCCGTAGCGCCGGGAAATGATGAGCCGTGCCCTCCGCCCGGTACCCGGATGAGCTTCACCGGCACGCCGGCCTTCCGCAGGGCCGCCTCCATAATTTCCGACTGGCTGAAGGGCACGATGCGGTCCGCATCGCCGTGCACGAGCAGGAATGGCGGGTCGTCCGCCGTGACGTGGCTCACCGGCGAAGCGTCATGATACAGCCGCGCCTCGATCGAGTTCCGTGCATTGGGACGCGGCGGCCGCATCCCCAGAAACGCTGTGACGGTGACCGAGCCGAATGGTGTGTCCACTTTCGCCATGTCGCTCGGCGCGTACAGGGCCACGACGCACTGCACCTTCGCGCTCTCGCGCTGCGCCGGATCGGGATCGCCGTCGTTGCCCTTTCCATCGAGCGTCCCCAGCATGTTCACCAGGTGGCCGCCCGAGGAGCCGCCCAGAGCGCCGATGCGGTCCGCGCGAATGCCATATGTGCCGGCGCGATTCCGCACAAACCGGACGGCACGCTGCGCGTCCTCGACCGCGTCCGGGTAGTGGAAGCGGGGCGCGGCGCGATGCGTGATCACGAATGCCGTGTACCCGGCGTCACTCAACTTGCGGAGGTGCGCCACGAATTCTTTGGACTGTTTCAGCGGCAGCGCGTCATAGCCCATCGGAGCGTGCCAGCCGCTGCCCGGGATTACGACGATGCCGTAGCCGTTGGACTTCGCCGGACGGTACACATCGAGCAGCAGCGCCAGCCCCGAATGCATGCCAAAGATCACGTTGCTTTCGACCGTAGCCGTCTGCGCCGGGAGCGCGCAGGAGATCAGGAATCCGATCAGCAGGCGCATATCGCTCAAGCTTACACCGGGAAAATTCTGGATCCACGCTTTTCCCGGTGCGCGCTCGTCCCGGTGTACATTAGACCGTGATGGGAGCGCGGAGCCGGACCCGCGCGGCGGTGACCTTGGTGTACGGCCGTTTTGAAAACGCTCCCTCGCGGTCGCGGCTCAGAATGAAAATTTCCGCGATACAGTAGCGGTCCTTTTTTTCTGTGCGGCCGGGCCGGCGCTGGCATCCGTCAAAGAGTCGCAGTCGCGGCCTGCGCGGCGGTGAAGCCGCTGAATTGAACTGTGGAGGTGCACGATGAAACGACGTAACTTTCTCGCCGGCGCGGCGGGACTGGCGCCGGCCCACGCTGCTCAGCGAGTGGCCGGCAAGAAGGCCGCGGGGCCGTCCTACGAGGAACTGGACCGCGCGGCCGCGGCTCCGGTGCTGAAGAACAGCGGCTTCAAGTCGCCGGTCATCATCGAATCGATCCGGCTGTTGAAGAAAGACAGAGAATACTTCGTGCACGTGCGCTCGAAGGATGGCGCCGAAGGCGTGTCGCTGACGAATCCGCCGCGACAGGACTATCTGGACAAGATCCTCAAGCAGCTTGTGGTCCCGTTCTTTATCGGCAAGGACGCGCGCGACCTCGAGAACCTGCTGTGGGAGCTGTACCGTTGGAAGTCCAACTACAAGCTGCAAGGACTCGCGCTCTGGAGCCCGCAGGCGTGGGTGGAATTCGCGATCCTGGACATGCTCGGGCGGATCGCGGACAAGCCGATGGGGGCGCTGCTGGGCGACATCGTGCGGCGCGACGTCCCGATTTACGTGGCCAGCGGGCGGCGCGACACCACACCGGACGAGGAGATCGCGCATCTCCAGAAGCTGGTGGCGCAGTCGGGGGCGAAGGCGGTGAAATTCCGGGTCGGCGGGCGCATGAGCCGCAACGCCGACGCCATGCCGGGCCGCACCGAGAAGCTGATCTACCTGGTGCGAAAGACGTTAGGCGACGGCATCGACATGCATGCGGATGCCAACAGCTCTTACGATCCGGCGCACGCGATCAAGGTCGGGCGGATGCTCGAAGAGGTAAAGGCCGTCTACTTCGAAGAGCCTTGCGAGTTCGATGACTTCGCCGGCACCAAGGCGGTAGCGGACCGCCTCACGATTCCGGTTGCGGGAGGCGAGCAGGAGTACAGTCACTGGCGCTTCCGCTGGGCGATCGCGAATCGCGGCGTTGACATCGTGCAACCCGACCTGCATTATTACGGCGGCATGATCCGGTCCATCCGGGTTGCGCGCATGGCGGCGGTGGCGAAGATGCCGACTACGGTACACGTCTCCGGCGGTTTCGGATTCGTATACACGCTGCACTTCGCGTCCTGTGTTTCCGATGTCGGCCGCTACCAGGAATACAAGCTCGGCACGGAGAAATACGGGAGATGGTTTGACCCTCCGATCACCGTCCATGACGGCAGGATGAGCCTGCCCGGCGGCCCCGGTGTCGGGATCAAGGACCTCGCCGGCTTGCTGCGCGGCGCGCAGGAGGTGTAGTCCGAGGCGGGCTGCTTCCTGGCGCGAAATGACGGTTTCGGCGCCGGAACGACTCGCGGCTCAGAAACGCTCTGCAAAAAACCAGTGTCACTTAAACCATTCTTCGCCGCGAATAAAAGCTTGCCGGGTACGCCTCGGCAACGCCCTTTGTTTGCATTCCACGGTCACAGAGCTGTCCCGCCCGGATAAACCATAACGTTGCCGGAAGTGCGACCCTAACCGAGGTTCGTCACCACCACTCCCTGACGGTCGTGGCTCAGAACGCTTCCGCTGATTTGACGGCACTTACTGAGCCGCGCGCGTCAGCAAGCGGTTCGAAATCCTGTCGGTGACGAACTTCGGTTAGGTTGGCTTCAGGTTCAATGTCCGGTTGACGTGGTCGGGATCGCGTGCAATCAGGGTCAGATAGGCCCGCGTGGGCTGATCCGGCTCCGTACGGCCCTGCTCCCAATCGCGCAGCGTACCCAGCGGGATATGGTAGCCCGCCGCTGAACCGGCGTGGGCATTGTCGCGTCCGATTTCTCCTAAGAAACTCGGGACACGCCCCGATGCGCGGCGACCGCGGCGCGAGCTTCTGGCTCGACATAACCGCGGACTGCCCGGTGGTTAGCCGCTGACTTCTGTCTTCCATATCCCGCAGGGATATCAAGCGAATCCCTTGGTTAATTACCGGCACAGGCGCCGCACAGCGGGCACCCTGCCTGCGCCTGCCCGCTGACCTGCACGCCCTGATCCACCGAGGCAGCGGTTACCGAAACCAGATCGGAGAAGTTGAAGGTGCAGGCGTTGGTGCCGGAGGACGGCTGCGTGGGCGTGTAGGTGCTCGTGAAGTCCACACAACTGGTCGGGTTGTTGGTCTTGTTGCAGGAGCCGGGCGTCGGACAGGCCTCCAGACTTGTGGTGCTCAGCGCCTGTACCGTGGCTGTCACTCCCGTTCCACCGCCGATGGTTTGCGCGTCCGTGACCTGCACGTTTTGCAGAGCTACGGGTCCCTGGTTGCAGACCGTGCCCGTGGAGCTTACCGACACGGCAAATGAGGCGCTCATGTTCGCCGTGCAGCTCTTGCTCACGCTAATGCTCGGGCGGCTGTTGGTGACCGTGCAGGTTACCGCCTGGTCCGGCATGGTGAAGGTGCGCGAGTAAGTCGTCGTCCCGGTGAACGCGGAAACATTGCAATTCCACGTGGTGACGTACTGCGCCAGATTCGTGCCGTTCGCGGCAGCTTCTTCGACGGTTACGCTGGGAGTGCCTCCGGCAACGTCGAACTGCACCTGACCGTTGTTGCCGACGCCGGATGCGCTGTTCAGGACGGCGCCGTTTGACTTGATCACGAGATTGAACAGGCCGCCGTCAGTCGGCGGGTTGAGAACCTTGGTCAGCGTCACTGTATATTTCTTGCGGGTATTGGTGACAGTGCACGATACGCTGGCATCCGGCATGGTGAAGCTTGTGGAGCTTGTGGCTGCGCTCGCGATGGTGCTGCCGTTTGAGGTGCATGTCAACGATATCGTGTAGTTGCTGAGAAGGGTATTGGTCCCCTCAGTTTCACTCACCGTGATTGACTCACCCACGGCCGTGTCGTTCTTGGTCATGGATTGGCCGCAAGTCTTGCCGTTCTCGGTCGTGCCGTTGATGGTCAGGTTGAAGACTCCTCCGTCACTGTCCGGAACGCAGACCTTCGCCAACGTCACCTGGCGGGTCTTGCGCGTGTTGGTGACCGTGCAGCTAACGCTGGCATCCGGCATGGTGAAACTGGCTGACGTTGTTCCCGTCGCGATCGGGGTTGGGTTCCCGTTTGCCGAACAACTCATCGAGGAGTCGTAGTTGGCCAGGCTGGTATTGGTTCCCGCGGCTTCGCTCGCCGTTACCGACTCGCCGACGAATACGGTCTTGGCCGCCGTTGAGGTGCCGCAGGTCTTTTCGGTTTCGGTCGGGGTGGTGACGCCGGTGCTGCTGACCGTCAGGTTGAACTTCCCGTTGTCGCCGGTGGGACTGCAGACCTTCGCCAGCGTCACCTGGCGGGTCTTACGCGTGTTGGTCACTGTGCAGGCCACAGCCGCGTTCGACATGGTGAACGTGATCGACCTTCCATCTCCGGCCGCCGTCCCGATAGAGCTGCCGTTAGCCATGCAACTGATCGACGAGGTGTAGTTGGCAAGATCCGTGCCGGCGCCCGCAGTCTCGCTCGCCGTCACTGACGTCCCGAAGGCCACGTCGAGCTTTGTCACCGAACCGCCGCAAGCCTGGTTTTCCACCGTCGTGCCATTGACCGCCAGACTGAAGCTCCCGCCATCGCTCGCTGGCACGCAGGCCTTGGTCAGCGTCACCTGGTTCGCATTGATCGTGTTGACAAACGTGCAGGTGAACTCATCTCCTTCCTTGAGATCGATGCTGACGCCGGTAGCGTTCGTGGTAAAGCTGCCCGATCCGATCTTTGTGCAGCTCGGGGTCGCGAGTGTCCAGCCGACTGGAACCGTCTCTGCTACCTGGTATGACGTAAAAGTGAAGATATTCGCGAAGGTTTGTTTCGCCTGCGGCGGCGAGCCGGAAGAAGGCGTCAGCGAAAACGCGCCGAGCGGAGCCGGACTGGCGGTAAAGCTGAATGGAGTGCCGCCGACATTCGCTTGTTTAATGATCTCGATGGTGCCGGGGAAGATGGCAGCGTCATTGGAGAGCGAACGATCCTGATTGCCGCCACTTCCGTTCACTTCGCTCAGGCGCATGTGGAAGGGCGAGCCGCTGATGGCCACGGCCGAGTAAAGTGCACCCCAGTCCACGCGGGTCGCGATGTGTCCACTCCACGCAAGCACAGGATTGGGCACGGTTGCGTCAAAAGTGATGGTGATGCTCGTCGCGCTATTACCGATGTAATCACCGGTCCGTGTATACAAGGACATGCCGGTGATCGTTCCGCCCCACATATAGAACTTCTGTAAGAATTCCTGCATGCGTCCGGGGAGCATCTGCTGGGGCTGTATCCCACCTGGAGTGATGTTCGGATCCGGCGGTATATCCGGCGACTGGACCACGAGGATGCAGCCGGATACGCCGGCGCATGGATCGGCCCCGGTGACTGAGCGATTGTAAGTCGCCAAGTAGTCCAGCGCATGCTTGCCCTGTTGGGTGGTATCCCACTCGATTGTGACGGTGTTGGAGCCCGGAGTGATCCCGGACATGCGCAATCGGTAGGGAATCGAATCGCCCTCGCGAAAAGCTGCCTTGCTCGAATTCAAATTGCCGTTCACCCAATCGAGACAGGTCTGTCCAATGTTCCCGCCCGTAAGCCCTGGACCGTTCGCGCATTGATCGAGACTGGCCGCGCCCGTGCGCGGGGCCAGCCGGATTGCACCTTCGGTAGCGTCAGCGGCCGCTCTCCGGGCGGCTGGAACCCCGGCCCCATTCGAAGGAGAGGCGGAGCCGCTTCCTGCTTCCCGCGTCAAACTGAACAGCTCGAGCCCGCTCCCGGAGGCGTCCCCTCCCAGCAGCAGAACTTCATTCCCCGGGGGGAGCGGGACCGCCAGGTGGCCGCGGCGCGCCGCGGTCATGCGCGCCGTTTCGACGAAATTCCCGGTCAGAGGATCGAAAATCTCGGCGCTGCTGAGGTCCTCGATGCCATTCGTACCGCCGGCGATCAGTACGCTCCCGTCAGCCATTACGGTTGCCGAAAGGCCGGCGCGAGGCACGGAAAGAAAACCTGCCGCGGCGATCACGCCGGTTGCCGGCTCGAATATATCGGCGGAAGCCAGCGCGGCGGAGCCATTGGAGCCGCCCACGATCAGAATCCGGCCGTCCGGAAGGGGAGCAGCCGCATGGTATTTTCTGGCGGAACTGAGCGAGGCTGTGGAGAGCAGGCTAAAGGAACTCGCGGCCGGATCAAGAATTTCCAGCGTATTATGAACCTCGCCGGCATCCTCGCCGCCGGCCACCAGGACTCTGCCGTCCGGCAACAGGGTCGCCGTGTGCCCGGAACGGCTGTGGACCATGTTCGGCGCCGGCAGCCACTGATTGTTTGCGGGGTCGTAGATTTCCGCCGTGTTTAGGTGCCCTGACTGGTTGAACCCCCCGGTCACCAGAATGCGGCCATCCCCCAAGGTGGTGCAGGCATGTCCCGTGCGCGCGGAGATCATGGCCGAGGGATCGATACCGCCGGAGGCGCCAAAGATGTGAACCTCAGCGGAGGAAACCGGACCGCCGCCGCCGGCGATCAGAATGCGGCCATCAGCCAGTAAGGCGGCGCAGGCGCCGGAGCGTGCCGCGGGGCTGTTGCCGACACTTGCCCATTTTCCGGTGGATTTTTGCGGCGCGCTCAGCAGTAAATGAGTTGTCAGTACCGCAATTACGGCAACACTTGTTCTACGCATCACGAATATCGAGCCCTTTCATCAAAAGCGCACACGTCAGGCGTTTTTTTGCGCACGCGGATGGCGCCGCGCATGCAAGCTCAGCGGCCGGACGTGAAAAGCAAGTCTGATTGTAGGGATTGTCCGCGCGGATTCAAATGGTATCTTTCGGACTAACCGAGTACTGGAGAATTCGGTCCACAGCAGTGCTCTCGAACGTTAATAGTTCAGGCGCCGGAAACCCGGCGGAACCCTGGCGCAATCCTGCAAACCGCTGGACTCCATCGCCGTGATCCTCCTTTGCTGTCCAAGATGGGATCTTCCCCGGGCGCCCATCCAGGCCGGTCAGCGCGGCTGTACTATCGCCATGCGCGGCCGTTTGCCCTTATAATGCTGCTGCTGTGCATTTCGCATCGCCTCTTCGCGGCTTCAGCCGGGATATGCAGGAGCATCGGGGCCGGTTGCTCGCGCTCAGCATCGTTCTCACCCTCGCGATCGCGGTGGGCGACTGGAAAGTGGAGCCGAACATATCGCTGGGCTCGCTGTACCTGTTTCCGCTACTGCTGCTTGCGGGCCTGGCGCCGTGGTGGCAGTTGGCGGCGGCGGTGGCGGCGTGCACGTACCTGCGAGAGGCGCTGAGTCCGGAGCCCTGGGTCGAGGGAGTCTCCTCGCGGATCGCGTTCAACTTCTTCGTGTACTTCGGCGTCAGCTATTTCTTCGGGGAACTGTTGCGCGGGCGCACGCTGCTGGCTGAAAACCTCGGGAAACTCCAGGAGCAGACCGCGCTCCGCCAGGAGGCCGAAGCGGAAGCACGGGTACTGCTCGAAAGCGTTCCGGCGGCCGTGTTGACGGTCGATGTTGACGGCCGAATCGCGCATGCCAGCCGCACGGCGCACCGCCTGTTTGCTCACGATGCCGCGCTGGCGGGCGAACCCGTCGTGCGATTCTTCCCCATGCTGCGGGAGGTGATCGCCCGTCCGGGCCTCCGCTCCACGCTGAATACCATGATGGAAAGCCGGGGCTACCGGGCCGATGGCAGCGTGTTCTTCGCCCAGATGTGGCTCTCCTCATTCGCCGCGCGCTCGGGACCGGGGCTGGTCATTGTGGTCTCCGACGCCTCCGAGCACCTGCGCGAACGCGAGGAAGCGGGTCTCCGCGATCTGCTGCGGCATTCACGGGTGCTCGCGGCGGCGCTGTCGCACGAGTTGCGCAACTGCTCCGCCGCGGCCCACGCCGTGTTCCAGAGTTTATCCGTGCGGCCGCAAGCCGCCGGCCTGCCCGAACTGAGCACGCTCGGCTCGCTGCTCGAGCGGCTGCACAGCCTGGCCGGAGATGAGCTCGCTTCCAGCACCGGCCGTGTGACTTCGGGAGTTGACCTGCTGGCGGTTCTCGACGAGCTTCGCATCGTGGTGACGCCCATGTTCCGGGAGGCGGGCGTCGCGGTGAGCTGGCAGATCCCGCCCGGCCTGCCGCGGGTGCGCGGGGACCATCACGGGCTGCTCCAGGTGCTTCTGAATCTTTGTAATAACAGCGAGCGTGCGTTGCGCGACTGCGCCGTCAAGCAGGTCACGATCGTAGCCTACGAGACCGGCGACGCGCTGATCGTCCGTGTTGCCGATTCGGGTCCCGGCGCGCGCAACGGTGAGCAGATGTTCCGTCCTTTTCAGTCGGGCGCGAGCGGCACGGGCCTGGGCCTCTTTATCAGTCGCGCCGTTCTCCGCACCTATGGAGGCGAGCTTTATTATGATGTCCGTCCGCAGCCGCATTTTCTCGTCGAACTCGCGGTGGCGGAGCGGGCCGGTACAGTCATCCGTGCGGCTGCTCATCGTTGACGACCACAAGCTTTTCCGTGACGCGCTGGCCGAGTTTCTCTCGCGCGATCCTGAGTTCCTCGTCAGCGCCTGTCCCGGAGTCGCGGAGGCGCTTGCGGCCATCCGGGCCGAACCCGTCGACCTGGTTCTGCTTGACATGAAACTGGCGGGAGAAGAGGGTATTGAATTCCTGCTGGGCGCGCAAGATTGCGGATTTGCCGGCAAGGTCCTGCTGGTCACCGCGGGCGCGGACCGCTGGGAGCTGTTCGAGGCGCTGCAGGCCGGCGCAGCCGGGATTTTTGCCAAGAACCAGGGACTTGAGGAGCTGGTCGAGAGAATCCGCACGCTGGCCGCGGGCGACACCCGGATGGACGCGCTCTCCATCGAAGTGCTTCGCAGCGGTGTGGAGGAGGAGGACGCCATCACCATCACCGAGCGGGAGCGCACAGTTCTGCGCGGCGTCTTCGAGGGCCGCGCCAACAAGGAAATCGCCGCCGGGCTGGGGCTTTCGGAGACGGCCGTGAAAGCCGTCCTGCAGCGGCTGTTCGCCAAGACCGGCGTGCGCACCCGGGCCCAACTGGTGCGGGTCGCGCTCGAACGCTACGGTCACTATCTCGGCGACTGACGCGGGTCGACGG
>JACOTZ010000350.1 GCA_016178155.1 Acidobacteriota bacterium
TCTGGAAGAGCGATCAGGTGGCGGTGATCTGGCTGCGAGGCACGTACCGGGCCTACACGGACTATGATCTGGATGTGGTGGGCGTAATTCGCAGCCGCAAGTAGGCGGCCGGCCGGCCGGCGGCGACCGTCGTATTCGCGCGGCGGCGGATGGCTTGCCGCCCCGAAACGCCGACCGCGCGCACGTGTTCCTCGATGCTGGTCTATCATGTCGAATGGCACATGCGGCGTGCGCTGGCTCCCCTGCTGTTTGATGACGAACAGCGGGGTGCGCCAAGAGTCTCCCCGGTGCAGCCGGCCCGGCGAAGCCCCACCGCCACGGCGAAAGCAAAATCCAAGCGCACCGTCGATGATCTTCCGGTCCAGAGCTTTCATGACTGGATCGCGGATCTCGCCACGATTGTCAAAAATCAGATCGAGCCACAGGTGAAATCGATTCCCGCATGCGACATAATTACCCGCCCCACGCCTCCCCAGCAGCGAGCGCTCCACCTGCCTGGCGCCACTCTCTGAGTCGCCCACCTGTAGTCAGTAAACCGGACCGTCCCGCCAGCTATCTCATTGCAAATCCAACTACACGTCCGATGCCGAGGGGAAACTTCGGTCCAGGCTAGCCCTGCTGCGGGAGGAAGGCTTTCGCGAATGGGGGTGGGCCCGTGTGGATCGTTGGTATTAGCAGTCTCGAAGCTGTCGAAAGATAGCTTGCGTCAGGGGTGCGAAGCCCGTACTCTGGGCTTACGCGCAATCCTACGCCGGTGTTGACAGGGTGCGCGCATTAGTCCGGCCCGCAAGGACCGACTCTCCCTTACCTCGACCTTGCTGGCATCGTGGAGTTGAAGCGGCCCACCCGCGGCCGCTTCAACTCCAACTTCAGCGGCGGGCAGGCTGCGAATGCACTTGCTCGAGGGCGATCCGGACGAGCTGGCTGCGGGTCCGCACCCCGGTTTTTTCGAAGAGCCGCTGGAGCGCGGCTTTCACGGCGCTTTCCGACATGCCGAGGCGAGCGCCCAGCTCCTTGTTCGAAAGTCCATCCAGAAGCAGCCGCATGATTGCGCTCTCGCGATCGGAGAACCGGGGCCGGGATGGGTCTTCAGGCGCGGTAATTTCGGAGTCCGCGGCAGCGAGCAACCGGAGGTAGTGCTGGTCCAGCACCGCACCGCCGGCTGCCACGGTGCGAATGCTCGCAACCAGCGAAGCGAGCGGACTCTCTTTCAAGAAAATGCCGCTGATGCCCTGACGGATGAGTTCCAGCGCCTCCGAATCGTCGACCCATGCCGTCACAATGAGGATGCGGCCCTCAAAACCGGCCGCCCGCGCCCGCATGATGAACTCCGACCCACGCTCCAGGCCGAGGTCGAAATCGAGCAAAACGATATCGACGGGGACGGTCGCTGCGATCTGCAGTCCTTCCGCTACGGTGGCGCAGTGGTGGACTTCGAAATCCGCTTCCACAGAGATGGCGCGGGAGAGGCTCTCCCGGAAAACGCCGTGGTCGTCAATCAGCAACAGCCGTATCATGTAAATCGCCCGCTCGGGCAAGCTCGATCATGAAGCGCGCGCCGCCGGCCTGGCGTACGAACCGTAGATCGCCGCCGTAGGAGCGCAGCAGCGCGCGGGAGACGTACAAGCCCAAGCCCGTGTCCTCGGCGCCGATTTGAAACGCCCTGAACAGGTTCTCCGGCCGCGCAACGCCGGGACCCGTATCCGATATGGATAACTGGAGCGCCCCGCCGGGCAGTGTCACCTCGACGCTCAGGCATCGCACAGCCGAGGCCTCAAGCGCGCGGCAACTGTTTCTGCCCACGTTCAGGATTGCTTGGAGGATACCATGGGGTTCGCCGCGCACCAGCGGCAGCCGCGAAGGAACCTTCCATTCCAAGTCCGCGCCGATCTCGGCGAGCAGCGGCTGGAGGAGGATGTGGGCATCTTCGAGCACCGCGCCCAGATCGGTTGAGCCGCGGGGCTGGACCAGGCCGCGGCGAAGACTATCGCTCGCGAGTTTATGGAGGCCTGTCACCAGGGTGCCCAGCGCATGGTAATCCTGGCTGTCCTGAACGCGCGGAACCGCTTTGAGGTTATCGTGCGCCGCCGAGGCGGCGGCGGCGAGATTGCGGATCTCGTGCGACACCGCCGAGATGACCAGACTCGAGGCCCGCATCATGGCGTCCAGACTGGCATCCTCACGGTCGCGAAGCTGCTCGGAAGCGTCCCAAACACAGGCCGCGGCCGCTCTGCCCTGGCTGGTCCGGTAGGTCGACAACCAAACCCGCGCGAGGAACGATTCGCCATTGACGCGCTTTCCATGGCATTCGAGCTCGGTGTGATACGAGGCGTGTTCCGCCGGCTCCATGTCCAGGACCGGCAGGTACGACCGGATGTTTCGCCCTTTCAGCGAATCCTGCTCGAATCCCAGCAGCCGGTGAGCGCTTTCGTTGGCCAGCAGAACGCAGCCGTCGCCATCGACGGCAAGGATGGCCAGCGGTGTTGTTTCGATCAGCGCGCGCAGGTGTTCCTCCATATCGAGCCGGATCTGCGTATGCCGCCGCAGCTCATCGAGATGCGCGATCGCCAGCGCGCGGTTGCGCGTCAGCTCGGAGACGAACCACCCGGCGCCCGTAAACCCCAGCGCCGCCAAAACCAGACGGGTTTCGAAGCCCTCTTGCCAGTGCAGGCCGCCGAAGACCTCGCGCAGCACCGAACAGACGACGGCGAGAACGAGGATTCTCCAGCGGCTCCACACCGTGCTCGCGATCAGGATCGGGAAAAGATACAAAAGACCGAGCGCGATGTTCGGGATGACGCGCCAGTCGATCGCCGCGATCGAAACGATCAGGATGACTACCCCAGCGGGCACGGCGGGGCGGTTGGAATCCATGAAGTTCAGAACCCGTTTCGCCGGCGGTGGCTGCTCTCGCACAGTGGTGACCTGGAGCTTTACATCTTACAATCGGCAGGAGTTGAGGCGCAGTTAAGACGGGCCTGATTCGCTACCGGCAACTGCCAGGTTCTTGCGGACCGGGCAAAAGCCGACTCGTACACCGCTCACTCCGCGGCAGCCTTCTGCACCCGCACCCTCGCCAGCTCTTCTTCGATCAGCTTCTCGAATACGGCCGCGGGCTGGGCGCCGCTCAGGAAGATTCCGTTGACAGAGAACGCCGGGCGTCGCCGCTACACCGGCGTTCTTTCCCTCCTGGAGGTCTTTTTCGACCGCCGCCCTGGCGCGGCCGCTTGCGATGCAGTCGTCGAAAGCACCCGCGTCCGCGCCGGTTTTGAGGGCCAGTTCGCGAAACCCCCTGGCGTCCAGGCCTGATGTGCCGGCGAAGAGCTTGTCGTGATACTCCCAGAACTTGCCCTGCTGGGCGACGCAGCGCGAGGCTTCCGCGGCCGCCTGTGCGCGCGGATGCAAGTGGGTGAGCGGGAAGTCTCGGAACGCGAGGCTTACCTCGCCGTTGAACTTGCTCAGCAGGCTCTTCAGCGTCTCCTGAACGCGAGCGCAGTAGGGGCAGTGAAAGTCGGAGAACTCGACGATCTGGACCCGGGCGTCAGCCGGCCCCTGCCGCCGCGACGGGTCGGCGGCGACCTGCAGGCGCGGCGGATCGAGCAGAATCTGCACGTTTGCCCGCTCGCGCAGCGTCTTCATATAGCGCTCGCGCGCCCGCTGCAGACGCGCCTGGTAGAGCGCGCTGCGCATCTGGATCCTCACTTCCTCGAATGGGCGTTGAAGTTCCTGCGTCCGGCCGAGGTAGTAGGCTTCGACTTCGGCCTCCGTCGGGTCGCCGGCATTGGCGTAGACTTCGTCTCCCAGGAGTTGCTCCTTGGGGACGCCTCGGCGGGCAGCCTCGGCCTCGAGGAGTTGCTGCTCGATGAACGCTTCAAGCGCTCGTTTCTTGATCTCGAATACCTGGCGCTGCTGCTGGAGTAGTTGGCTCTCAAGCGCGGGCCCGAGGTCGGCGTCATAGACGGGCTTCCCGTTCAAATAGGCGAGCGGCTGCCGCCCGGCGGGCGCTTGCGCAAAACACGCGCCCAGCGCCGCAAGCAGGACGGCAGCCGTGATAGGAGGTGCGGTCATGACAGTGACGGAAGTGCTATGGATCAATCGGGAGAAATCCAAGAGATCTACGGGCAGTGGCCCGGACCGGTGCCTCCCTCGTTGTAATTACTGAGTGCAGTCGTCAGCGCACTCGTTGAGCCTGGCGCCAGATAATCGCTCCCGATCGGCGGGATGATGAGATTCCCGATGAGCGCATCGGCGGCGGCGATATCAGCAGCTATAGCGCTGCCGTCCGAGCCGTTGGCGATATTAAGCTTCGCCGCAATCAACTGATGCGCCAGCGCGAGGAGGCCGTTCCCCGATGCCGGAGTATTCAGGATCGACAGCAGTTGGTCAGCCGTATAGGAAATGTTTCCGAGCGTCAGACCATTGTCTTGTACGGACTGCGGCCACGTGTACGAATTTGCTCCTACCGGAATCGGGCCGTGCGTCTTCCAATACCCTTGAGTCAGCGTGCAGCCGGTTGTGTCGTCGTTGCATGGCAGGGTTGAACACTGCCGGTTGGCGGTGAAATCGCTGCGCTGCAATGTGTTCGTTGCGTGTGCGAACGACCGGAACACGTATGTGGTTCCGCAGACCAGCGAGTCTGCACAGTTCGTCGAGGCGCCCTCGTCGAACAGGAAATCTCCAACCCGAACACTCACACATTCGTTGGCGCCCAGGTTGTACCTGGAAAGATTTGCATTTCCGGAAAACGACGCCTTGCAAAGACTGGAGCTGTCGGACGCCGGCCAGGTGCCGTCGTCAGCGGTTCCGGCAATGCCATCGGGACCCAGGTTAAAAGCTCCCAGTGTGATCCATTGCACCGAAAAGCCGGCAGGCGCGCCAGAGGCGCCGGCGCAAACCTGAATATCAATTCCCGCCTGTGTGCTGGTGCCGCAGGAAATGGTTGGTGTGTCCA
>JACOTZ010000351.1 GCA_016178155.1 Acidobacteriota bacterium
ATGGAAAGCCTGCTCGATCGCCTCCAGAACCTGGTGAGCCGAAGAAAAACGCTTCCGCGGATCTGGATCGAGGCAGCCGAGCACGATGCCGTCCCAGCGGGCATCCGGCGCGCGCTCAGAGCGGCTTGGCGGCTCGGGAAGACCGCTGAGCCGCTTCTGCCAGGGTGTCCCGTGAGCAAAGGGAAGGCTGCCGGCCAGCATCTCGTAGAGAATGACACCCAGCGCGTAAACGTCCGAGGCGGGCGTCGCTGTCCCACCTTTCCACCGCTCCGGCGCGATATAGTTCGGTGTTCCGCTGACCGCGGAGGAAGCCGGGCCGGTGCGATGGCTGAGCGGGCGGGCGAGACCGAAATCCGTAATAACGGCACGCAGGCTCCCGTCCGCCCGCTTGACCAGCATGACGTTATTACTCTTGAGGTCGCGGTGCAGGATCCCGGCGCTATGAGCGGCCTCCAGGCCGCGGCAGATCTGGCGTGCGATATCGATCGCCAGCGATCCGGGGATAGCTTCGCGCTGCCAGCGGTTGAGCAGCGTCTCGCCATCCAGAAATTCCATCGAGAGAAAGTCGGCCGGCCCGGATTCCGTGGCGGTCGCGTGGATTTCGTAAACCCGGCAAATGTTCTCGTGGGTGACCCGCAGCGCACTGCGGGCTTCCGGTGGAATGGACTGGGAGTAGCCGGCCTTGGAGAACTTCAGCGCCCGGCGCTCGATCAGCTTGCTGTCGACGGCTTCGTAAACCACCGCCATGCCGCCCTCGCCCAGTTCGCGGACAATATGGAAGCGGCCCGCCACCACCTGCCCCGCCTCGAACAGACTGTGTGACTCGCCAGCGGCTCGGGAGGTTTGAGCGTCGTCTTTTTTCTGATCGACGGTGATGGTTTTCATGATGTCAGCGAGGAGCTCGGGCTCGTCCTGGCACACCACTTCGAGAAAAGCGCGGCGCTCGTCGGGTCCGTCCAGATCCAGGGTGGTTGCGAGCAGCGTCATGTACCGCTCATCGCCGCTCGTGCCGCGTTCCATCGCGACCCCCCTCAGGTCCAGGCCGCACTATTTTACCTTGAACGGCGCTCCTGTGTCGGCCCCTCGGAGGCGGCGATTTCGCGCGATACCACGCGTCATCAACCCGCGGGAGAGCTCAACGCCAACAGTCAGCGTTTTACCCAGATCGGCGAGGACCAGGCCATCTGGTCGTCCACCTGGATCACGCGCACATAGTAGTAACTCTCGCCCGGCAAGGGCGAGGCGTCTACGAACGTGAACTGCTGCTCCTTCTGGAGCGGATGGCGCGTGTGCAGGAACTTGTTGTTCCTGACGATGTCGATCTGGCGAATCGGATTGGTGCCGAGGATCTTGAGCCAAAGCTTGATCTCGCCGGGCGCCTGGACGATGTCGCCCTGAAGGTGCTCCTTGCCGCCGGTCTGCAGCCGGTAGTCAAGCACGATATTGTCGGTCGCTCCGTAGGAGTGCCGCGCGCGCATGGCGTTGAGCAGGCCCTCGCGGGTGAAGTCGGTGGCCAGCGTGCATGCGTAAGAGATGTGCGTCGACAGATGGTCCGAGCTTGCCTGCACGCCCAGCTTGTAGCCCTTCGCCCAGGCGTTCCACACGTAGCCGGCGGGCCGGAAGCCGCCGGGCGCCGAGGCGGGGCTGCCGGCGTGCGCCGCCTTCGGCGCGCCTTCGTACTCGGCCGAGACACGATCGCCCTGGTAGATCTCGACCAGAGGCTCGACTTCCGGGTCGTTGTCGCGCCAGTCGGTCCCCATGTTGCTGGCCGAGGTGTGGGAAATCGCGATGCCGCTGTTCTTTTTCAGGTATTGATAGAGCATCTGGGCGCCGGTCTGCGCCTTCTGCTCCTGCGGCGGGATCGGCAGCGTCGGATTACCGCGGCGGGCAAAGATCACGTTGCGGTGTCCGTTCGGGTACCCGAGGCTGCGCTCGTATGCATACAGCGGTGTGAACCGGTCCGCGAGCATCAGCACGTCCGCGTACTGCTGCATGAGCCAGTTGATGTACTCGTTATCCGGGCCGCCCAGGCCGTTGTGCTCGCTGACGCCGAGGAAGTCCAGGCTGGCCGCGTCGATGGAGTAGCGGTAGGTCTCCTGCAGCGTGCCGTCATTGTTGCCGTCCATCGAGAACTCGGTGTGCCGGTGCGTGTCGCCGCGGTAGATCCTGTACTGCTTGCCGCCGGAGTCGATCACGTAGTCGCGGATACGCTTGAGATCCTCGCCCTCGTTCGGGTGAATCACGCTGAGCGGGCGCAGGTTGGGAACATGGCGCGGCACCAGCTTCGGCGCCGCCGCGGATGCCGCCGGCCGCGGCAGCCTCCCTGCGTACACGTCCGCATGCCGGTATAGGAACGCTTCGTAATCGCGATTGTCCATCGGCCAGGCGGCGTATACGTTCCCGTTCGCATCCGCTGCGAAGCCGGCGCGCACGTCCTGGCGATAGCCGCTGAACGGAAGCTGCAGCGGTGTGGTCCAG
>JACOTZ010000352.1 GCA_016178155.1 Acidobacteriota bacterium
AAGGCCTACGAGTTCTTCTTCAAGGAGTGATCGGGCCGCCGGCCTGTGCGAGGGTTCAGCGCTGGGCGCTCAGCTTCTGCCGAGGCGCCCTTTAGAGTGCGCTTTCACCCGCCCGGGCACTCCCGGGCACATGGAGCGGCTCGCGGGATCCCCATTCACACGCACCTGGTCTGAACCCTGGCTGGCAAACGGCAACCCAAACCGCGGGCAGCCAGGCGTGAAAAAATCACTGAACGTAGCCCAGGCTTTTTGACTACCTGGAGGTCACGTTTGGAGGTCTTCTGTTCCGCGAAGGGTCAGGTCCGTGCTCGACCTGCTGCGGCATCCGGGCGAGAAACCGCTGAGAGATCGAGGTGAACTTCCCTCCGGTCCGACATCGAGTGGCTCGGAGTACGCCTGTACCGGACCGTGTGGTTTCATCGTTTCGCTGCGGCGGCGCCTCGGCGCGACTTTGCGATTGCATCCCCCGCCTGGGAGTCAGCGGGCCAGATCTTCGGGACCGCTCCCTGAGCCTCGGGCCATTATGGAACCGGATGCGCCTGCCATAAGGGCTGCGTATTCCTGTTGCACGGCACGGAACGCGGCGAGCCGGCGGGCACTGATCCGCGATGCCCGCGGTGCCCTGAGCTTCTCGAAATCCTGAAACAGGCCGTTGCGCCTGATCCTGAAATCGAGATGTGGGCCGCTGGCTAGTCCGGTCGAGCCGGCCAGGCCAATACGCTGCCCCTGCTGCACTCGCTGACCCCGCCGAACCAGCCGCCGCGAGAGGTGCAGGTAATAGGTCTCATAGCCCTGGGCGTGTTTAATTCGCACCAGATTTCCCGACCCGCCGGAGCGGCCCGAGAACACCACTCGTCCCTCGGCAACCGCCTGGACAGGCGTGCCGGCCGGGACCGCGTAATCGGTTCCCAGGTGGGGCCGATAAGTCTTGAGCACCGGGTGAAACCGGCGCCGGGAAAATCGCGAGCTGACACGCGCCTCGAACTTAATGGGCGACCGCAGGAATGCCGATCGAAGCGAATGGCCGTCACGAGAATACCAGGCGTCTTTGCCATGCTCGTCCGCGAACAAATAACCCTCGTAAAGCGTCCCCGAATTGTTATACTGCGCAGCCAGGATCCGGCCATAGCCGGGAGGCTGGTCGTTTGCGTACTCCTTCTTCTCCACAAGCAGGCAGAACTCGTCCCCTGGCTGCGGGTCCGTGTAAAAATCGAGGTCCCAGGCGAAGATTTCCGCGATCTGGAGAGCCAGTTCCGGGGGCTCACCCCGCGCTTCCATGCTCTCGAACAGCGATCCCTCCAGCTTGCCGCAGACAGGCACAGCACGCAGCGTGCTCGGGATGTCAATCACCGCCGATGAAAACGCCCCGTCGTTTTGGCGCACTACCAGCTTGCGGTCGGGATCGATCTGGTACTCGATCCGCTCGAGCCCTCCGCTCTCAGAGCGGGTCAGACGCAGGTGCGACCCCGCGCGAAAGGTCCGGACGTCAAACGCGGCGTCCACCGCGGCTACAATGTCCGCGCTAGCCCCCTGCGTAAGGCCGGCCCGGCCGAGCAGGTCGCTCAGAGTGTCGCCCGGCGAGATCGGCAGTGTTTCGGAAGTGCTGGCCGCCGGCGCCGGCGCAGGCACGCTGTGCAATGTAGCAGGCTTGCTTTCGCTTCGGAACGAGTGCTCCTGGCGCCAATGGAAAACCGTGGTCGCCGTGCCGATCATCACTACGGCCGTGAGCGACGCGCAGACGAGTCTCGGTGTCCATCGCATCACCTCAGTTTTGCTCGGATGCTCCCGGTTGGTCAAACAAAATCGCTCGAAAATGCTCTACGGTAAATTGGGGAGCACCTGCATCCAGGTTGTTCGCTCGCCGGACACGCCGGCGGAAGTCTTTCGCGCGGCTTTAAATCCACTCCTGCGCTGCGCCTCGCGGCTTCTTCCCGGAAACGCGGCGAAACGTCCCTGTACGCGGCATACTGCGGCCCAACTTTGCAGCGACTGCGGC
The DNA here is from genome assembly GCA_016178155.1 of Acidobacteriota bacterium. Taxonomy (GTDB): domain Bacteria; phylum Acidobacteriota; class Terriglobia; order Bryobacterales; family Bryobacteraceae; genus JACOTZ01. The sequence continues at coordinate 1,997 of JACOTZ010000352.1, forward strand.
CGCCCGGCGCGGAGCCCGCTGGTTCCTGACGGCCCCTCACACGGCGGCATCGACGAGCGGGCCCACCGCCAGGTCCTCGTCGAGCAGCGGCCAGTGCAGGCCGTAGCCGCCGGGCGACAACCGCACATGGCGCCGTTCGTCGAATGTCGCCGCGGCCAGTTTTTCCGAGCACTGCGCCCATGGGATCTCGTAGCGCTCGTCGCGCGTGACGATGACGAGGTGGTCTTCGGCTGCCTCGACTTTCCGGGCGAGCGCCGGCTGGAATTTAGCGGGCACGGAACCTCCCGAACTGCAAGTGCCAGGCCTCACAGACGTAGTCGAAATGCTCGTAGAGAATGCGGCGGATCTCCCGCCGCGCGCCCGGCTTGAGGCTGTGCTCGTAGTCCTCCTCGATGACGAACTGATCCGGGTGCAGCCAGAACTTGCATTCGGCTTCGCCTTTGCAGGCATGGACGTGCATGGCCTCGTCTGCTTCATTCGTGTGGAAGTGCACGCGCCAGCCTTCGACCAGCAGCACGGTAGGCATTTGGGGAGATTATATATGGCCGCGCCGCGTCTTGCCCGGGGCTGTCGCCGTGCCCGGCCCACCGGGTCGGAATCAGCCAGAAATCCACTGGGAACCTTCCGGCTGCCGGCCTGCCACAGAGTGAACGGCCCTGCATCGGCCCAGGCTCGGCCCGCATCAAATTGCTAGGCACTGGCTGCGCCAGTGACCCTTCGCGTATACTGGTCCTGAAAGGGGGCGTAACGGCTTCGACGGGATTGATTACGTTGTGGGAAGGCGTGCCGGGTTCCGAGCTCCCGTAAAACGATCGGAAAACCACAACTGCCAACACGCAGTTTGCATACGCTGCCTAATCTGATTAGGTAGCCGCTTCAGCCGTTGGGCCTGCACGGCGGCCGGAAGCGTCATTCCGCAGGCTGGGTCAA
>JACOTZ010000353.1 GCA_016178155.1 Acidobacteriota bacterium
TCAGCGCGCCTCCGCGTCAAACTCGCCCTTCGACACGCGGACACGCAGGCGGTCGCCCGCGCTCACTTCTCCAGGATCTTTGATCACTTTTCCGGCCCGGTCCCGCACGATCGCGTAGCCGCGATCAAGGACGCGCAAAGGGCTGAGTTGTTCGAGCTGGCCGGCGAGGGGGTCGAGCCGGCCGTGCGCGCGTGCCAGGAGCAGGCGAAGGCGCTGCTCGGCCGCTCGCGTCGCGGCGTCCAGCCGGCGGCGGACCTCGGAAAAGCGCAGCCGCAGGTCGAGATGCCGGAGCCGCGCTTCGAGATCGTTCAGGCGCTCGCGCCGCCGCCGCAGGTGTCCGCGCAGGCGCTCCCGGAGCAGATAGTCGCACTCGTCCACCCGCTGCAGGGCGCGTCCGAGCGCCCGATGTACGACGGACCGCGCCCGGTCGACCGCCTGTTCATGGAGTCTGCGGGCGGCGACGCTCAGACGGTAGCGCACGCCATGCTCGAGCCGGTGTGCATATGCCGCGAGCTGCTCTTCCACCTGCTCGCGCGTGCACACGGCCAGCTCGGCCGCGGCGGAAGGGGTAGGCGCCCGCAGGTCGGCGACGAAATCGGCGATCGTGAAGTCGGTCTCATGGCCCACCGCCGAGACCACAGGCACGGCGCTGGCCGCGATCGCGCGCGCGACCGCCTCTTCGTTGAACGTCCACAGGTCTTCGAGGGATCCGCCGCCGCGGGCGACGATCAATACGTCGGCCCAGCCGGATTCTGAAAAGTACCGGATGCCCCGGCACACCGACTCCGCCGAGCCCTCGCCCTGCACCAGTGCCGGATACAAACGGATATGCAGGCCCGCAAAGCGCCGGCACAGGATCTGGAGCATGTCCTGGATCACGGCGCCGGTGCGCGAGGTCACCAGGCCGATCCGTCGCGGGAACTTCGGCAGCGGCCGCTTGCGGCCGGGATCGAACAGGCCCTCCGCGGCGAGCTTCTTCTTGAGCTGCTCGAACGCGACTTGCAAGGCGCCGTAGCCCTGCGGCTCGATGGCCTCCACCAGAAGCTGGTACTCGCCCCGTACCTCGTAGACGTCGATACGGCCGCGAGCCAGCACCGCCACCCCATCCTGAGGTTTGAATCGGAGAAACCGGGCACTGGCACGGAAGCAGACGCAGCGCAACTGCGCCTCTTCATCCTTGAGAGTGAAATAGTAGTGGCCGCTCGCTGCCAGCCGAACGCCCGAGATCTCGCCCGCGACCCAGACGTCGGCAAACTCCCGGTCGAGCAGGCCGCGGATGCGCGCGTTCAGCTCGGAAACCGTGAACAGCTTCCGCTCGGGCTCCCAACTCAGCAGCATCTGCTCCATCATCAAAATCCCGTGGGCGGCGCCCACCGGCGCCGGGGCTCATCTGGTGCCTAAATCATTGGGCACGTGAGACTTGCAGCTATCAAAAATACTTTCAGCGCCCCCAAGGAATTTTGATTGCCAGTCCACGGCCGATTCGTTATGCTAGCTACTTATACTTACCGATAGTACAGCCTTCGCTGCACCATTGCCTATACGCAACGCTTGACCGGGCGGCAGTTTCCCGTGCACTTGTATGTCGTCGGTGAAGAAGCCTCTGGAGGATGAATGACCCCAAACGAAGTACTTGAATTCGCAAAGAAAAACGACGCGCGGCAACTCGATCTGCGATTCACGGACCTGCCGGGCCTGTTGCAGCACGTTTCCTATCCAATCAACATGCTGGACGAGGACTCTTTCGAGGAGGGCTTCGGCATCGATGGTTCCAGCATTCGCGGCTGGGCGGCGATCAACGAGAGCGATATGCTGCTTGTGCCGGACTCGACCACGGCATACATGGACCCGTTCGCCGAGACGCCGACCCTGACCATGACCTGCGACGTGATCGATCCGATCACACGCCAGCACTATGATCGTGACCCGCGCTGGATCGCGCGCAAGGCGGAGATGCACCTGAAGAACAGCGGCCTCGCCGACACGGCGTACTTCGGGGCCGAAGCCGAGTTTTTCATTTTCGACAACGTCAGCTTCGATCAGAACCAGCATTCGGGGTACTACTACGTCGACGCCGAGGAGGGCCGGTGGAACTCGGGCCGGCGCGAGAACAATCTCGGCTACCGGCCGCGCTACAAGGAAGGCTATTTCCCGGTCCCGCCGACCGACCATTATCAGGACCTGCGCAGCGAGATGGTCTCCACCATGATGAAGTGCGGGATCGTGATCGAGTGCCACCACCACGAAGTCGCCACCGGCGGGCAGGCCGAAATCGATCAGAAGTACGACACCTTGATCCGCTCCGCCGATAACATGATGCTGTACAAATACGTCATCCGCAACGTGGCGTATCAGTACGGTAAGACCGTGACGTTCATGCCGAAGCCGCTTTTTGCCGACAACGGCAGCGGGATGCACACCCATCAGAGCCTCTGGAAAGACGGCAAGCCGCTGTTTGCGGGCGACGGATATGCGGGCCTGTCGCAGCTCGCGCTCTGGTACATCGGCGGCCTGCTGAAGCACGCGCGGGCGCTGTCGGCGATCATTGCGCCGACCACCAACAGCTACAAGCGGCTGGTGCCCGGGTATGAAGCGCCGGTCAACCTGGCCTACTCGCGGCGCAACCGCTCGGCCGCGGTCCGCATTCCGATGTACTCGGCGAGCCCGAAGGCGAAGCGTGTCGAGTTCCGGCCGCCGGACCCGGCCTGCAATCCATACATGGCATTCGCGGCCATGTTGATGGCGGGTATCGACGGCGTGCAGAACAAGATCGATCCCGGCGAGCCGCTCGACAAAGACATCTACGATCTGTCCCCCGAGGAGCTGAAGCGGGTGCCCTCGATGCCTGCTTCGCTCGAGGAGGCGCTCAATTGCCTCGAGGAAGACCACGCTTTCCTGCTCAAGGGCGACGTGTTCTCCGAAGAGCTGCTGGAGACGTTCATCAGCTACAAGCGCAAGAACGAAGCGGATGCGATCCGGCTGCGGCCGCACCCCTACGAATTCGCGCTGTATTACGATATTTAGGTGCTGTACGGGGCGGGTCGCGCCCGCCCCCGGCCTCTCCTCCGTCTCCTGGTGGCTGCCCATGCACGGCACGGTCCTCCAGCTAATTAGCATCGACCAAACATTGTTCTTGCAACCACAGGGCCTCCCAGCCGCCCCCACACCCTGATCACGCCCCGCCGCCATTCTGTCTGGTTTCTCTCCAGGAACTCGCAGTCCCTCTGTTTCGCGGCGACTGCGGCGCGAGTTTCTGGCTCGACCTAACCGCGGTCTGCCCGGCGGCTAGCCGCTGACTTCTCACTTCCATATCCCGAAGGGATATCAAGGCGAAGGCTTGTCTAGTTTGAGTCGTGCGCGGGACACAAGTTCAGATGTGGTGGAGATCGAACCGCCACCGAGGCTGCGCTTGCGTGGACCTTCACGCACCAGGAACATCGACGCTCACGAATTCAGGTGCGGCTTACGGCGCGCCGCTGTCTCCGTCCCGGCCGGTGTCGCCGAAAGGCTTTCGCGGTCGCGGAACGGCCGGGAAAGTGGCGCCGTTTGAGGCCCCCCTTATTGAGCAAGCGCCTCGGAGCGCTCACTCCGTCCGCCGTTCTGAAGCCGCGGACAGCCGCTATTGCGTCGCCCCGAGGCTTTCGACGGGCGAGGTAGCACGCGCGGGCCGCGGCGTATACGCGCCGGCAAGATAGGGCGAGAAGAATTGCAGGGGCTTCGAAATGCTCACCTCTATGGCATAGTCGGGGCCGCCCGGCGATCCGACCGTCGTTACCGTCACGTCGGAGATCCTCAGCCCGAACAGTCCGGGCTGGTCGGTGCTGCGGGCCCTGGCGTCGTTATACACCGCGTATTTCTTGATGGGTGTGGTGTCCCGCGGGTCGAAGTCGTGGACCACGGCCCAGCGGGCGGCCGCCCGCGCACGCTCGTTGGTGTAGTGAATGTGCATGAACACTTGCCCCAGATCGAGCGTGCCCAGGATCAGCAGCACCAGCGTCAGCAGCACCAGAGCGCTCTCGAGCATCGCGTTGCCGCGCTGCCGGCGGCTTCTACGGAGTAGTCTTGTACATTCCGACATATTTCAAGGTCGTCCTTGGTTTGTTCGTCAGCTCGAAACGTTGAAACAGCGCGTTCACCGCGTACCCGTTAATCGCGACCGTAACGGTTGTGGGCACGCCGGCGGAGTCCGATGCCCAGCTTACGTTCACGTGCTCGGTCGTTAGCGACGGCACGACCGATGTCGCCGAGCGCGACGGCGTGGTCGAGCCATAAACAACCACGTTCTTCACGGCATTGCGGAACGCGTCCGGATTCGCCTGCTCGATGTCCATGCGCGAGGCCAGTCGCGCGCCGTCGGCGACCCGCGTCGCCAGCGCATTGTAAACGTACGTGGAATAGGCGAATCCGAATACGCCCGAGAACGCCATCCACAGCAGCGAGAAGCTGAGTGCAAACTCGACGATCGCATTACCGGCCTGCGTGCGCGGTCGCATGTTACTGCCCCCCGTTGAAGAGCCGCACCGCATACACGACGGTCGGGTCGCTCTGGTCGACGGGCAGGAACTTGCTCGCGATCGTAACGCCGGTGCCGACGAATTCGGCGCAGCACGCATTGTTGTTGTAGTTCGGACCGCTCAGGCCGGTGCTGCCTGAGCCGCTCCCGCTGCTGTCTCTGCCACCATTGCCGCGGCCGCCGCCTCCGCCGTTCCCGCCGCCGTTTCCAGACAACTGGGAGTTGAAGTTGCAGGAGTTCAGCGGCAGAAAGAAGGTCGCGTAGCCAACCACGCGGTTCGAGTCGGGATTGTTCACCGGAAGCCGCAGGATCCGCCGGCCGTTGCCGGTTCCGGACTGCAGGTACTCCAACCAGGCCGTGGAGGTCACATCCGTATCCAGATTGAGGCGCGCCGAGAGCGCGGGCCAGACGTTCTTGTTGCCTTCCACCACCGGGATCACGTCGCCGATTTCAAAGGGAGGCGGCGGATTCTCGATGTAGTCGTGGTTGACGATTGCGTTGTACAAACTGGAATTGCCGCTGCCTTGGCCGACATCGATGTAGCCGCGGTCGCCGCCGTAGACCGAGTTGTAATCCGCGGCCACATCCCCCGGACACATGCCTCCCGTCTGCTGGCGTTCTCCAGGCGGCGCCCACTTGATCGTGTAATAGCGGCCCTGGGTGTAGCCGAAGCTATTGTTGGGGTTCCCGCCCGGGAGCTGGTCCGGCGAGAATGGATCCACCGCATCCCCGACGTTGGTCCGCAGTTGCCCGGCGAACGCGACCGCGGGGACGCGATAGCTCTCGGATACACCCGGAAGCAAGCGCAGGAAATACGTGACAACCGGTCCCGCTGCGATTACGCGGATGTACTTGAACCCGGTGCCGTTCCCGGGATTCTCGGCCCAGCCTCCTGTACCGGTCGTGGAGAAGGCTACATCGACACTCGGGACCGTCTCGCTGCCGAAATTCACGCGGTTTGCTGGAGAGCCGGGGCCCACCTCGGCGGCGCTTCGGGCGCGGTCGATGCCTTCGCGCGTGCCATCGAGCTCGTAGGCGCCGGCAATGGCCGCGGCATCCGCGAAGGCCTGCAGTTCGGTCTTCAGGATGTACATCCGCGACGCATCAATTGCCAGCCCCAGCATCGACACCAGAACCACCGCGCACGCGGCGGTGATGACCATGCTGAACCCTGCCTCTCGTCTCTCGTATCGAAAAATATCCCTCATGCGCTTCCCTTTCACTGCCAGCCCTTCTGCCAGCCAGCCGGCTCGGCGGTGCGTCCTGTTCGCCTGTTTTAGCCGGCTCGGCGGTGCGTCCTGTTCGCCTGTTTTTATGTCTCTGCGCGGGGCGCGCGATCCCTGAACGCATCCGCGCGCGTGGAATCGAAGCGGCTATCGATGCCGCGACCATATGCTAATTCTCGTCGCATACAGCGGGTGATGCCATCCCCTGTTCGTACTTGCCGTACCCTCTTTTGAGCACCTTCCAAGTACCATGACCCGCTTCGGGATGGGACTATGGCCGCCGCAACCCGCACTCCTCCAACAGCGGCATCCGTGCTCGAGAGAACAAGCGGATAGTGTGTAATCCGTGACCCCCGCTGCCGCGCTCAGCTCTGCGGCCGCAGCCAGATGAAAAGGAGCGCTGCCAAACCCAATACGACGAGGCACGCGGCCTCCGGTGTGGCGCGAACGAATGATTCGATGGCTTGCAACTGAAAAACCCAAGGCCTGTTGCACGGCTGCCTCCGAGTGTATTCTGGCTCGCGCCGGGCGTGGGTGGTATCCGCAATCAGTACTATCGGTACGTCTCGAACGATGCGGTTTCGTACTGGGATCCGTCGGCCACTGAAACGCGCC
>JACOTZ010000354.1 GCA_016178155.1 Acidobacteriota bacterium
CATGCCGCGCCCCAAGCTCGACCTTCTTCAAGGAACGCTCGATCTCATGGTGCTGCAAACGCTGGCATCGATGGGGCCGTTGCACGGATACGGACTGGCACGGCGTATCGAGCAGTTGAGTGGCGACGAGGTGTTGCTCAACCAGGGCACCATCTATGCATCGCTGGTCCGTCTGCAACAGCGCGGCTGGATCGTGGCGGAGTGGGGGACCTCGCAGACGAATCGGCGCGCCAAGTACTATTCGATTACCCGGGCCGGCCGCAAACAACTCGCCGAGGAGACTTCGAACTGGCAGCGGCTTGCAGCCGTCATTGGACGGGTGCTGGCGCCGGCGAAAGGAGGCGCCAAATGACCGGACGCGCACGCGAATGGTGGGAGCGGGCCCTCGGTTTCTTTCGCGGGCGCCGGCCGGATCAGGATTTGGAGGCTGAGTTCGCCGCTCATATCGAGATGGCTGTGGAAGATAACTTGCGGCGCGGAATGAGCCGGCACGAGGCCCGCCGTTTGGCGGCGTTGAAGTTCGGAAGCCAGGTCTCCGCAATGGAAAAAGTCAGCGACCAACGGGGACTGCCCGGGCTCGAAGCGTTCTTGAAAGACTTGCACTACGCATTCCGCGGGATGCGCAGGCGCCCTGCATTCACAGCCATTATCATCCTCACTCTTGCCCTCGGAATCGGCGCCAACACCGCGCTGTTCAGCGTAGTCGAGGCCGTGATCTTGCGTGAACTGCCGGTCCCCAATGCAGAGCAACTGTACTTCCTCCAGAACGTCGGCGTGAAGGGAGCCAACGGAGCGCCGCCGTATCCATGTTTTGAGCTGTTTCGAGAGCAGACCCAGGCATTCGATGGCATGGCCGCGGTTATGCCTGAGACCCTGGATCTCATCCTCGATGGCCGGCCCGCGCAAGTCTTTGGCGAACTTGTCTCCGGCAGTTACTTCAAGGTGCTCGGCTTGAATCCTGCGATCGGGCGGTTGCTCATCGCGAGCGATGACCAGCTCCAACCGCCCGCCGCCGTGATCAGCTACGCGTTTTGGCAACGGCGCTTCGGCGGCAACCCCGCTGTTCTGGGCAAGGTGATCAGATACAAGCGGCATCAGTTGACGATTGTAGGTGTGATCGAAGACGGATTTCTGGGGATGACTCCCGGCCGGCCGGCCGATGTCGCTCTTCCATTCACGGTTCTGGGCGCGGGTATCCTCCGGGAAAAAGCGAACTGGGGATTCGATGTCGTCGCCCGTCTGAAGCCGGGTGGTTCGATTGAGCAGGCGCGCGCTCGGGTCGACGCGATTTTTCAGAACTACATGGCGGGCTTCTCAAAAGAGATGCGCCGCGACTACTTCGACCATATGGAGCTCGCTCCGGCCGCGAAAGCGCTGGACGCGCTCCGTGGCAGATTCTCTAGGCCCCTATGGGCCCTCATGGCTGTCGTGGCCCTGGTGCTCTTGGTTGGCTGTGCGAATCTCGCCAATCTGTTCATCGCCCGCACCCACAGCCGCTCCGGGGAATTCGCCGTGCGCATTGCGATCGGTGCGGGACGCGGCAGGCTCGTACGGCAACTCTTGACCGAGATTCTGCTTCTGTTCGGCTTCGGCGCGCTTCTCGGAGTCGTATTCGCGCTCTGGGGAGGCCGGTTCATCGTGAGCTTCCTGGCTGTCGAGGGTATGCCCGTCCTCATCGATCCGCGGTTGGACGCTCGCGTGCTCGCCTTCACGGCTGGCATCACCCTGCTCGCCGGTCTGTGTTCCGGCGTTACGCCCGTGCTGGGCGCACTGCGCGCCGCTCCATACCCGGCCTTGCACAGCGCTGCGAATCGAAGCACGGATTCACTGGCGCGGATTGGCATCCGCCAAACGCTGGTGGTCGCCCAGGTGGCGCTCTCCCTGATTCTGCTCGTCGTCGCCGGCCTCTTTCTCAGAACGCTTGCCAACCTCGATCGCCTCGATCTGGGCTTTCGGCCGCAAGGCGTGCTCACATTGAATATCACGCCGGTTCTCTATATGACGCCGGCCGGTCCTTCTTACACCGATCAACGGCTGGACGCCGTCTGGGCGCAATTGCTGGAGCGTGTCCGCGCGATCCCGGGAGTCGGATCGGCCAGTTTGGCTTGGTTGACCCCCCTGAGCGGCCGTGACCGTGGGGTCCTGATTAGCGTGCCCGGTGCGAAAGCTGATCCCAACATCGGCCAGAACCACGTTTCCGACGGGTACTTTGAGACCTTCGGGATTCCCGTGCTGGCCGGACGTGCGTTTGCTGCTGGAGACCGCGTCGGCGCGCCGAGAGTGGCCATCATGAATGAAGCGGCGGCGAAGTTCTACTTCGGTGATCGGAATCCGATTGGACAGCGCGTCCAGTTTCGGGGCCGCCGCACCGACACCTACGAAATCGTCGGCGTGGCTCGTGCAAAACACCTGAGCCTGCGCGAGGAGGCGCCGCGTTTCATCTACGTCCCTGTCGCCCAGAGGCGTGATCCTTTGCGCCGCTTGACCCTGGCGATCAAGACCTCGCGCAGTCCGGCGAGCCTGGCGCCGGCCGTCGAACGCGAAGTAGGCCGGATAGCTCCGGATATCCTCGTAACCGGCGTCGTCACGGCCGAGCGCCAGGTAGCAGCGTCACTGCTCCAGGAACGGCTCCTCTCCACCATCGCCGGTTTCTTCGGGTTTCTGGCACTGGCGCTTTCGGCCCTGGGGCTGTTCGGTCTGATGGCTTACGTCGTCCGCCAGCGCACTCCTGAGATCGGCGTTCGTATGGCGTTCGGCGCGGAGGCAGGCTCGGTGATGCGGATGGTTGTCGGGCGCAGCTTGGTGCTCGTTGCTGTCGGCGTCGCCTTCGGCATACCGGCAGCGCTGTTGGCCGCGCGTCCGGTCGCGGGCCTGCTGTACGGATTGGAAACTACGGATCCCGCCACTGTCGCAACGGGCGTCTTCGTACTGGCCGCGACGGCGATGCTGGCCACCTACATACCTGCGCGTCGAGCCTCCCGCATCGACCCGATCATCGCCTTGCGCAATGAATGATCGCTGGTGTGTCGGCGAAGTCAAAAGCAGGAGTTGTCGAGGGTATACCCGTCCTTATCGATCCGCGGTTGGACGCTCGCGTGTTCGCCTTCACGGCCTACATCACCCTGCTTGCCGGACTGTGTTCCGGCGTTATGCCGTGAGGCGCATTGACGGGAACAAACTCCCCGTGCTCCCTGATACGCACGCAAAGCAACAATCGGGTGAGAATCACCGCTACTCGATCACGCCCCCCGCTGGCCGCCAACCGCCCTAGCGGCAGGCCGAGAGCGGCCGGCTGGCCGTCTCCCCGACCGCATTCGAGACCGTCACCGATGCGGACTTCACCGGGCCGCCCTCGATCGCGATCGGAATGCTGAGCGTGAAAGCCCCGCCATTGCGCACCGACTCGTCTCCCGAGAAGTATTCGGCCGAGCTTTCAACCAGCGATACGCTGAGCTCCCGCTCGCTGCCCGTCACGGGCGTCAGGTGGAACTC
>JACOTZ010000096.1 GCA_016178155.1 Acidobacteriota bacterium
ATCGCCGATGTAGTGAATGGCGGCGAGCGGCTCGAGGATTTCCAGGTTGCGACGGAGCTGCTCCGGGGTAAGGGCCTGGCGGGTACGGACCGCGTTCGGGTGCTCGCTCGCGCGGATGAAATCGGCGAAGCTGCCGCCGCCCACGAGCAGGGCATAAGCCTTGATGCGCTTCTCGACACCTGCGAGCACGCCGCCGATGATGCCGCCATAGCTGGCGCCGATGTAGCCCAGCCGGGCTGGGTCCACATCCGCGCGCGCCAGGAGCAGGTCGATGCCGCGCCGCAGATCGATGATGGTCTGGATCATGGCGTCGCGGGTCTGCTCCGGTTTGGTCAGGTCGACCAGGCGCTCGCCAGGTTTCGAGCGCGCGCCGTTGAGCGGCGAGTCGATGAGCAGGCAGACCGCGCCCGCTTTCGCATAGAGCAGCGCGCCCGGCAGCAGGCTCGAGCGGCTGCCGTTGCCGCCGTGCATGAACAGCATCCCCGCGAACGGGCCTTTGCCTTGCGGCACGACGAGGTATGCCGTTATGCGGCCGCCCTTCGGGCTCGCGTAGGAGATGTCGTGCACGGCCGCTCCCGGGCGCTGTTCGATACCGTTCGTCACCACCTCGAGCGGCGCTTTCGGGTCGTAGTCATACAGCCGGAGCCAGTCGCGGGGGGCGGCGGGGGCGGCGGGGACGAGCACCGCCAGGACCACACAAACCGCCGGGCAGACCGCGGCCGTCCGAGCCGGAAACTCGAGTCGGCGCCGCCGCGGATCGCGGTGAGCAGCAGTTCCCGGAGCGCTCATAGCACCACTCTCTCATCCCCGACGCGCCTGGTCACGCGCTCCCGGTCCAGAAATTCGAGCAGCGGGATGGCGTACTTGCGCGAGATGCCGGTCCAGTCCTTGAACGCGGGCACGGTGAACTGTTCGCCTTTGTGGCGGCGCACCAGCTCGCGCAACTGCTCCAGGGCGGCGCGATGAAACGTGAGATCTTCGCTCACGCGGACGAGCCGCTTGTCACGCAGCAGGAGCTGGAGCAGCGATCGCGCGCGCGCCGGTTCGACGCCGCTCGAGGCGAGCACTTCGCCGACCGGCGGGACCGACAGGCCGGCGCGCGCGAAGGCGGCCTCGATATTGTCGAGTGCGCTCTGCTCATCCTGGCGGAGCGCGAGCTTGTGCGCGGCCAGCCGGACGGTCTCGCCTTCGGCGGCGATTTGCGAATCCGCCGCCAGCAGCGCGTCGAAGACGAACGGCGGCGCATCGGGGAGCGCCTGCATGCGGAACGCTTCCCTACCCATGCCCGGCGACAGAGGGTTGGCCTTGTGGAAAGCGGCGAGCTGGTCTCTGGCGGCGGCGAGCAGCGCGTCGCGGCGGCCGCGATCGATCAGCCAGCGGCTGACCGCCGGGCGGGCCGCGCTTGCCGGCGGGGTTTCTGACGAGCTCTGGGGCAACGCAACAGTCGAACCGGGGTCGACGGCCTTCTCGATCTCGACCTGGGTCCAGCCGGTCCTTGCGATCAGCTCCGTCGTGCTCAAGCCGTACGGCGCTTCTTTGAGCAGCAGCGCCAGCCGCTCGCGCGCCGACGCCCCAGCCAGGGCGCGCGCCCGCCGGGCCGCATCCAATCGCCGCATGCGTGCGGGCGGCGCGATGTCGAGCACGACGCCGCCGCCGATGGTGGTCACCGGCGAGAACATCCGCAGGATAAAGCGATCGCCGGGCAGCAGCAGGACGGGCTCACGCAGCAGCAGGCGCACGTGCGCGCGGCTCCCGGGCGGCACCGGCGCGAGTGATTCGAGGAGGCGCACTTCCGCCTCGACCTCCGCGGTGCCGGAGTGGAAGTGAACGGGCGCGCGGTGTTTCAAGGGATGCGCCGAGGCCAGCAGCTCGATCGAGCAATCGAGCACAGTGGCCGGATGGAAGAAACCGGGCATGGCGAGGACCATGCCGCGCCGCAGCTCGAGGTGATCGATTCCCGCGAGGTTGAGCGCGGTGCGCTGGCCGGCGAAGGCGCGCCGCGAGTCGCCCCCGTGCACCTGGATGCCGCGCACGCGCGCCCGGCGTCCCAGCGGATGCACTTCGACCTCGTCTTCGAGGGCAACCGATCCCGACAGCAGCGTTCCCGTCACTACGGCGCCGAAGCCGCGCATGGAGAACGAGCGGTCGACGGGCAGGCGGAAATGCCGCGACGCGTCCTTACCCGGGACGCGCTCCGCCAGGCCGCGGAGCTCCTCGCGGAGCCGGTCGAGCCCGGCGCCGGTCACCGAGCTGACGGGCACCACGGGGGCGCCTTCGAGGAAGGACCCGGCAACGAAATCCTCCACCTCGAGGCGCACGAGCTCGAGAATTTCCGTGTCCACGAGATCGGCTTTGGTCAACGCCACCAGGCCGCGCGGGATGCCCAGCAGCCGGCAAATCTCGAAATGCTCCCGGGTCTGCGGTTTAATAGACTCGTCGGCGGCTATCGCCAATAAGACCAAATCGATACCGCCGACGCCCGCGAGCATGTTTTTGATAAACCGCTCGTGGCCGGGAACGTCTATAAAAGCGATGCGTAAGCCGGGCGAAAGATCCAGATTGGCGAAACCGATATCGATGGAGATGCCGCGGCGTTTCTCTTCTTCGAGCCGGTCGGTCTCGATGCCGGTCAGAGCGCGCACGAGGGCGGTCTTGCCGTGGTCGATGTGGCCGGCCGTACCCGCGACGATGCTCTTCATGCTGGCACTTCTCATGGTAATCGGGGCCTGGCGGGCCGGCGCTCAGGGGCAGACAACTGCCACGTTCCGCTCCGGGGTTTCGAACGTGCGCGTGGACGTACAGGTGCTCGATGCCGGCAACCCGGTGCCCGGCCTGATGCAGTCGGATTTCCAGGTCTGGGATGAAGGAGTACCTCAGCAAATCCTGTATGTGGACCGCGGGGCGGAGCCGCTGTCGCTGGTCCTGCTGCTCGACGTCAGCGGCAGCATGCGGAAATACGTCGAGCAGGTGGCGGATGTCGCCCGCCAGTCGTTGCATTTCCTGCGGCAGAGGGACCGGGTGGCGGTGATGATCTTCGCGCGCAGCTCGAAAGTGCGGCACGACTTCACGGACGTGCTGGGCGAGATCGCGGTCGACATCCGGGAGGCGGTGCATGACGAGAGCGTCGGCAGCGCCACCGAAATCAACCGGGGGCTGCTGGATGCCGCGCATTACATCGACGAGAAGGCCGGGCCCGGCCGCAAGGCGATCCTCATCCTCACCGACAACAAGGGGCTCAATTACAAAGCTCCCGACGATGAGGTGATCGACGCGATGTACGCGGGCGACATCGTCGTGAACGCGCTCGTGATCGGCAAGGGCGATATGCCCGAAGTCCCGAAGCCGGGCCGCTATGTGAACCCCGACTTCACGCACCCGAATGTCTTCCGCATCGCCGAGCAGACGGGCGGCGAGGGGGTCAAGGCCGAAGAAGCGCGCCAAGTCTTTCCGCGCATGATCGAGCGCATCCGGACGCGCTACGCTCTGCAGTACCGGACGCCGGAGAACGCGCGTCCCGGGTTCCGCCGCCTGCGCGTGGATCTGACGGCGGCGGCGCGCACGCGTTATCCGAACGCGGTGCTGCGCTACCGACGCGGATATTACGTGCGGGGGTAGCGGTTGCCGGCGCATCCATGCGGTCCCAACGATCGTGCTGTTCGCCGACCGGCTCCGCGCGAGCAGCCGGAAACAGTTCCGTGCGCGCGCGTTAGAAAGCAACTGTCAATGAGAACTCGGGCAATAGTTACGGTGCCGTCGAGCGGCGGACTGAGCGCAGCCCGGCGCGGGCGTGCCCGGGGGCGGGTCAGCGGCTTTCCTCCGCCAGCATGTCCAAGGCGCGGCCTTTGACGCGATCCATCTTCAAGCCGAGCAGCCTCGCGATGGTGGGCGCGATATCGATGTTGCGGGCGCGGTCCAGGCGCGCGCCGCGCCGGATGCCGTAGCCCCAGGCGACGAATACCGCATCCCGTCATGCGCGGCGGTGAAGCTGTAACCCGCCTTCGCTGCCAGCACCAAGTCGGCCATCTGGCCGTTCCGGACGGGGTCGGGGAAGCCCATGGCCTCATAGTCTTTTGGCTCGAAGATCCCGGCGACCGCCTCCAGCCGGCCGAAGATCTCTTTGAGTTTTCTCAGCAGCGGAGCCTTGCCGCCCGCGGCAGTGACGTAGACCATCGCCGTGCCGCCTTCGGGCACGACATACGCATCGCAGTGAATCTCTCCGCCGGCGGCGCGCAACAGTCCTTCGCGGCGCAGCAGCGCGTTCGGCTTGATGTTGTGGGTCACCTGCTTGAAGCCGTGGTCCGCCACGACGAAGATGGTGGCCCGGTCCAGGATGCCGGCGCGCTCGAGCGCGCGCAGCAGGTCGCCGACGCGCGCGTCGGCCAGGCTCAGCGCCGACGCGGCTGCAAGCGTCCTCGGGCCGTACCGGTGCTGCACGGTATCGGTGTTCAGGAGGTGAAACAGCAGCAGGTTCGGCCGGTGCTTTTCGATCATATACGACGCAGCTTGGGTCCAGATCTGGTCGCGCCAGGTGATGGGGTGCTTATGGAAAGCAGCGACGTCGGGTGCGCTGATCACGCCGGCCTCCACGAGCTCGCGCGGGATCCGCGCCTTCGGGTCCGGCCGTTCGGCGAACGACCAGGTTATGGTGGGCGCGTTTTGGATGGCGACCCAGTCGACCTCCGCAGTGGTCAGGCCGGCCTGGTGCGCGAGATCGTAAATCGTGGGCACGCGCACCAGCTCCGATTTGTCGCGCCATGGCTCGACATGGACCGGCTTGCCCGGCCCGCCTCGTACCAGCAGGCCGTTGTAAAGCACGCCGTGCTCGGCCGCGTAGACGCCCGTGACCATGGTGGTGTGGTTGGGCCAGGTGACGGTGGGGTTGCTGGTGGTCATGCGCGAGGCAACCGCGCCTTCGCTCGCCAGCCGCCGAAGGTTAGGCACGGGCATATGCGGGTCGGCGAGCACGTCGGCCCCGAAGCCATCCAGGCTGATCAAAAGCAGAATGCGATCTTTGGCGGGAATACTGTCCGCCGAGCAGAGCACAGCGGCCAGCAGCAGGGAAAGGAGCGGTCGCATGGTCACCCCCGATTGTAGCGACTCCCGAGGACGTGACCGCCGGCGGATACGGGGGCAACCAGGATGTGCCCTGTCCCGCGAGCTGTGCGACTCTGAATGAAACAGGGATGACCAGCAACCAGCGCCGGCAGCAGATCGAGCGCCTGCGAGGTGGTGAGTTTGACGTGCTCGTCATCGGCGGCGGCATCAACGGGGCAGGGCTGATCCGCGACCTCGTGCTGCGCGCGGTTCGCTCCGGCACGCCGCTGCGGATTGCGCTCGCCGAAAAAAATCACTTCGGCTCGGGAA
The DNA here is from genome assembly GCA_016178155.1 of Acidobacteriota bacterium. GTDB lineage: Bacteria > Acidobacteriota > Terriglobia > Bryobacterales > Bryobacteraceae > JACOTZ01. The sequence goes on from JACOTZ010000096.1 coordinate 5,365, forward strand.
CCAGCGGCCGGAACTCGCACTTGATCCACGGGGGTCTGCGGTACCTCAAGAACCTCGAGCTGTCGCTGGTGCGGGAGGCGCTGCACGAGCGCGCCACGCTGGTGCGCATCGGCAATGGACTGGTGCAGCCCATCCCATTTCTGATTCCGTTCGAGAACCTGCGCAAGGCGCTGTTCTATCGCACCGGCCTTTGGCTCTACGACCGGCTGGCGGGATCGCGGCAGATCGCGAACCACCGCGGCCTGGGCGCGCGCGAACTCAGCCAGCTCGAGCCCGCGCTCCGGAGCGGCGCCTTTTCCGCGGCCGCGGAGTTCTGGGACTGCTATATCCAGTCCGGGCGTTTTGTGCTGGAGAACGTCTTTGAGGCCATCGGGAACGGCGCGGCGGCGGCCAACTACCTCGAGTGCACGGGCTGGAGGAGGGACGGGGCGGTCTGGCAGGTCACCGGCCGCGACCGGCTCACGGGAGAAACGTGGGGGCTGAGCGCGCGCAAGCTGGTGGATGCGCGCGGCCCCTGGGCGGGCGGCGAGTCGCTGCGGCTGGTTCGCGGTTCGCACCTGATTCTGCCCAGGATCGGCGAGAGCGGGCACGCGGTCGCATACTTCGAGCCCGGGGGCCGTATCATCTTCTTCATCCCCTATGGGACCGAACGGCAATTCACGCTTGTAGGCACGACCGACGTGGACCACGACGGCGGCCCCGATGAAGTGCACATCTCAGCGGAAGAGCTCGATTACTTGATGGCGATCGCGCGCCGCGTTTTCCGCGGCGAGCGCGTAGGGGAGCCGATCTGCGCCTTCAGCTCGCTACGCCCGCTGCTGCGCGACGACTCGGCATCACCCACCCGGGCCAGCCGCGAGCACCGCATCTGGAACGACACCGAAGGCATCCTGCATATCGCGGGCGGCAAGTATACGACCTACCGGCTGATGAGTGAGCAGGCCGGTGACATGCTCTGCCGCGAGCTCGCGCCGAGTCTCGAAGGCGTCCATCTCACGGCGGAGACGCCCGTGGCCGGGCTGCCGCCGGCCTCGCGGCGCGACGAGGTGATCGCGCGCGCCGCTCATCACGAAATGGCGCAACATCTCGCCGATCTCCTCTTCGTTTCGACCACCTGGGGCTACGAGCAGAGGTGGGACGAAACATTGCTGCTGCCGTATGCGATCGAGCTGGGGCGCAATCTCGGGTGGGAGGAAGACCGCATCGCGGCGGAGATCAGAGGCGTGCTCGATCAGGCCGAGAGAATGATGCCGCGGCACTCGCCGAACCCGATGCGCGCGACGCCGGCGCGCTCGCAATAGCCGCGGAAGATGACTTCGTCGCCATCTTCCAGGAACTTTCTTTCTTCGCCGGTGGGAAGCTGCAGGGGCTCGGTACCGCGCCAGGTGCGCTCGAGCAGGCACCCGCTACTCTCCCGGCCGGCGCCGGATACGGTGCCGCTGGCGATCAGGTCGCCCGGCCGCAGGTTGCAGCCGTTCGAGGTATGGTGCGCGATCATCTGCGCCACGGTCCAGTACATGTCGCGGAAGCTGCCGCGGCTCACCCGGGCGGGCGCGATGCTCTGCTCGCGCATGCTGCGCGAGCAGAGCGAGACCTCGAGGGTGAGATCGATGCCGCCGTGCCCCTGGTCTTCGGCTGAATACAGGTGCGGCAGCGGCTCGGGGTCGGCTGTGGGGCGGGCGAAGGCCGGCACGCGAAAGGGCTCCAGCGCCTGCCAGGGTACGATCCAGGGCGAGATCGTGGTCGCGAAATTCTTCGCCAGAAACGGTCCCAGCGGCTGGTACTCCCATTTCTGCATGTCCCGGGCCGACCAGTCGTTCACGAGACACAGTCCGAAGATATGTTGCGAGGCGCGGCCGACCGGGACGGGTTGGCCGAGAGCGTTGCCGCGGCCCACAAACACTCCGACTTCGAGCTCGTAATCCAGCAGCCGGCTGGGCGCAAACGACGGCCGGCCCGCTGCTTCCTCGAAGATCTGGCCGCGGGGACGCTTCACCGCCGTGCCGCTGATCACGATCGATGACGCGCGGCCGTGGTAAGCGACCGGGATCCACCGGTAGTTGGGCAGCAGCGGGTTGTCCGGGCGGAACATGCTCCCGACGTTGGTTGCATGGTGGAGCGAAGCGTAGAAGTCGGTGTAATCGCCGATTTCGGCGGGCAGCAGCATTTCGGCCGCGCTCATGGGCCGCAGCGCGGGGCGCAGCCGCGACTCGAACGTGCGGTCGCTGAGCAGCTCGGCCAGGCGGTCCCGGAGCGCGCCCGCGTGTTCGATTCCGAGGGCCATCAGCCGATTGAGCGAACCCTCCGTGCATGCCGCCGCCGCCTCGCCGGCGACGCCTCGAAACAGCCCGGCGGAGTGTGCGGCGCTTAAATCGACGATCTCCGCCCCAATCGCCACGCCCGCGCGCGGCGGACCGTTGGCGAGGCGGAACACGCCGAAGGGGAGGTTCTGAATCGGAAAGTCGGTACCCGGTTCGTTCGCGCCCGGCACCCAACTGCCGGGCGCGGGACCATTCGGCGGATTCATAACAAACCCAGAGCTTCGAGATCCTGTACCGGCTCTTCGAAGGAGCACGATCCGATGGACGCGAAGAAACGGTCGCGCGTGTCCAGCAACTGTTCGTTGCGCAGCCGGTGATCGCGCCAAGCGAGGCCGTGTTCATCAAAGTGGAAGGCCTCCGGCGACTGCTCCTCGAGCACGCAGGTGATTTCGCGGGTGGTCAGTCCGTGGCGCAGGAACGCGGCGGCCGCGAGCACATTGATAAAGCCGTGCATGACACCGCGCGGGCCGAGCGGTTCAAAGGTAAGCGGCTGCTCGGAACGGATCGCGTGATGCAGCCCCGCGGTCGCCTTGAACGGCACAAGGGCGGAGACGCACGCTTCCATGAAGTCGGCGAGCGCGCCGGAGGAGGGAAACGCTTCCGGCGTCACGCCGCCGGTGCGGATCTTGGCGCTGCGGCCGGCCTGCCCGATTGCCTGAACCAGGTCCGGGCGGGAGGGCGGCGCCTCGAAATACACTCGCATCCCGGAGGAGATCCGGTCCGAAGCCTCGCGGATCTGGTGCGTGCCGGCGGCTTTCAACTCGATCGAGTCGACGCATTCGCCGTGACGGTCCTCGAACTCGAGAATCGAGTGCAGGTCGGCCGCCAAATCGCTGCCGGCCAGCGCACTGATCCGCCAGCCCCGGAAGCCGCCTTCGGGAGGCTGCAATGCAGAGAGCCGCGCGGCCGGCACGACGAACCGGCCCAGCATCCACGCATGCGGCCCCGCGAGATACGACGCGTACTTCCGGGCGGCGGCGGCGAGGTCGAGGGCGGCGGGCGGAAAGATGCCGGCATAGTCGAACGCCGAGGCGAGCAGCGCTCGCAGGGGCGGCTTCGCAGCGCGACCGGAAGGCGCCGCGCCTGGAGCGCCCGGCAGGCGGGCGGTTGCGCGGCGCTTGCGGATCGAGTCTCTGCCGCTAGGCCGCATGTCGCTTGCTCACCTCGGCGCCCGGATCCGTCGTTGACAGCACGTCGAGGAGGCTGTCGTGCGCCAGGCAGGCGACGCGGCGCTTGCGCGGCCCGCGGCGGGGCGCTGAGTAGAAATGCGGGTTAGCCGCCCATTCAATTCCCCAGCCATGACCGGTAGTAATCCTCATCCTCGATGTCGATCGCGCGCTTGCTGACGTGCAGGGGATGGAAGGTGTCCATCATGACGGCCAGCTCGCCGGTTTCCTTCTTGCCGACCGACTCCTCGGTCCGGCCTGGATGCGGTCCGTGAGGAATGCCGTCGGGATGCAGCGTGATGGAGCCGTACTGGATTCCCTTGCGGCTCATGAACTCGGAGTTGGCGTAATACAGCACCTCGTCGGACATGACATTGGAGTGGTTGTATGGCACGGGGATGGCCTTGGGGTCAAAATCGTACGGCCGCGGGCAGAACGAGCACACGACGAAGCCGTCGCCCTCGAAGGTCTGGTGCACGGGCGGCGGCAGGTGGAAGCGCCCGACCCGCGGCTCGAAATCATAAATGCTGAGCGCCCAGGGATAGTAGTAGCCGTCCCATCCGATCACGTCGAAAGGATGGTGCTCGAGCACGATCTCCACCAGGTGATTGCCTTTTTTGACGACCGTGCGGAACGAGCCTTTCTCATCGTGCACGTGCAGCGTCTGGGGACGGCGGATGTCGCGCTCGGAGTAGGGAGCGTGCTCGAGGAGCTGTCCGAATTCGTTGCGGTAGCGCTGGGGCGTGCGCACGTGTCCCGCGCTCTCGAGAACGAGCAGCACGCAGGGCGGCTTGTGGAGCCGGAAACGGTAGAGGATGCCGCGCGGGATCACGACGTAATCGCCCTGGCGGAAGGACAGCTCGCCCATGAGCGTCTCGATCACGCCTTCGCCTTCGCTGACGTACACGATCTCGTCGCCTTGCGAGTTGCGGAAGAAATGGTCGTCATCCTTTTCGGCGCGCACGAACTCCAGCGCAACGTCGCGATTGAACAGCAGCGGCGCACGGTCGAGCGTCGGGCTGGGGCCGGTCTTCAGGCCCCCGGTGAGGAAGTGGCGATGCCGGAGCGCGCAGTCGGGATCGATCTCCCAGGAGAGCGTACGCAGTGTCTTAGCGGAGCGGACCCCGGTGGGCCGGCGAAGATGATAGAGCAGTGACGCGGGCCCGGTGAAGCCCTTGTTGCCTATCAGCTCCTCGGCATGCATTTCGCCACTCTTCTGGCGGAAGACGCTATGTCGTTTGCGGGGGACGTCGCCCAGACGGTGATAGATCGGCATACTCTCAAAGACTCGCAATCTCCGGATGCGCGGCCACCGGGGTCAAAGTTTGTGAAATGAGCAGCGCGGCGCGCCCGGCTGTCAGCGGCTCAACCCCCAAGCAGGACACCGGCTATGAACTCCTCCCTGGAGCCGCGGCCCGGGCGCCGGCGATGGCCTCGACCGCCTCCGGATTCTCGAGCGCGCTGAGATCGCCGGGATCCTCGCCCAGGTAGGCGGCTCGAATCACGCGGCGCATCACTTTCGCATTTCTCGTGCGGGGCAGCGCCGGCACGAACACGATCCGGGCAGGCCGAAGCGGCTTGCCTAACGCCTCCGCGACGCGCTGCCGCAGGTCGGCGGCGAGCTCCGCGCCGGCGCGCGCCGCCGGCACGCAGAAGGCGACCATGCACGTCCCTGTCCGATCATCGGGCACGCCGATGACGGCGGCCTCGATGACCCCGGGATGGCCCACGAGGACCGACTCGACTTCGGCCGGCCCCACGCGCTTGCCCGCAATCTTGAGGGTGTCGTCGCTGCGGCCGAGGATGTACCAGTGGCCGTCCTGGTCGATGCGCGCCCAGTCGCCGTGCGCCCACAGGTTCGGCCAGCGCGACCAGTAGGTATCGAGATAGCGTTCGGGGTCGTTGAGAAAACCGCGCGCCATGCCGATCCACGGCGCCCGGATCACGAGCTCGCCGACCGTACCCCGCACCGGGTTGCCATCCTCGCCGACGACATCGGCGGCGATGCCGGGGCAGGCGGCCGGGAACGAGCAGGGCTTGATCGGCAGCAGGGGATTGCCCATCAGGATGCCGCCCGAGATCTCGGTGCCACCCGAGTAGTTGATGATCGGCACGCGCCCGCGGCCCACGTTGTCGAACAGCCACCACCAGGGCTCGGGGTTCCAGGGCTCGCCGGTGGAGCCGAGAATACGGAGCGCGCTGAGATCGTGCGCCCGCGGCAGGTCCGGCCCGTGCGCCGCGAGAGCGCGCACGAGGGTTGGGGAGATGCCGAGGATATTCACCTGGTTCTCGGTGCAGAATCTCCACAGGCGATCTGGCTTGGGGTGGTCGGGCGCGCCGTCGTAGAGCACACAGGTGGCTCCCAGCAGTGTCGCGCCGTAGATGAGCCATGGCCCCATTATCCAGCCGATATCAGTGATCCAGGCGATGCGGTCGCCCGGTCCGACATCGGTACCGAAGGCCATATCCTGCGCGGCCTTGACCGGGAAGCCGCAATGGGTGTGTAGAATGCCCTTTGGCTTGCCGGTGGTGCCGGAGGTATAGAGCACGATCAGCGGATCCTCGGCGGCGGTTGGCTCCGCGGACGCGTCGCCGCTCTTCGGCAGCTTGTCCCAGTAGAGGTCGCGCCCCTTCCGCATGGGAACGAGAATGCCCGTGCGCCGCACGACGATCAGGTTGCGGAGGGAGGGACAGCGCGCGGCCGCCTCATCGGCCACCTGCTTGGCGGGCACGAGCGCGCCCCGGCGGGGGAAAGCGTCACAGGTAATGAGCGCCTTCGCGTTCACGTCGCGCAGCCGCGACTCGAGGGCGGCCGGACCGTAGCCGGAGAACAGGGGCACCGCGACGGCTCCGATGCGGGCCAGGGCCAGCAGCGCTACCGCGGTTTCCGGCAGCATGGGCAGGTGCAGCCCCACGGCGTCGCCTTTGCCGATTCCCAGGCCGCGCAGGCCGGCGGCGCACTGCTCGACGAACTCGAGCAGTTGCGCGTAGCTCATGCGGTCATCCGCGCCTTCTTCGGCCTGCCAGAGAACCGCCGGCGTGTGGCCCAGCCCGGCGCGCGCGTGCCGGTCGACACAGTTGACGGCGATATTCAGCCCGCCGCCAACACACCAGCGCGGCCACTGGATGCCGCGCGAGAGATCGACGACCTCGGTATAGGGCTGGTGAAACTCCAGCGCAAGGAAGCGCAGTACCTGCCCGGTAAACCACGGGATCTCTTCGATGGAGCGGCGGTAGAGCGCATGGAAATCGCCGGCCCCGCAGTGCTGGAGAAATGCGGTCAGGCGGGCGCGCCGGATGACATCGTCCGTGGGTCGCCAGGCGAACTCGCCGCGCATCTGCCCTCCCTGTAAATTGTCGCGCCTGCCGGTTTCGCTCCTGGGGCGTCTCCAGCAAGGCCTCTTCTCCTAGGATAGAGAGGCTGCCGGCCGGCCGCCAACCGAGGCCGTGGCCGCGGGTGGCCGCGGAGTGCAGCAAAGTTCAGATTAAGTGCGATGCGGCCGGCGCCGGCGCCAGCCGTAGAATGGAGTTGCCGGGCGGTGGCTGCCATGGCCCTCGTTCCCAAGTACATAGAGGCGCTCAACCCCTACGAGCCCGGGCGCTCGATCGATGACGTTCAGCGCGAGTTCGGGCTCAAGCGCGTGGTCAAGCTCGCCTCGAACGAGAACCCCCTCGGCACTTCGCCGCTCGCCCTCGAAGCCATCCGCGGCGTGCTCGACGGCATTCACCGCTATCCCAAAGGCGGGCTCGATCTCCGCCGTAAGCTGGCCGACCGCTATGAGCTGAAAGTGGAGAACGTGATCGCCGGAAGCGGCTCGGAGGGCATCATGTCGGACATCTTTCGCACGTTTCTCTCCGACAGGGACGAGGTCCTCACCACGGAAGCGGCCTTTCTCGGCTTCCAGGTGCTGGCGAAATCGCGCGGCGTCAAGTATCGGACGGTGCCCTACAAGTCTTGGCACTACGACCTCGACGCACTGGCGGCGGCAATCAATCCGAACACCAAGGTCATCTATCTTGCGAACCCTAATAACCCGACGGGCACCATCTTCACCCGGCACGAGTTCGATACGTTTTACCGAAGCGTTCCCGAACGGGTGCTGATCATTCTGGACGAGGCCTATTTCGAGTACGCGCAGGACAACCCGCGGTATCCCGACTCGATGCATTATCGTTACGACAACGTCATCACGCTGCGGACATTCTCGAAGGTGTACGGGTTGGCAGGCGCGCGCATCGGCTATGGCTTTGCGCACGAGGACCTGATTGCCACGCTGGTGCGTGTGAAGCTGCCGTTCGAGCCGAGCGGACCGGCGGAGGCCGCTGGTGTTGCCGCGCTCGACGACCGTGTCTTCCTGCACCGCTCGCTCGAGGCCAACGCGCGCGGCTTGCGCTTCCTCGCCGACGCGCTTCGCAGCCTGGGTGTCGAAGTGGTGCCGAGCGAAGCCAATTTCGTCATGGTGGTGCTGC
>JACOTZ010000097.1 GCA_016178155.1 Acidobacteriota bacterium
CGCGGAACGCCGCCACTTTCCGCTTGTCCCTCGCCTGGTGCGCGATTAAACGGCCGGCAAAATTCCGCTCCTTGACAGTCGCGGCTCCGAAACGTGTTCCGTACCGAGCCGCGCGCGTGAGAAGGTGTGAAAAAATTGATTTCGGGCCTCTTCTCCACAGGCTAACCGAGTGCAAACATTGGAGGCCGGAGATGGTTTTCGAATATTTCACACCTTCTGAGCAAGCGGTCTCCTGAGCCGCGCGCGGCAGCAAGCGGCCACCAACCACACCAGGCACAAACCGGAGGCGCTCCGCGCCGCGCTCATGCTCTCTCCCCGACCCGGCCCCGGCGCGCCGCGGAAATCACTCCCGTGTTCAACCCGATCGTGCTCAGCCCGCCGAAGAAGCGCGCGTGCTCGATCTTCATGCAGCGGTCCATCACCACTTCGAGCCCGGCCGCCCGGGCCCGCTCCGCCGCGGCCTCATGAATGACGCCGAGCTGCATCCATACCACCTTCGCTCCAATGGCAATCGCATCTTCCACGATCCCCGGCACTGCCGCGGGCTCGCGGAAAATATCGACAATGTCCACGGGCTCGGGCACATCGCGCAAGCTGGGGAACGTGCGCCGTCCCAGCACCTCCGTCTCCCGCGGATTGACCGGGATCACGTTGTAGCCTTCCGCCAGCAGATAGATCGCGGCGAAGTGGCTCGGCCGGAATTGATTCGAGGACAAGCCCACTATCGCAATATTGCGGTAGCGCTCCAGCATCCGCAGCCGCTGCGCCGCCGTCGTCGCGAATCGCCCCGCATTCACCGGCGACGCCGCGCTCACTCCATCGGCCGTCAGCACGACATCCCCCGCCGCCGCTTGCTCCTCGCCGCGGCTCAACGTCCCCTCCCGCCGGCCGCGGCCTTGCCGGCAGTCACTTGACTCCACCGCAGCGCCTGGTCGAGGTCCCACAAAATATCCTCAATCTCCTCCAGACCCACCGACACCCGGATCATGTCGTCCGTGATGCCGCAGGCCCGCTTTTCTTCGTCCGAGAGCTGCTGGTGCGTGGTCGAGGCCGGGTGAATCACCAGGCTTTTTGCATCCCCGACGTTCGCCAGGTGCGAAAACAGCTCCACGGATCGGATAAACTCTTTCCCCGCCTCCAGCCCGCCCTGAATCCCGAACGTCAGGATCGCGCCCGCGCCGCGGGGTAGATAGCGCTGTGCGAACGCGTGATACGGGCTCGACTCCAGCCCGGGATAATTCACCCAGGAGACCCCTGGGTGAGCCGCGAGGAAACGCGCCGCCGCCAGCGCATTCTCGCAGTGGCATTGCATGCGCAGCTTGAGCGTTTCCAGCCCCTGCAGGAATAGAAACGAATTGAACGGGCTCAGCGCGGGGCCGAAGTCCCGCAGCCCTTCGACCCGCGCCTTCATGATGTAGGCAAAATCCCCGAACGTCTCGCGGAACCTGATCCCGTGATATCCCTTGCTTGGCTCGAGCAGTTGCGGAAACGTCCCGCACTCCCAGGGAAAGCGTCCGCTATCGACGATCACTCCGCCGATCGAAGTGCCGTGCCCGCCGATAAACTTCGTCGCCGAATGCACCACGATGTCCGCGCCGTGCTCGACCGGCCGGCACAGGTACGGCGATGCGAAGGTATTGTCAACCACCAGCGGGAGATTGTGCTCGTGTGCGATCGCGGCCACCACGGAGATATCGAGCACGTTCATCCGCGGGTTCCCGATCGTCTCGCCGTACAGCAGCCGTGTACGCGGCGTGATCGCACGGCGGAAGTTCTCCGGATCGTCCGGATCGATGAACGTCGTGCGGATCCCGAGCCTGCGAAAGCTGACGTCGAATTGCGTGTAGGTGCCGCCGTACAGCGTGGACGCCGCCACAATCTCGTCGCCCGCGCCGGCCAGGCTTGCAATCGCAATGAACTGCGCGGCCTGCCCGCTACCCACCGCGAGCGCGCCCACGCCGCGCTCCAACGCCGCCATGCGCTCCTCGAACACGGCCGTCGTCGGGTTCATGATACGGGTGTAAATGTTGCCGAACCGCTGCAGGTTGAACAGCGCCGCCGCGTGATCGGGATCTTCGAACACGTACGACGTGGTCTGATAAATCGGAACCGCGCGCGATCCCGTCTCCGAGTCCGGCCGATGTCCTGCATGCAGCGCCCGCGTCGCAAATCCGAACACGCGATCCCCGGGCTCGTCCTCGCGCGGCGCAACCGGGCATGAATCTCTTTCAGCCATACTCATTCTGTACCACTCACCCGCGCTCCGGCGGGCGCCCCTGCCCCTCGGCGAGTCTCCACCTCCTGTTATGATTCCGGCTTGGAGCCTCTCAAACAGAAAGCCTTCTCCGCCGTCGACCTCTTCTCGGTGCTGCAGCCGCCGGAGCTCGACACTCTCGCCGCCGCGGCCGTCTCGCGCAGCTATGCCCCCGGACAGGATCTGTTCAATGAAGGCGAGCCCTGCACCGGCCTTTGGGTGATCGCCGGCGGCGCCGTCAAGATCGTGAAAATTGCGGCCTCCGGGCGCCAGATCGTAATCGCCATTCAGGAGGCGCCCGCCACCGTGGCCGAGGTCCCCGTCTTCGACGGCGGGCCTTATCCCGCGACCGTCACCGCGATTCAGTCCACCCAGGCGCTGCTGATCCTGAAAGAGGATTTTCATCGCATCTGCCGCCGCAACCCCGAGCTCACGCTGCGCTTCCTCGAGGTCTTCGGACGCCGCCTGCGCCAGCTCGTCACGCTCGTCGAACGCGTGACCTTCGGCAACGTCCGCCAGCGGCTGGCGCAAATGTTGATCGAATTCGCCGGCGCCGCCCGCAACGACACCTTTTCGCTGCCGGTCACCCACGAGGAGCTGGCCGCGCGCCTCGGCACGGTGCGCGAGGTAGTCTCGCGCAACCTCGGGCGCTTTCAAGCCGAGGGACTCGTCCGCGTGCAGCGGCGCGAGATCCGCATCTTGAGCCGCGAAGGACTGCTCGCCGAAGCCGCCACGGAGATGTAGCCGTGCTCGCCGTCATCTTATTTACGGCGCTCGCGGCCACCGCCCTCGATCGCGCGATCGCCGACCTCGACGCCGGCCGCCTCGATCAGGCCGAGACCGCCTTGCGCGACATCGTGCAGCGCGCGCCCGGCTCCGCGCCGGCACACTACCACCTCGGCATCACGCTGTTTCGCAAAGGACAGCTTCAGGCTGCCGTCGCTCCCCTCAGCCGCGCCCTGCAGCTCGCGCCGCGCGATGCGCAAGCCTGGAAAGCTCTTGGCGTTGTGTACGCATCGCAGTCGCTTTTCGAGCTGGCGGCCGAGCCGTTCGGCAACGCCTGCCGCCTCGACCCGCGCCTGCCGGACGCCTGCTATTACCTCGCGCGCAGCTTGTATGCGCTGAACCGCTTCGAGCCTGCCCTCGATGCCTACCGTAAGGCGCTGCCCGTGGAGGCGGCTCCGGCGCGCGTTTACGCCGGCATCGCGCAGGCCTCGGAGGCGCTAGGCCGGACCGCCGACGCCGAGCGCTACTTCCGTCTGGCCGAAGAACACAACGCCAAGGCGCCCGCCGCCCGCAAGCTGCGCGCCAATGACGATCCGCGCATTGCCCACGGCTTGTTTCTCTTTCGCCAGGGCCGCACGCACGACGCGCTCGCGCCCCTCGAGTCCGTCGCCGCCGATTACCCCAACTCGGCCAAGGCGCGCCTTCAGCTCGGCCGCGTCCTCTACCAGTTGAACCGCATCGAAGCCGCGCTCCCCCATCTCCAGAAAGCCGTCGAGCTCGACTCCTCCTCCGCCGCCGCCCACCTGCTGCTCGCCCGCGTCTATTTCCGCCTCGGCCGCCCCGGCGACGCACGCCGCCACACCGCCATCGCCGAGCGGCTGGGACCGGAATAGAAGGCAGAAGGTGGAAGGCAGAAGACAAGAGGTGGTTTGCTTTTGCGAAGTTGGGCTACACCCTAACAACCCGCTGAAGTACGTCGATCCCGACGGAGATGTACCGATTCCGGTCATAACAGGATTGGTAGGAGCTGGTGTTGGCGGGCTTGTTGGCGCCGGTGCCGAAGCGCTCAAGCAATGGCGGGCCGGTGGCGAAATCAAGTGGGGGAAAGTTTGGACGGCTGCGGGAGGTGGTGCAATCGCAGGTGGCTTGGCTGGTCTCACGCTCGGGGTCGGTGCCGGAGTGGGGGTTGCCGTAACGATACCGGAGGCTGTCGGCGGCATTGCTGAGCGGCAGGCGAACGAGTGGCTGGGCTATGATCCACCGAACGACGCGGGTACAGAACTCGCCAATATGGGTATCGAAGCCGCTACGGGTGCGGTTGGTGGATTCATCGGCGGAAAAGTAGCAGATGCACTGGTGCCTATTCCCAACGTCCAGAGGCAGATTCGCCAGGTCAGATTTTCGCATCGGCGATCAACGCGCGCGGTGCGGACAGCTGCCGCCATTAGCGCGGCTGAGCGGCAAGCGTTCATTAATTCTGGTTTCAGCGGGTTTGTAGGGGGCGCGAAATCGGAAATTGGCGAGTTTCTGCTTTGCTGGTGGTTCCTGAACTCGACACAGCGTCCGAGGGAGGAGCGGCAAACTGCGAGGGGCAGGTGAAGGCGGCATAGTCGAGGGTCCTGTAATGTGGTAACGCAAGTTTGAGCCGGTCGAGCAGCGGAAATGCGGTGCGCTTGAAATAAGAACGGGATTGTTGCCAACGTGACCACGCACCTGTCTGCATGATTGGTCATCCGATACGGGTATTCATACAAAGTGGAGATCGCGAGCGGGCGGCGGGGTTGTGTACGATGGCCAAGGCGGCCCGGGCGGCCGCAGGTGTTTGGGGAAGGATTTCAGATCACGGGTATTGCAGGCGCGAAGAGAATGGATCAACGCCACGGCGGCGATGCCAGGGCCAAGCTGTTAGCGATTCTGGCCTGCGCGCTGGCGCCTGCCGCGGCGCTCGGCCAGAAGACTTACATCTACGTGGGCGACGCGGGCGCGGAGCACGTTCTACTCGCCTGGGGCAGGGTGACGGGGCAGAACACGATCGGCCGCAGCTCGCCCTCGATGGGGCGCGCGACGGTGCGCGTGGGCGACCACGAGGTCACGACCACACAGAACTGGGCGATGGTGCGCGGGCTGGCGCCGGAGTCGGAGTACGCGTACCAGGTGTCGATCGGCGGGCGGCGGATCGGGGACGGGCGGATCCGGACGTGGCCGGAGCGCTCCGAGCGGCTCTGCTTCTTCGTGTTCGGGGACATGGGCACGGGCAACGCGCGGCAGTACCGGATCGCGGAGGCGATGTGGAAGCAGTTCCAGGCGCGCGAGCGGACCGGCTGCCCGATCCGCTTCGTCCTGACCACCGGCGACAACATCTACGGGCAACTCGGCCTCGACCTGCGCTATCACCGGACCGGGGCATCGGACCGGGAATGGGGGCCGAAGTTCTTCGCGCCCTACGAGCCGCTGCTCGCGCGCGTGCCTTTCTATCCGACGCTCGGTAACCACGACGGCAACGAGAGCGAGAACCGCAGGGACCTGGCGGCGTATCTCGACAATTTTTTCTTTCCCGGCGGCTCGCCCGCGCGCTATTACCGGTTCTCCTACGGCGGGCTGGCGGACTTTTTCGCGCTGGACACGACGACGAACAGCGAGAGCGGCAGCAAGGCGGCGGTCTACGCGAGGGGCAGCGAGCAGCACCGGTGGCTCGAGGGGAACCTGGCCTCCTCGCGGACGCCGTGGAAGATCGTCTATTTCCACCACCCGCCGTTCAGCGCGGGACCGCGGCATCCGGGGAGCCTGCGCGAGCTGGAACATTTCCTGGAGCTGTTCGAGCGCTACGGCGTGAAGGCGGCGTTCAACGGGCACGAGCACAATTTCCAGTACACGGCGCAGAGCCGGCAGACGCGGGGCGTGCGCTGGTTTGTCACCGGGGGCGGCGGGGAGCTGCGGCCGCAGGACGTGCGCTACGGGATGGCGCAGGCGCAGATCGAGGGCTGGGCGTCGCAGGCGCATTATCTGGACGTCGAGATCGAGGGCGGGGAGATGCGGGTGACGCCGCTCGCCTCCGAGCCGGTGAACGTACACACGCGCGAGAACGTGCGGGTGGAAATGCCGGTGAGGGTGCGGCTCGATGGCGCTCCGGCCGCGGTCTCCGGGGGTAGCGCGAAGTAGACGGCGGGGAACGGGGGGCCGCGGCAGGGTCAGCGAGCGGGCTCAGACGACGACGACGTGAATTTCGCCTGGTCCGTGCACACCGCGCACCAGGATCTGCTCAATATCCGCGGTGCGGCTCGGGCCGGTGATCAGCACCATCGAGCTCGACTGCCCGGCGGGATGCGGCAGCGTCTCGAACAGCTCGTCGAGGCCGCTGAGGATGCTTTGCTCGGACACGACCGCGAGGTGCAGTGGAGGGAGGAGCGAGATCATTCGCGCCTCCCGCGGAGAAGAGATCATCACCAGCGAACCGGTGTCGGCGAGGGCGAAGTCGGCGCTGGTGATGCCGGCGTCCGAACTGGCGCACAGCTCGCGCAGCCGCGGCCGCTCGTAAACGCCGCTCGCCACCCGCGGCAGCCGTGTGATACCGCACTCATCGAGCAGCGCGGCGTTCGAAGCGACCGCGGTGCGGCCCTCGAGCACGGCGGCCACGTAGGCGCAGGCATCGGAGGGGGAGGAGGCGCGGTGCGTTTTGCCGGAGAGGCGCTGGATGCAATCGAAGAAGACCGCGATGCGCTCCCCGCGTGGAATGCGCGACCCGCGAAGATAGACCGGCGGCGCCGTGGCAGTCGCCCGGCTGGCGCAGCCGAGAGCCGCGCGAATATTCGCCAGCATCTCCTCACGCGGCATGCCGTTTTCTCTCCTTCCACAACCGGCGGAAGCTCTTCGCGGGAGGCGGCGGGAGATCGCGCTGGCTGATCCACTTCGCGACCGGCCCTACATTCAAGAACCAAGGCAGACGTTTGATCCAAGTATTCGACGGCGCAAGAAGCGCCGCCACGCGCCCGGCGAAGCCGAACAGCGCCGGGCTGGTGGCCAGCCAGGCGTACATGCGGAAAGCGAAGCGCTCGGCGAGGCCGCGGCGGGTGCGCGTGGTGACGTCCGCCCTCAGGTCGAGCAACAGCTTTGGGATATCGATCTTCACGGGGCATACTTCGGCGCAGGCGCCGCACAAGCTCGAGGCATAGGGCAGCCAGGGGTCGCGATCGATCCCGTGAAACTGCGGCGTGATAATGGCGCCGATCGGCCCGGAATACACCCAGGGGTAGTTATGCCCGCCGATCTTGCGGTAGACCGGACAGTGGTTGAGGCACGCGCCGCAGCGGATGCAGAACAGCGACTGGCGCCGCTCGGCATCGGCGAGCAGCCTGGTCCGGCCGCCGTCGAGCAGCACGACATAGAACTCGTCGGGTCCGTCCAGCTCGAGGGGCCGGCGGGGGCCCGCGAGGAACGAGGTGTACACGGTCAGCGCCTGGCCGGTGGCGCTGCTGCCGAGCAGCCGCAGGAAGACGGCGAGGTCCTGCGCCCGTGGGATCATCTTCTCAATGCCCGCGACCGCGATGTGGATGGGCGGCGCGCTGGTGGTGAGGCGCGCGTTGCCTTCGTTTTCGACGAGCACCACCGCACCCGAATCGGCCACCAGGAAATTGGCGCCGCTGATCCCGATGTCGGCGCTCAGGAACTTCTGCCGCAGAACCCCCCGGGCAATGAGCGTCTGCTTCTCGGGCGCCGTCTCCTTCTCGATCCGCAGCTTGCCGGTGAACAGGTCGGCTACGTCGTAGCGAGTCATGTGCAGCGCGGGCGCGACGATGTGATACGGCCGCTGACCCGCGAGCTGGATGATGTACTCGCCGAGATCGGTTTCCACGGCTTCGAGCCCGTGTTGCTCGAGACGCTCGTTGAGATGCAGCTCCTCGGTGGTCATCGACTTCGACTTGACCACGAGCCGCGCTTCCCGCTCCCTGGCGAGTCCGAGGATGAAGTCGGCGACTTCGCCAGGCGTCCGGCACCAGATGACCTTGCCGCCGCGCGCTGCCACGTTGTTCTCGAACTGCTCGAGGTAAAAGTCGAGATGCTCGAGGGTGTGGCGCTTGAGCAGGTTGGCCTGGCTGCGCAGCTCCTGGTAGTCCGGGAAGACCTCCGGCGCGACCGCATGGCGGCGCTTATCCATCAACCGCCCGGTGCTTGCGTAGATCGCCTGCTGCAGCCCGGCATTGGCGATGGTTTCGCGGATCTGGACGAGCGGCGTCATCGGCTGGCGAGCACCTCCGCGAGATGCAGAGTGCGGATGGGCAGCCCGGCGCGGCTGAGCGCGCCCTGGATCTGCATCAGGCAGCTCGAGTCGATGGAGACGACCAGGCCGGCGCCGGTGCGCGCGATGGAGTCGATCTTGGTGCGCGCCATGGCTCCCGAGACGTCGGCGAATTTCACCGAGAAGGTGCCGCCGAAGCCGCAGCACTCGTCGGCGATATCCATCTCGCGCAGCTCGAGGCCGCGGACTTTGCGCAGCAGCCGCCGCGGCGCGTCTTTAATGTGGAGCTCTCGCAGAGCGTGACAACTGTCGTGATACGTGGCGACGGCGTCCATCCGCGCACCCACGTCCTCGGCGCCGGCGACTTCTGTGAGGAAGCGTGAGAACTCGTAGACCCGCGGCGCGAGCGCGTGCGTCTCGGCGAGGCGCGCGGAATCGCCCGCAAACAGTTCTTCGAAATGATGGGAGATCATCGACGTGCACGAGCCGGATGGCACCACGATGTATTCGGCATCGCGAAAGACGTCGAGAAAGTGCAGCGCGACTTTACGCGCTTGAGCCCGGTAACCGCTGTTAAAGGCAGGCTGACCGCAACAGGTCTGCGCCTCCGGAAAATCGAGCTGCCACCCGAGGCGCTCGAGAACTTCCGCCATGGCCAGGCCGACGCTCGGGAAGACCTGGTCGACGACGCAGGTCACGAAAAGCGAGGCGCGTTTTGGCATATAAGACACCAGGATAGCGCCGGTCCCGGAGGAGTGCTTCCGCGCGGCTCGGCATCCACACCGAGCCTGCCCGAGCTCCACTCGCCTGCCAGTTCGCTCGCCCGCCATACGTAGGCTTTGTCATGAGGCTGGTGACTTTCCCCGGCAAATGATCCGCCCGTTCGAGTGCCAGCCTCCAAACAGCCGTCGAATTTAGTCATAGTTAGCGAGAGTAATCTACGCACGGGTGGTGCTGCCGGTTCGAATCAAACGAAAGGGCTGAAATCCAACCGCACCGCGCGTGGCGGTCCAAACGTCGGGCTAACGCTGCGCATCGGTGGAAAGGATGCTGGTGATGGAATAAGGAAGCAATTCGGTCACCAGCACTTTATTCGCTATAAGGAGCGACTGTGGCTCCTGACTGCGAAATTCCTCCGGCTTGATGATTGCCTCCAGCGCAGAACTTTCATCGATCGTTGTCACCTGAATTCGCTCAGGCAGGCCGCACAACAACACTCGAAGTGTCTCTCCCGTCAGATTACCGACCAACACGCGCCGGGTCGCGCCCTTTCGAGCGGCCATGGCGCATACCCTCAGAGGCCGGTTCGAGTGGACCGGAACGATTTCGCCGCCGGCGAGCGGCGCAAGGTCGGCCAGCACGTGGTAGAGAGGGAAAACTGCCCCGGGAATCGACGGAAAACTCTCGGAAGGCGAGCCGGTCTC
The DNA here is from genome assembly GCA_016178155.1 of Acidobacteriota bacterium. Classification (GTDB taxonomy): domain Bacteria; phylum Acidobacteriota; class Terriglobia; order Bryobacterales; family Bryobacteraceae; genus JACOTZ01. Next base: position 9,638 of record JACOTZ010000097.1, read on the forward strand.
GCGCTCCATGACGCCCCGCCATCCGGTGGTCTCGTAATAGGTAACACTGCTTGCCCCGCCCTCGCTGAGGTACGCCAAGCTTCCGAGTGTCCACACGGCCCCGAACAGCGACATCTGGCGCGGATCGACCTGCCGCGGCAATTCTGCGCCTGCGATCGGCCGCTCAGGCACGGTGGCGTAGGGGTTGAAACGCGCCTTAAGCGTGACCGGACTGACCAGGACGGGGAGTCCGCCGTGCACACGTCTGGCGTTCTCAACAACCTGTTTCTGAATTGCAAGTGTTTCGACCAGCGAAGAATTGTCGGAGGCGTGCTCCTGAGCGTGAATCGAAAAGCAGATATAATTCAGCCCGCCCGCCGGCCTGCGGAAACCGCTCACTTCATAAAAACTGGCGTTTGTTCCGCTTCCGAAGGGAACCGCGGGATCCCAGGACTGCAGGAACTTGCGGGCGAGCAGGATCCACCGCTCAGATGTGGCCAGCTCCGAGTGATGGAAAACGAGCCACCGGCACACTGGCGGCTGCTCCTGCTCGATGGCGCTTCTCAATGCGTGAAGCTCCTCCTCCGCGGAATCCGATACGAAGACGGCAGCCTCAAGTCCGCATCCGAGCTCACGTGACTCAATCACACCACGATGCAGCACGTCTCTCCAATCGGATTCCCATAACTTGAGATCCGCGCGGAGATGCGAAAGCCGCAGCGCACGCAGCAAACGGACTTCTTTGCGAGTAAGACTCTCTCCGTGGCTGGCGAGCCCGAGCCCAATCGACGGCACCGCTCCGGCCGGTCGCACGCCGATATCGATGGCGATGGTGTCTTCATATGTGGAAGCTGCCGGGGTGGGCTGGTTTTCTCTCAGCAACACGCGGATGCTCTGAAAGACTCTGTCGTCTTTGGCAACCTCAACGGGACAAGGAAGTTCGAGTGGGGTGGAGAACGTCTTGAACGTGGCGTCCGTCCAGTTGCGCTGGTCCTCCATCTGAAAGACATCGCCTTCGAATTGAATGCTCACCCCAAGCGACCGAGAAAGTTCGTAGCTGAGGGCACTGATCGCTTCCGTGCCCGCGATTGGCTGTTCCTGCGAGATCGGTCCGGGGAAACACCCTCTGACGCGGGTCCCGTCTGGACGATGGACGTCGAAGTTCTTACCGGCGCAATCCTGCGCGGAATGTAACAGGCAGAAACCAATGCGACTGCGACGGAAGCTTGAAAGCGCCTCTCCCTCCATGGAGAAAGTTAATCGCCCACGGCTGCTGCCCTCAATCGAAGCTTTCCAGAAAAAGTCGACTTCGTCGCGCTGATGGCGTCCGTCGAACGTGATCCGAAACGAATCGGCATGCTGCTGGAGGTCGAGGTCCGCCAGGCGCAGCGGCACTGTCCCCCAGTCCTGATCGCGCACAGCAACGTAAACCCGGCGGAGGACTTCCCGGCCGCGCCAGCAGACGTCCAGCAACTGACCTTCCTCGAAGATTGCCGATAGCGGACCGGCCGCGAGACGATGCCGTTCCGGCAACGGCTCCGGTCTGCCGTAATAGAGAATATGACGCGAATTCCCGCACATGGACAGAGCTCTTTGCGCGAGGAAGTGTCGGATCAGGGCTAGGGACTAACGGCTGTTTTCCGCCGGTTCCCTGAACTCTGCTTGCGGTTGCGAACTCTCTCAGCACTGATGGCTGCTGTTCTGCCGAGATCGGGAATCAGTGTCGGCTCTCGTGCCGGATATCCGCCCCAGTTGTGCCGCGCATCGACCAGGGATGCGGCCATAGCCTTGCGCGCGCCCTCGGGATCTCTCGCCTTCACGCGGTTGAGTACGCTGCTGTGCTCCCGGATGGTCTCGTCACGGGCTCGCTTATCTCGCGTGTACACAAAACAAATTGGGTCGACCATCACCGCGTTGACCGACTGGGCGAGCACCGTAAAAAGCGGATTGCCGGCCGCAAGCGCCAGCCGGCCATGAAACACGACATCGATTTCGGCGTACTCGCGGGGCGAAAGTCCGGGATTGTGCAGTTGCAGGATCGCGTCTTCCATCGCGGCGATATCTTCAGAGGTGGCCCGCTGGGCGGCCAATCCGGCCAGATGAACCTCGATCAGCGCCCGGACCTCGACGATGTCTTCGACGGTGATGGCCCTCGATCGCAGGAGCAGATCCATGGGGTCGCGGATCATGCTCGAGTTCAACTCAAGCACGTAAATCCCCGATCCCGTTCGGGCATCAACCAGCCCCTTAGCCGAAAGGAGGCGGACAGCCTCGCGCACAACCGTGCGGCTGACTCCCAGCATTTTGCCCATCTCGCTTTCCGAGGGCAGCCGGTCCCCAGGTCTTAGCTTCCCCGACACGATCAGCTCTTCGAGCTGCTGCTGGGCGCGCTGGGTAAGCGTCTGTTCGCGGGCGACAGTTCGTAGCATTGCTCGCATTATAGCGTTTCGTATTCAGTATGACAACGTCCAGGCCATCTTCACAGCCGCTGGAGCGATCCGTGAGCTGGATTACATGGCAAACTCTAATCCACTCTTGACAAGCACACCGGCGTGCAGTATTGTATGCGGTAGTACAGCTTTACAAGGGAGCTCCGTTATGTCGTCCTGTTCCTGTTTCTCCGTGCCGAGGGCCGCGAAGATCGCGCTCCTCGTGCTGACGCTCGCCACGACACTCAGCAGCCAGGTCACCAGTACAATCCAGGGTCGCATTAGCGATCCGTCGGGAGCGGTAATAGCGAACACCTCTGTGAGGGTGACCAATGAGGCTACCGGCGTCTCGCGAACGGTTCAGTCTGCGCCGGACGGCTATTACCGGGTGCTGGATCTGCTCGCCGGCAGTTATGAGATACGCGTGGAGCAAACCGGCTTCAAGACATTCGTGCGTCGAGGGATCGAATTGAGGTCCCAGGCGACGCTGAACATCGACATCGGCCTCGAGGTGGGCGCTTCCACTCAGACGGTGGATGTTACAGCGGACGTACCCCAGGTGGAGACCACCGAATCAAGGATCTCCGAGGTTGTGAGCAGCGCGGAGATTCGTTCGTTGCCGATGATCGGGCGGGGCCTGACATGGCTGGCCATGGTGACGCCCGGAGTCCAGGGCAAGGCCGAGGATTCGCGTGGGGGGCTTTGCTGCGACAGTCTCTCGAGCCTGGCGTCGCCGGGTTTGTCCAGCGGAGGCAACGAGCGCAAGGCCGTCTTCTTAGTGGACGGGATCGCCTTGCATTACGGCGACGGCTTCAACTGGAATCTTGCCTTCACTCCCAATCCCGACGCGGTGGAGGAGATGCGTGTCTCCACCAACCCCACCTCAGCGGACGAAGGGATTATCAGCGGCGTGCAGGTGCAGATGGTCACAAAGGGCGGAACGAATGCCGTCCATGGCACCGGGCACTTCACACTGCTGGACGATTCTTTTAATGCCCTGCCGTTTGGGGCGCGCCGCGAGAACGTCGGCTCGTGGTACCAGCGGTTTTTCGGGGGTACAGTTGGCGGGCCGATCGTCAAGGACCGTCTCTTCTTTTTCGGCGGAGTCGAATGGCTGCGAGAAAGGCGGGTGTCCACCGCCGGCCAGGGCATCTCTTCGGGAGCCTCGAGAATCGTAGTGGAGACGGAAGCCTTCAAGAACTGGGTTGTGAGCACGCGGCCAAACTCGGTGGCGGCGAAGATTCTGACGCAGTTCCCGCCGGCCAGTTACGCGACGCAGGACTTCGTGGATGTGAACAATGACGGTATCCCGGACCTCGGCAGGGCCGTGATGGACCGCCCGACCACTCGATCCGGCCACCAATACAACGGCAGGGTGGACTACCAGTCGCGCAGCGCCAGGGACCGCATCTATGGCAGCTTCTGGCGCAACAGCCCGGACCAGCAGGGCGTCAACATCCGGCCTGCCTTCGATGACCGGACAAAGACCGGATCCTATTTGTTGAGCTTCGTCAACACCCACACGTTTACCGCCAGCAGCTTGAACGACGTGCGGTTCTCCTACTGGGACCTGAAGTACGATTACAGCATCGTCAGCGGAGCCTATCACGTCCCTTGCGTGTCCACCGACGATGGGCTAAACCTGGGTCCCTGCACGTTCTCCTTAGAGCTGTTTGACAGCCCGGTCTACGACATCCGGGACACATTCTCATGGAACCGGGGCCGACACTCCGTTAAGGTCGGCGGCTCCTATCGCCACGTATACATGACGGATCCGACCTACCTGACGGGCGATATTCCTGCGTACTCGTTTTCGAGCATCATCGACTTCGCCGACGACAAGCCGTTTACTGAGACTCGTGCCATCGATGCGGCAACGGGGAAGCAGCGGGATCCGTTCGTGGAGGCCATGAACCAGCAGCTCTCGTTTTTCATTCAAAACACCTGGCAAGTGCGGCCGGGCCTGACGCTGAACTACGGCCTCCGCTGGGATGACTATTTCAACTATCCGCTGACAGGTTTGTCGCGCGAGAGAGAGACCTGGGCGCCTGTGTTCACGGCATCACAAGTCACTCCGCAGGGAATCCCAACCTTTGTCAACCAAAGAGTCGAGCATTCCTTCAAGTCAGACCTTAACAACTTCGGCCCGCGGATCAGTGTGGCATGGGATCCTACCGGCCGAGGACGCACGGCGCTCCGCGGGGGGTTTTTCGTCCTATACGACGAAGGGCTGTCCTTGAATGCCTATCGGAATCTCTACGGGAATCCGCCCCAGTCGTCGCTGGTGCAGGCGGGCTCTCAGTACGGAATTCCAACTGTCTACGGTATCGCCCCGGAAGGGACGCGGGACTTCCCCATCAACCCGGGCTTGAGAGGGCCCGCGATCGACCCGCAGTACGGCGTCTTTGTAGGTACGCGGCCGAATGTTGCCGGGTACGCGCAAGACTACAGAACGCCCATGGTGTATGACGCCAATGCCGCCCTCGAACATCAGCTCCACAATGACTTGTCCGTCAATCTCGCCTATCACTATCGCCGCACGCCGAACGAACGGTTCCTGTTTAATGCCAATCGCTTTAGCGGCGATTTGGTTGATGGACGTCTGGACCGTCTCAACTCCCACTACGGCAACATTACAGTCTACACGAACCTGAGTAACCGGACCTATCATGGTTTGATCGTTCAGGCCAAGAAGCGCCTCTCCCAAGGCTGGCAATTAAATGCCTCCTACGGTTACAACCATGGCGTCGATAGTGACGGCACAACCGAGGCGTTCAACCCCGAGGTCGACCGGGGACGCGCGGAGCTCGCCACGAACACTTTCAAGCTCTACTCAATCTGGCAGCTACCCATTCTCCAGGGCCGCAGCGGAGCTCTCGCGACTGCGCTGGGAGGTTGGGAGGTGAGCACTATCCTCAACTTTGAGTCGGGCGGGCGTTTTACGCCCTCGAGCGGCGCCGCCTATGGCAGTGGTGGGGATTTCAACGCCGATGGCCAGCGGGCGGACCGGCCGGATCGCCCGGCCTCGGATGTGCCGCGCTCGTTCAGCAAGGATGAATGGATGCGTGGCGCACTGAAGGCGAGTATCTTCCCGCTGCCGAGCACGGTCCGCAACGGCACGCTGACGCGCGGCTATTTCATCGGACCCGGATATGCGCGGGTGGATGCGGCGATGTCGAAGAGCTTTCCGATTAACGAGCGCGTACGGTTTCAGTTCCAGGCGCAGGCGTCGAACCTGTTTAACCGGGTCAACATCTCCGGCGTCTCCGGGGCGCTGACCTCGGCTGCCTTCGGCAGAGCGACCAGTTTCTATCCCATGCGCTCTATTCAACTGTCAATCAAGGCTCTCTTCTAAGGGACGCAACGATGTCCAAATTCGGCCCGCTGCTCGTTCTCGCCCTCTGCCCTTATCTCGTAAGGGCTCAGGCGAGAGTCCCTAAGTGGTCCGTGTACGAGCTGAATCTCACCGCCAGCGGAAGCTCGTCGAACTGGTACACGGATGCGAATGCCCAAATCAGGGCGACGTTCAGCGGCCCGGGAGGTATCACCCGCCACGTGACCGGTTTCTGGGACGGCGGCAGCTCTTTCAAGGTCCGCTTCACCCCCACGGCCGAGGGACCATGGACCTGGGAGACACAATCCTCCAACCCAGGTTTGAGCGGCAAGACGGGCAAGTTTATCTGTGTTGCGCCCCAGGCCGGAAGACATGGATTCGTGCGCATCGATGACAGGCAACCGAACAGCTTCGTATGGGACGATGGGACCCGCTACTTTATGTGGGGGCAGACGTATTATGACACAGTCATAAGCGCGCTGGCAAACGACAACTGGAAAAAGGGCGTAGACAAATCCTTCGCCTATGGCATGAACAAGATCCGCCTGCATGTGTACGCCCAGACGTTTTACAAGCCAAACGTCGAATTCAGCGGATACCCCGATGCCCAACCATACCTGGGCGCCTCCACTCGCCCCGACCGCGACCGATTGAACGTCGCGTATTGGCGAAAGCTCGATGAGATGGTGCGATACATGGATGCCAAGGAGATGGTGGCGGATCTGATCATTACCAATCCCTATTGGAACAATCGGATGTTCGGCACGGACGCGCAAAATGACCGGTTTGTGAACTACGTGATCTCGCGTTATGCCGCCTTCCCGAACGTGATCTGGTGCCTGGCCAATGAGTGGAATTTGTCAGCACGGTATGGGGGGAGCTTTCCGCAGGACCGAGGCGACTTCGCGCGGATTGGAGAGATTGTCGGAGCGAATGATCCATGGCGGGCAGAAGGAAAGTTTCTCCGGCCGTTGTCAATTCATAATATTAGTGCGAGCATCGCCTTCGAGTTCTTCGATTCCACATGGCCGACCTACGTAGCCAATCAGTATCACAACTCGCGCGC
>JACOTZ010000385.1 GCA_016178155.1 Acidobacteriota bacterium
GCCATAGCCGAGATTATCCGCGGTAATCAGGAGGATATTGATCCGCTTGTCACCCGCGGCCCGCAGCGCCGCCGCTCCACCCGCTTTCAGGAACAGCCTACGATCCAGCAATGTCTCGCACCTCCAGGCTATCGCCGATATTATAGATCCGGTTCCTACGAAAAACTCGCATTTTAAACAGCCGCCGAATCAGTGACTTAGGGGCGGCGAAACAATAAGATGAGCAAATGTTCCGGCCCCGTGCAACCCATTCCCAAAATCGGACACCCGGCCACACACATACCGCGGCGCCCGAGCCACCTGAACATGGCACGACCCTGCAGCCCTCAATTTTGCCGGATTCGCGGCTGGTACGCGAATCAGCGGAACGTACCACTTCCGGCGGTTGCCACGGGCGAACCGCTTCTCTTCAGCGTGAAGCCCCCCGGAGATCATTGTGCGCGCGAGAGAAACGCTTGCCAGTCCAGCCCTGCCCCGGTTCTTCATCTTGCGGTGAGCACGCTGTCCGCCGCCCGGACGCCCCGGTACTGCGCCTCCTCGAAAATCGAGAAGCCGCTCAAGTCCGAATGCGCGTACACGATGCGCCCTGCTGCGCTCGCCAGCTTGCGGCGCGCGGCGTCGAACACCGACCCGGGGAACGGACGCGCCATGGCGTGGCCCAGCCGCAGCACGTCGATGCGCGACACGCACTGGCGGATATCCGGATGCGCCCTCGAAATATCGTTGAGGATCGTTTCTTTCCAGTAGCTCCAGTCTTTTTCAAGCAGCAGGCGCCGATTCGCGGAGGGCGTGCCGCGGGCGAGCGCCGCGTACCAGGTCCAGACCGAACGCTCGGTATGCGAGGCCAGGCTCATGTGCGTCGCCACCACGTAGCCGAGCGACGCGGAGCCGTAAATCACGTTGTCCCACGCGAGCGGATAGCCGCGCTCCTCGGGCAGCCGGTCGAGCGTGAGATTCGCGGTGATCCACGGCGAGTACTCAATACGCACGGCCGGGGCGCCGTCCATCAGGTACGGGGCGATCATCAGCGGAGCGGCGAAGATGACGCGGTCACACACGAATGCGGCGCTTGCGGTGAGCACGCGCACACGCGAGCCCTCCTGGACGATACGGCGCACGGCCGCGCGCGGCCGCACGTAGCGCCCAAGTTTGCGCATGAGCTGCTGCACGATCCAGCCGTTGCCCTCGGGCCAGGTGAGCGGACCCTTTTCCTCGTGCTCGCGCGCGGCGAAGTAATGAATGCCGGCCCACGCCGAAGTGTCGCGCGCCAGCGCCCCGTAGTCGTCGCGGCAGGCATAATCGACATACCAGTTGAGGTACGGAGAATCGAGCCGGTGCCGCCCGAGCCACTCGGCCATCGATATCTGATCAAGCGGCGAGGGACGCGCCCCCAGCTCGGCCGGGATGGTGAATTGGCCGGTTGCGCGCTGCTCCTCGATGAGGTCGCGGAACCGCCTGTACTGCTCACGATCGCGCATGGTGGCCGCCAGCTCGGGTTCGATCCCTTCCTGCCAGCGGCCGTGAATGTACAACCGCTCCTGCGGCGAAAAGCAGAGGAAGCGCTCATTCCAACGGCCATTCTGCAGCGCGCCAAGCTCTTCCATCAGCTCACGCACGAGCGCAGCCCGCTGATTCGGGACCGGGATGTAGTGCGCCGCCCAGGGATAAGCGCTCACCTCGTTCTGCCCGCAGCGCGAGTTACCGCCCGCTTCCGCGTTCATCTCGAGCACGACGAAGTCGCGGAACCCGCGCTTATCGAGACGCCAGGCGGCCGAGAGTCCCGCGATCCCGGCGCCGACGATCACTACCGGGATGCGGATTTCGCGCCGGGGCGTGGCGAACGGCCGCCGGTCGCGAAGCTCGTGGCCGATCCGGTGCGAGTCATCGATGAAGGCGCCCGCGATCGGGCGATCGCTCTTGCGCAGGAGCCCGACCAGAGCCGGGGCGGCGAGAAAGGAGCGGCGGGGCAGCGATTTCCGGCCGTGAGGCTCGCGCCCGGAGTCAGGCGGCAGCGGGATCCGATCCGCGAACGGCGGGCACGACTGCCCGCGCTTCAGTGGGCGATCTCTTTCCATTCGTGGTCGTAGTAGCGGACCAGGACCTGATCGTTCAGGCGATTCGGCTCGGCCTCGACCGGGAGCATGTCATTGGGAAAGTGAAACAGCGACGCAACATTCTGTTGCGAGAGGAAGCGCAGCCCGCCGGGCAGCACCAGAGGCGGCTCGTAGGGGCGCGTGCCGGCGAGCACGAAGCCCCATTCTCCGAACGAGGGCACGTAGACGTGATAGGGGTACGTCCTCAGGCCGGAGGCCTGGAGCGTCTCGACGATGCACCAGTACGATTGCGGAGCGAACAATGGCGAGGTGGCTTGGATGGCCGCGTAGCCACCCGCGGCGATGTGCCGCCCGAGCAGCCGGTAGAACGCCGTCGTATACAGCTTCCCGAGCGAGAAGTTCGTGGGATCGGGAAAATCCACCAC
>JACOTZ010000386.1 GCA_016178155.1 Acidobacteriota bacterium
GAAGCAGGCCTCATTCGAGTTCACCGACCGCGATCTGCCCGCCCCCGAAACCTGGTACTACGTCCGCGTCCTGCAGGAGGACGGCCAGCTCGCCTGGAGTTCGCCGATCTGGGTGAAGAAATAACCGGACGATTCAGTCACATGATACCCATGAGATTCAACGCGCCACCACATGGGGATGGGGTGGGAAGTGGTCGCTTCCCGCCCTCGCCCGAGTTCAGAATTCCCGATCTCCAAGAACGTCCAACTTGTCCCAGGCAGTGCTGGCTGGACCACGAAGGTGCCATCCGGCTGCCGCACAACCGTCTGCGGGCTGTGCCCCGAGTGGGTGATAGGGTCGAGAAAGTGCGCTGTTCCCACTATCTGCCCGGACTCATCCAGATCGTCGGGCTCAAAGTAAGTTCCGTATTCCGTCCGAATAAGGGTTCACCGCCACGTAGCCGCTGCCACTGCTGTCCGGCTAAAGTTTTCCTCGGCGCGATAACCGGCTGGAAATCAGTGCGCTAGGGGCAAAGTCGGTTTTTTCGATTTGAACTTTTTCCGACGGAAATCGGCCCCACAGACCTTCTCCCGTGCCCGTCGCAATTGCCGACAATGAGAGGTGAATCTCGGCCAGACTGTCTTCGCTCAATTGATGGATCACCTGCCCTCCAGTGCCTTCACTCTGCCATGAAGCACGTTCCAACAGTGGCGCAATGTGCGTTTAAACGCCCTCTCCACTACCGCGCACCCGCCTCCGCAGCAGCGCTCCCGCGGCCAAGCCCGTTCCCAGCGCGATCGCCGAGCCGGCCGCAAGTTTGGGTAGCGGATCGGGAACCGGCGGCGGCACCCAGACTATCCCGTTTTCGTCCGTGCGGGCCGGGTCCTCGGAGTAGCGTCCGTCCTGCGGCGCTTCGAAATTGCGAACGAAATCACGCAGTCGCTGCGCGGTCTCCAGCCCCTCGATCGGAAACCCATGCCCGGCGGCGACCACGTTCGGCTGCAGCTCGGCCAGAATTGCGACGCTCAACCGCGCCGCGTCCCAGTCGCAGGTGAAAGGCGCGGGCGGGCGCCGGAACTCGCGCTTCATCGTCAGAATCGAAAACGACGAGTCCTGATTCATAGTCGCCAGCGCGTCGCCTGCGAGCAGGACCCGATCGGATTCGCGGAACAGCGACACGTGACCAGGCGAGTGCCCCCCCGTGTGATACCAGCGCCATTCCGGGAACCCCGGCACGCTGCCATTGTCCGGCAACCCCCGCACGTGCGCGCTGAAGTCATACCCCCGTGCCGGAAAAAAACGCGACATCAGTCCGAGCGCGCCGCCCACCGTCGGGTCCTTGGGCGGATATCCGGATTTGCCGGTCAAGTACGGCATTTCCATGGGATGCGCGTAGACCGGCACGACCCATTGCGCGGCCAGCTCGCCGGCATTCGCGGCGTGGTCGAAGTGGCCGTGCGAAAGCAGGATGAACTCGGGCCGTGCATCTGCGCCATAGCGTTGCTCGGCGGCCCTGCGGATGCGCCCGGCAGTCCCCGGCAGGCCCGTGTCGAGCAGGAACCACGGCCCCCCGCGGCGACCCACGAAATAGGCATTTACCAGGATCGTGCGCTCGAAGGCTACGCCATCTACAAATTCGGATGGCGCGGGCAGTTTGGTTCCAAGAGGCGCTGGCATCATGACCTCCTCTGCGCTGCCGGGTCCAGCTCGAGCTGGATGCAACCGGCCGAACGCTCACCAACCTGTTGTACACCGGGATGACGCTGTCCGGCGGCTCGGGTTTCGTCGAAATAGTTGCCGCCCCATCCGCCGGACGCGATGGTTCAGGGCATCCTGCGTTGCACACGGCCCCCGCCCGGAGTCTTCCGGAGTTTTTGGTCCCCGCGAATATTCGGACACGGTGAAACACAACAGCTTTCCTTCTTTCCGGAATCACCTGTATAGCGTTTGATTTGGAAACTCCGGAGTATCGCCGCATGCCTTCCACTGTCGTTCTCACCCACAACTTCGACATTGGACGCGCTATCCGCGAGGCGTTCGACCACATCGCTCTCGAGTTGCTGGTCCGGGACAAGCTTGTAGCCGTGAAGCCCAATGACACTTGGGCGACCAGGGAGGACACCTCCAGCGTCACGCAGGCCGACACCCTGCGCGCCGTGCTCCGTTACCTCAAGCGCTTCCGCCCGCGCGAGCTGGTGGTGACGGGCGGATCGGGCGCCGCCGAAACCGATGAGGTCTTCCGCCTTACCGGCATGGTGGATGTGATCGAAGACGAAGGAGCCGCTTTCTTCGATCACAACCGCCCGCCGTTCGTGCGCGTCGAGCTCGACTATCGGCCGGAGAGCGACGTCGCCGGCCCGCAAGCCGCCGTCATGGTCAACCCGCGCGTGCTCGAGTACGAAACTCTCATCGCACTCAGCCAGCTCAAGCTGCACCGCACCGCCACCGTCACTATGGCGCTCAAGAACATCGCAATGTCCTATCCGGCAGCCGACTACTATGGTCATCCGCGCTCGGAGCGCAAGCACGACAACTGCTTCTTCGCCGACATGCACTCGTTCATTGCGGCCATGGCCAGGCGGTTCCCTATCGGCCTCGCCATCACTACCGGCCATCCGGCGATGATCGCCACCGGCCCGCTCGGCGGCAAGGCCGTCGAGACCGGAATCGTGATCGCAAGCACGGACGCGGTCGCGGCCGATGTCGTCGGAGCCGAGCTCCTCGGCTTTCACGCCCAGGCGGTCCGCCATCTCTGGGAGGCGGGCAAACTCGGCCTCGGCGAGACCGACACGGATCGAATGCACTTCCCGGCCCTCAGTCTCCGCGATGCCATCGAGCGCTTCACCGAAGCCGCCTACGGCGAGCGGCTCACTTTCGAAAGCGTCTGACCGCAGCTTCGTTTTCCGTTCGCCGCGCGGGCGCAAGCGAGCTGCAGCAAAACAGAATCCGCCACAACCGGCACGCCGTACTCGCCGGAAACTCGCGCCACCGCCGCCGCAATAGCGAATGCGCGTTTCTGGAGAGAAGCCGGCGTGCGGCACGCCGGCCACGACTGCAGATTGCCGCAAGCACCGCGGCGCCTCAAGCGGCGTCGAAAGAGCTCCTCGGCGCCCCTGAATCGCGCCCCTTACAGAGCACCGTCAAAGGAAAGCTCCTGGATCATTCGCTCGAGCGCCCGCTGCGCGCCCTCGCGATCACGTTCGACCTGCGCGACTTCCCTGCGCAGCGCCTCGAGTCGGCTCTCCTGTTGATTGAGCTGCTGTGTGTAGCGCTGCACCAGAGCCTTTTCTTCGGCGCTGCCCTTGAGCGCCTTCATGTTCTCGCGCAGCCGCTGCTGGTCATCAAAGATGTTCTCCATCTCCCCTTCATGCGCCTCTTTCTGCGCCTCAAGACCGGCGACCACGTTTTTCTGCGCGAGGATGCGCCGCAACCCCTCTTCAATCGACGTGTTGATGGACTTGCTAGAGACGAACGCCGCCACCCGATCCTCCGTGAGGTTGCTGACCAGGAGGGAACTCTGCAACGGGCGCGATTCCTCAATCGTCAGGAATGCGGTCTGCTTTGGCTCCACCTGCAACCGAAACCGCATCCACCCGGCGCTCGATTCGACGGGCTTCTGATCGCTTCTCAGCTCGTAACCCGGCCTGACCGGATGTTCCACAATGACCGTCCGCGGCGAACTGTCTTCATTCCGCAGCGTGTACGTCTTTGTCTCGCGCACCTCGTTCTCGAGTGTGATCGTGCCCTTGGCAATCCGGACACGCGAGACCCGCTGTGCCGAGCTCGTTTGCTTCGAGCTTGCGTTCAGCCCGAGGTCGACGGCATACGAAGTGAGCCGCTTCTCTCCCGGTTTGATCGAATCGAACACGCCTTCTCCGGCGAACGTCTCCTGCTCGAGCACGCTGAAGCTGCCGCCGTCGAGCGTCATCCTTGTTGAATTGGTAATCCAGAGCGCGCGCTGAGGGCGCGGGACTCCGGCCTGGTCGTTCCAGATGGAGACCTTCTCGGCCGCGACCGGCGATTGCACGATGGGAACAAGCGCCGAACGGTTCTTCACGATCGTGATCGGCTCTTTCACCTGGTACTCGAACAAGTCTCCCAGGTCTTGCGCCAGCGCTGCTGCCTCGGCCCGGGTACGCGCATCCTCGACGCGGTAAACACCGCTGCTGCTTGCGCTTCCGCTCCCGAACTGCCTTGGACGGCTGCTCCCAACTCCGGCGCCGCTGCCCAGCATTCGCCCGCTCCCGGCCGCGCGCGAGCCCGCCGTCGCTGCCTCCGTATTCGTCTGCGGAGCAGTCGCAGTGACCTGCACCGTTTCCGCCGTTTCTCCGATCTCGAGACGGACGTCCTGGGTGGCGGCGCGCGCATTGGCCGCGACCATCCCCGTGACCACTGCGCGCTTAAAACCCGTCGCCTCCACCTCCAGGCGCAGAACACCTTCAGGCAGCCCCCGGAATTCATATGCCCCTGTCGCGTTGCTGAAATTTTCGCCGGCGACAGAGCCGCTGGCGTCATAAACCTTGACCGTGGCAAACGGGATCGGAAGGCCGGCTGCATCCGTTATCCTGCCGGCCAGGCGCGCGCCGCTCGCCACCAGCGTGGCTTCATGCGTCTGTGGTGAAATATTCACGCTCTGCGGCAGCGCGACCACAGGACGGCGCGCGTAATAAGGCTGAGACAGATTCTGGACAAAAGACTGCGGCGCCCCGGCCACCAGCGAGAGCTGAACATTGTCCCAGTCTTGTCCGACGGTGTTATCGACGATCGCCCAACCCTGCAGCAGCGGTGTCTTCTCGCCCAGTACCACCCGGTAGGTTGTCTTCCATACCGGCACTTCGCTGATATAGCTCACGAACAAGGCCCGCTCGCCTGAGCCCGACGTTGAGATCACCATGCGTCGCAAGTCCGGTTCGCGCCCGGAGGCGACCAGGTCGAGTAGACGGTCCACCTTGCCCGCCAAACCGCGGTCCAGCAATCGGACCGAGAACGAGGGGGACACCTCGGTGGTCCGGACTTCGCCGTTCTCGCTCAGCAGCGCGATGTAGTCCACTTCCAGAGTCGTGCCGCCGCTGATGCGCGTCTTGCGTTCCACGCTCAGCAAGCGGCCCGTGATAACGCTGGTTCCGCTCCGCACCTCCAGCCGCGCGCCGCGCAGTGCACCGAGAAATTCGGTCAGCGAAGTCTTTTCTCCCATCGGCAGCCGCAGGTCGCCGATCTGCCGGTCGACCGGCGCCGACAGTCCCATAACCGACGCCGGTGATCCGCCCGCCATCAAGATCCAATACCGTGAGCGACTTCAGCACGTCGTTGAGCTGCCCCGATGTAAACGACACCGCGACCTCCTGGCTGCCGCGAATTCGCCCGAGGTGCTCAAAATAACCGACGCCGTTTTTGTACAATACGACGCGTTTTACCGGCAGCTTCAGCTCGTCTGCGGGCTGCGTGGCGCGTTCCTGGGCAAGCAGGCACCACGGCAGCAGCACGACAATAGGCGCGGATTTCAAATTCAGTTTTCCCATGGGCGAACTCCCTTCACCAACGCCGCCATTCTATCCCTCTCTGCAGGTGCGTGGCCTCAGCCCGCCGGTGTACTGTAGTACCGTGATCCGCCCTATCCACTTTTTCGTTTTCGCGGCCTCCGTCTGGCTGGCCGTTGCCGCACAGAAGATCGGACTGCCGCGCGAGCAGGTGCTGCAACACCTGGCCGGCATGCGGGCAGCCGAGCGCGGCATGATGAACGTCGCACCCGCGGAGGGCGAGTACCTCGAGAACCTCGCCAGGAAAGTCAAAGCCAGGCGGGTGCTCGAGATCGGCACCTCCAACGGCTACTCGGGCATCTGGCTCGCCCTCGGCTTGCGCGAAACCGGCGGCAGGCTGATCACGCTCGACGTCGACGAGCCCCGCTGGAAACTCGCGCAGAAGAACTTCGCCGCAACCGGGCTGGCGTCGATCATCGACTCGCGGCTGACCGACGCGCTCAAAGAGCTGCCGAAGCTAAAGGGCCCCTTCGACCTGGTGTTCATCGACGCCTGGAAACCCGACTACATCCGGTACTTGCAGATGACCCTCCCGCTGGTGCCGAGCGGCGGCGTCATCACCGCTCACAATGTGCATTCGCATCCCCAGGACATGCAGGACTTCCTGCAGGCGATCAAGACCGACCCGTCGCTCAAAACCGAGTTCGTCAGCGTCGGTCCTTC
>JACOTZ010000387.1 GCA_016178155.1 Acidobacteriota bacterium
CTCGCGTGGAACTGAATCCGCTGATTCGGCGCATCGTACAGCGTCTGGATCGCCGAGCCGCCGGAGTTGTAATTGTGGAACTCCCAGGCGGTCAGCGTACCGTCGCGCCGCGCGCCGCTGCGGACGTCGATCACACCCGCGGGGCGCGCGTATGCCCAGGTGAACTCCTCCTCGCGCGTCCACACCAGCTTCACCGGTTTCCCCGCGGCCCTGGCCAGCCGGGCCGCTTCGATCGCGCACTCGCCGGTGTGCTTGCCGCCGTAGCCGGAACCGGTGTCCGGTACGATGACGTGCACATCGCTTTCTGCAATCCCGAACGCCTGTGCCAGCTCGCCGCGCACCCCGAACGGCCGCTGCGTTCCGGTCCACACCGTCAGCTTGCCGCCCTCCCACTCCGCGACCGCGGCCCGCGGCTCGAGCGGTGTGTGTGCGATATAGGCAACAGTATAGGTGCTCTCGAGTTTCACCTCCGCCGCTTTGAGCGCATCTTCGATCGACCCTCGCTCGGTTCCGCCGCGCGCCGGCGAGGCGTTCCGCCGCAAATAGTCGTACAGCTCGCGGGATGACGGCTGCGGCTCCGCGCTCCATTCCACCCGGACCGTCTCGGCCGCGCGCCCGAGCGTCTCCTCGTCCGCCGCCGCGGCTGCGATGAAGCCGCGGTCGTGAACAACGGTCGCTCCGGGAATGCGGCCGGCCGCCGCAATGTCCGCCGACGCCGCGGTCGCGCCAAACGCCGCCGGACGCACGACTTTCCCGTGAAGCATCCCGGGACGGATCACGTCCGACGCGAAGCGATGACGGCCGGTTACGAAATCGCGGCCGTTTACCTTCGTAAGCGGGCGGCCGGCGACGGTCCACTCCGACGCCGGCTTGAGCGGCGTCGCGTCGGAAATGGTCTCCAGGATTTTCCGGCCGCGCGTCAGCTCGGCGAAGCTCAGCTCGGCGCCGCTGCGATTCCGCAGCTTGCCATCCGTGACCTGTACGTCGCCGCGATCGCATTTCCAGCGCTCCGCCGCCAATCCGATCAACACTTCGCGCAGCGCCGCCGCCGCACGCCGGATCTGCGGAAACATGACGGGCGTCGAGCGGCTGCCGAACGTGCCCGCATCGAATGGCGTCAGCGCGGTATCTCCAAGAACCGTACGGACTGCCTCCGGCCGGACTCCAAGCTCCTCGGCGGCAGCGAGTGTTACCGACGTGCGTACGTTCTGCCCTACTTCGGCCTTGCCGGAATAGACGGTAATGCGCCCGTCCTCGCCGATATGCAGCCAGGCGCCGATCGCCTTCGGGGCGGCCTCAAAGCGGCCGCCCCGGCGCCGGCCGCCGCCCGACTCCTGCGCGCCTGCGTCCTCCAGGGTGACCAGCAGCACGATGCCGCCACCCACAACACGGAAAAACTCGCGGCGGTCCAACTCGAACCGGTACGCCGGTCCCGAGGCCAGCTCGTAGCGTTCAATCTCGGGCACGGCCGCCTCCTGCCTTCGCCGCCAGCCGCACCGCCTGCACGATCCGCGGGTACGTGCCGCAGCGGCAGATGTTGCCGTTCAGCCCCGCCACGATCTCCGCTTCGCTCGGATCCGGTTTCTTCCTGAGCAAAGCAGCCCCCGCCATGATCATGCCGGGAGTGCAGTAGCCGCATTGCAGCGCATCGGTGGCAAGGAAAGCCTCCTGCAGTGGATGCAGGCGCCCGTTCTGTTCCAGACCTTCGATGGTGGTGATGCGCTTGCCCGCGACCGCACCCGCGTGTGTGACGCAGGATCGTACGGCAACACCGTCCACCAGCACCGTACACGCGCCGCACTGCCCTTCGCCGCAGCCGTACTTCGCCCCGGTGAGCTCGAGCTCTTCGCGCAGAACACTCAGGAGGCTGCGTCCGGCATCGACATCCAGTCTGTGCGCGCGGCCGTTTACGTGGAGAGATTTGACCCGCGGCATACCTTCTTGGCGATCCGCCTTACTTGCAGGTTACCAATACCACTGTGAGGCGATCCGGTTGCGCTGGCGCGACGGAGGCAGGACATAATCTGTGGAAATGACGGAGATGCACTGACTCCGAGCCGAACGCGCAAACGCTTCTTCGGAATCGAGGGAAACCGCTCCGTCACCGTCGCGGCTCGGAAACTGGATGCGGCCGCCCACTCCAACCGGCTGCCGACGCGCTGATGCCAGGGATTATGGAAAGAGTACAGATAGACGTTTGCCCGTGTTCTGGCAGACCGATTCCGCCCCATCACGGCGCCCGTACCCGGTGATCGCTAACCCGGATTTGCCGGCCTAGAACAAATACTTGAGCCCGAACTGTACGATGCGCGGACCGGTCGCCGTGGCGTTGATCCGCCCGAAGGTCGCCCGTGAGAGCCGCGCCTCTGGCTGCCCGAGGTTCACCCAATTGGACGCGTTGAACAACTCGGCGCGGAACTGCACCGCGTGTCCCTCCCGCACGCGGAAATTCTTCAGCACGCCGCCGTCTATGTTCTTGAGCCCGGGGCCGGTCACTACGTTTCTGCCGAGGTTGCCAAGCTCGCCGCTGCGATTGACCGCGAAAGCGCCCGGCGTGAACCAGCGCTGGACCACTTCGCCGCGCGGCCGATTCGGGCTGAGGCGCCAGTCTCCGGCGACATCGGGCCGGTCGTTGCGCGCGTTCCCGTCGAAGTCGTTGTCGCGGTCACTGGTGATCAGGAAAGGCTGGCCGGAATACAACGTTGCGATCCCGTTCACCAGCCAGCCGCCGAGGAACGCTTGCGCCAGGCGGTGTTCGAACTTGACCGGCACTTCCCATACCCAGGAGACGGCCAGAATGTGGCGCCGGTCAATGTCGGCGAGGCCCTTGTTGAGTGCCCGGTTCCGCATGTCGATCCATGCGGTCCGGTCGTCGTGCCAGGTCGACTCATCGATCGCCTTCCCGAGTGTGTAGGAGGCGAGTATCGTAGATCCGCGGGAGAACCGCTTCTCGAGGCGCGCCTGAAACGCGTTGTAGGACGAGTTGACGAACCCACCCGTCGCGATCAGCTCTTTGAAGACCGGCCATAGCGGCCGCCGCTGGTCGATGTTGTTGCGCGTTGCTCCGGGGCCGCGCAGGGGCGCGTTGTCGTCGCGCGTGTCCGTGAGCTTGCGGGCGACGTTGCCGGCGTAGGCCGCTTCCACCGACCAGCTCGCGCCGATCTGGCGCTGGATCGTGAAATTGAAGTGCTGCACATAGCCGTTGCGTGCATCGAAATCGGTGTACTGGTATGTGGATCCGGCGGGGAACTTCAGGCTGGCCGGATCGGCCCGGAACGGGAACGGCGAGCCTCCTATGGCCGCCAGTGGATCCGCGAGATCTGTATTGAAGATCGTTTCGCCGTAGCCGAACGGCGTACTGACCTGCTGTCCCTGCAACGTATTGAAAATCGTGAACGCGGAATAAACGCCATAGCCGGAACGCACCACGGTCTTCCCGTCGCCGGTCAAGTCGTAGGCGATGCTCACGCGCGGCTCCAGATCGTTGCGGTCGGGCAGGATGCCGGCGCGCGGAATGCCCGGATCGCAGGCAAAGAGAATGCCTTGTGGCGCCTGTGGGACGCACGAGGACTGGCGTCCGGGCAGGTAGCTGATCACCTGGTTGCCGGGATGCACCGGCCACTGGTTGAGCTCGTGGCGCAACCCAAGGTTCAGAAGCAGCCGCGGCGTGATCCGGTATTTATCCTCGATAAACCAGTAGAACGCGTATGCATTCAGGCTCTTGTAACTTTCATTCCGGATATTCAGCCGGCTGACACGTCCGAGCAGCAGGTCGGCAATTGAGTTGCCCGTCGCCGTGCCGTCGAAAGTGAATTCGCCGCCCATGGCCGGGTGAGTGGATGTGTCGAACAGCCGCCGCAGCCAGAGCTCGCCGCCAGCCTTGAGATTGTGCTTGTCCTTGATCCAGTCGAAGGTATCGGCGACGGTGTAGTTGTTTGCCACCTTCGCCCCGCCAAACGCCGAGCCCGCATCGAAATAGCCGAGAACGTCGAAGTCCGGCGGCATGCGCGGTCCCGTCGGCAGCGGCGAGAACTTCCCGCCAAGCTCGTTCAGGCTGATGTCGTCAGGCAGCACTTTGCGGTCGCCCGCGCTGCGTGCAAACGTGGCGCGGAAGTGGTTCAGCTTGTTTGCCGAGATGGACCAGTATTCGTGGAGATTGAGATTGTGCTGTCGTGTCTTGATGTCCCGGCGCGCAAAGTCGATGTCGGTCAGAAAACGGCCCCCGTCAATCGAATCGCTCCAGAAGTACGCGCCTGAAAGTTTGTGGCGCTCGTTCGCGATGTAGTCCAGCTTGACGAGGAACTGATCGTTGTCCTTGGGCCGGCTGGCCAGTTGCGCGAGCCCGTTGGGGCCGTTCGCGGGATAGTTCGGGCGTGGGATCGCGAGCTCGAGATACTTCACGGCCACCGGGCTGATGCGTTCGCGCGGAATGATATTGTTCGGGAACTGCTGGCTTGTGAGCGGGTCGCGAATCACTACCGGGCGGCCGGCCCGGTCCACCGAACGCGAGAAGTCGCCCGCCTGCTCCAGGGCCGTGGGTACAAGGGCGTTGTTGCGGAATGCCTGGGTGCGGTTGCGGAAGCCCTGATACGTGCCGAACCCGAACAGGCGGTTCCGGAGCACCGGTCCGCCGAGCGTGCCTCCGAACTGGTTTTGCACCAGCGGGGTCGTGTCCCGCTGGAAGAAGTCGCGGGCGTTTAACCGGCGATTGCGCAGAAATTCAAATAACGATCCGTGGAGTTCGTTGGTTCCGGACTTGGTGATGACGTTGACCACCGCGCCCACTGAGCGCCCGTATTCGGCGTCGTAATTGCTCGTGATCACGCGGAACTCCTGCACTGCATCGGGGTTGGGCACGTCGTTGCCGTAATTCCGCAGGCTGGACGTGTTGTCGCCGCCATCGAGCAGCCAGTTGCTCAGCTCGGGGCGAATCCCGTTCACCGCCACTTTGTTTTCAACGAACCCCTGGGCATTGCCGGTCTGGAGCTGCTGCGCGCCGGGCGCCAGGCTGACCAAGCTAAGGCTGTTGCGCCCGTTCAACGGCAACTCGACCACGCGCCGCTGGTCGACCAGCGTTCCCATCTCGGCCGTCGTAGACTCCACCAGCGGGGCATCCGCCAGCACCGTCACTTTTTCGGTCACGGCGCCGATCGAAAGGGTGGCATCGGCCCGTGCGTTCCGGTTTAGCTGCAGCTCGATGCCCTCGCGAACCCAGGCGCGGAAGCCTGGCGCCTCGATTTGCAGGCGGTAGCTTCCGACCGGCAAGTTGAGCAACGTGTAGTATCCGATACGATTACTTGCCGTGCTACGGGTCTCGTTGGTTTGGGTGTTCGTGGCCAGCACCGCGGCGTGGGGCACGGCAGCCCCGGTTTCGTCGGTGATGGTGCCGTATATGGAGGCGGTGGTCTGCGCCAACATGGGGCATACCGCCGCAGTGAACAAGGTTAGTGCGAGGCGTCTCATAGCTCACGCCGATGTTGAACTATTCGAGCGGGCAAAGCCAGTGTGAGGCCGTAATGTTACGGTTCCGTTACCGTGTATTCTTTTTGTTTTCAGTGCTTGGACCCCGTCATTTGGGCGGAGACGCAACCACATGATGAGTCACGTACTCCGCTCGGACGGGGTTGTCGCGATCCACGTAGACCCGCAGGACCAACTGAAAGTGGGGATTCTTGCCAGGCCTCACCTTCTCGCTCAGGAGACGCACGCCTTCCGCGCCCGTGACGAAATCAATTGCCGCCAAGCTGCCCGCTGTCATGTGGGAGGTGAGCAGCAGGATGCGACGATCCGGACGGAGGCCCGGCAGAGATGAGATGACCGCGTACGTGATCGAATCGCGGTGCGACTTCGTCTCCCACCGCGTCTCCTCGCCGGGTTGTGCGCGGCGGTTGTAAAGGACCTGATCGGCTCCCCACTCGAAATCCTGCTGACCCGCGAGGCGGTTGAGCAGCGGATTCATCCGGGGCGCGCCGAGGAACACAATATTGCCATCCTTGAGGCCTTCCCAGGTGGCCAGGTGCGCCGGCACGCCCGTCAGCGGCGCCCCATGTCCCGCCAGGAATGCCGTCAGCCGGTGCAAGGCGATAGCGTCTCCCATCTGCGCGTAATCGTAGCGCGGCCCTTCCAGCGCGCCAAAGCGCGATTGCAGCGCGAGTACGTCCGGGCTGCTCAGCAGAGTCGTCGCGTCATTCACATGCGGCAGCCGGATAAAAAACCGGTTGCCTTCACTGGCGAGGAACACCGGGCTGCCGAACACCGCGACGTTCCGTACGCCGGGTGCGAAGAAGCCGCGCCAGAAGGCTGCGGCAGCGCTGTCAAGCGCGGGCGTGTACTGGTTTACAGCACCGGCTGCCCTGGATAGCGCGGCCCAGCGCGCTCCGGCGATCAACGCGAAGCCGAGGCTTGCCACCAGGGCCACGTTTCGCCAGTCGTGCGGGATCGCGGGCCTTCGCCGGGGGCCGGCGTTGATCTCGAAGGCCGGCGCGTAGCTGCCTTTGGGAAATCGGATGCGGATCGGATCGCGCGCGCCCGCCAGGTCGTAGTACTCATCGAGTTTGAGCCGGAGACGGCGCGCCTCGACTCGGACGATGGGGTCGGTGCGCGGGTCGTACGACGGCGTGCGGTCGAACACCTCTACTCCGACGTAGTACTCCTTTAGCTTTGCGGCGTTGCCCGCCACCGCCTGCTCGACCGTAAATCGCAGGAACCGGCTCAGCCGCTCCGAGTGGGCGAACGTGTCGCTGGCCAAAATCCGGCGCATCTGCTGCCGGACGGCCTCCGCATCCAAGGGCGGCTCGGGCCCGGTCATCGTGGTGGGATTATATCGTCTGGCGGCCCTGCATTTCTCAAACGCCGTCCGGGCCGTGCTCGAAACACTACGCGGCCTGGAGTTAAGGCCACGGGTGCAGCCCTTCCGCATCGCGGGAGAGCGCATTCAGAAATTCGGCTTACAGCGTGAACAGCAACAGTACGAAGACGCCCATGCCGGCGCCCAGCGCCACCCACCCCCAGGTGCGCGCCGCGCGAAGCTGCCACCACATGTAGAGACCCGTGGCAATCCAGAGCAGGAATCCGATGCACACGATGTCGACTACGACTCCCCAGGCGTCCACCAGCCACGAATCCTGGGCGAAGCCCCCGCGCGCGTGCATCCCGGTAAAGAACTGGTCCCATCGCCAGCGGCGGTCTTCGGCAAGCAGGCGCTGCTCCTTCTCGAAATACGTGAGCCGGGTCGAGTGCAGGAACGAGTGGACGAAGATGTTCAACTCGCCCGGCTTGCCGCGGTAGGTGCCGAACGAGCCTTCCAGGCCGTTCTCCGCCATGACCCTGGCACCGATGGGGCGCAGGTCGCCCTCCTTCGGCGCCTCGATCGCGTACGGTTTGTCGAATCGCACCTTCCATAACGGGACGCCGTCATTGTAGACGGCATCGAATATACCGTGATGCGCGAAGGGGAACGAGCTGATCCCGTACATCAGGAACCACGGCAGGAGCGTCAATGCCAGGTAGAGGTGCAGACGGCGGTTGACATGACTGAATTTCACGTGGTTGCTCCTATATGGTGAAGACGAACAGCGCGAACAGCGCAGCGCCGCCGAGGAGCGCGAGCGCGCCCAGCCTTCGGGTCACTTTGAGTTCCCACCACATCCACAGTCCGGAAAGCGCCCAAAAGATCATCCCCACGATGAACAGGTCTACTGACACCGCCCAGACATCGTTGAGCACGAAGGGATACTGATATCCGCGCATCCGGTGCAAGCGCTCCAGAAACACGCCGGTGCGGAAGGCCTGGCGCTCGATCACCAGTTTTCGATCGCTCGGTGTATATGTCAGTCGCCGCGGGGTCACCGGTTCGAGGCGCGTAACCAGCAGCGGCCGCCCGGCCGCGGGCCGGTTCGTGGCGAACGCGCCTTCCATGCCCAGACTGCTCAGGATTTGCTCGCCTATCTGCTCGGGTGTCGCTTCCGGCGCGAAGGTCCCGGTATAGACCAGTTCCCGCTCTTTCACCCACGATACAGGTGTGCCGCCATAGATCCGGCGAAACAGCTCGCGATGGTTCATCGCCAGCGTGCTGAGGGTGTACATCAAGACCCATGGCGCCAGAAACAGGGCCAGATACATATGCGTCCGGCGGACGATTTTCGAGAACACCGCAGGCTCCTTGCAGGGATTAACCGTTCAGTCTATCAGTGCGCCTGAAGCGGTTCCGGGCGAGCTCGCATCAGCCCGCCACCATCGCGAGGCGCAGCGCCCGTGGCGCACGCGGCGGTTGCCCGCGTGCTCCCAATCGATGCTTTGAGGCCGGCCACTCACGTGTACGACTGGCAGCGGACGCTAACCCGTGGTCCTAGCCCGGGAACGATGGCTTAAGTCGGCTTCCCTGTCGGATCTAGGGCTGAAGACTTAAGGTGTTTCTGCCAAAAACTCTCTGAAACTCCTGTAGTTTATTCGATGCACTTATGGCTAGTACTGATGGTACGCACCATCAGTTTGTCCGATGCTAACCTATGTATGCACGCCGAATTGCTCGTCGATACATCCACACTGCCCTGGCTGCCCACCGGAGGTGTTGAGCGCCGAGGCGCTTTGCGCTTCCCGGTTGAGCGAGAAGTGAGGTTCCGGACCGTGGGTAAACGGGCCGGAATTGCGGGCAAAGGCAAGACACTGAACATCAGCAGCACTGGCATTCTGTTCACGACCGACCAGATCCTGCTGCCGGGCGTGCGCGTCGAGGTATTCGTCGATTGGCCCGTCGAGCTTGATCAAAGTTGTCCCCTGCAGCTCGTCGCCACTGGCCGGGTAGTTCGTATCGAACAGGCCGGCCGTGTCGCGGTGGACGTGATCAAGAGCGAGTTCCGCACGCGCAAGCGCGAGAGCACCATCAACGGCAATGGCAATGGCAATAGTAATGGAAATGCCAACGGCAACGGCCATGCCGCCGCTTAGAGCGGGTTGCTGATCCTTGCGTTTTATATCCCTGCCCTGGCGGCCTCGGTGACTGACAATCGCGCCTCGTGCGGCTGGCCCTGCTGTCAGCCGCTGATTTCCGTATTCCCGTCAGATTCAAGCGATACTGACCACGCTCATCCAAAATCTGAGGCTGACCGCTGGCCGCTGAAGGCGCCCGGCTGGCCTTAGAACGAGAGCCGCGCGCCGAGCTGCATGGATCGCATCCCCCCCGCAGAGTCCAGACGTCCGAAGTCACTGTTCTGCAGCGCCGTGTTCAGTCCGCCAAGATTGACATGGTTGAGCGAATTGAAAGTGTCGACGCGGAACTGCAGGCGCATGCCCTCGCGCACCTGGAAGTTCTTGGCCAGGGACATGTCGACGCCCCAGGAGCCCGGCACGCGAATCAGGCTGTTGTTACCCACCGTGCCAGGCCGCTCCGCGATTCCCTGGCGGGTTGTTGGCACCATGGCGAATGCCGCCCGGTTGAGGTACTGGACGTCGCAATGGACGCCGACCCGGCAGCCCTGGGCGATCTCGTTGTCCTGCCAGTTCGCCAGCACGACCGGCCCGCCGACGTAATCCGTCCGGCAGCGCCAGCCTTGCGAGCATGGTTGCGTCACGCGGGTGGGCACTCCGGTCTGGCCGGAGAAAATGCCCGAAACCTGCCAACCCCCGAGAACGCCGCGCAGCACCGGGTTCCAGTCTTGCAGGTACGGCAACTGGTAAATCCAGTCCGCCACCATGCGATGCGTGTGGTCGAAGTTCGGATGGCCGCGCTCGATCGCGAGATTGAAGAAGTCCTGCATGGCATCGCCAGCGTCGGTCCCGTAGTACACGCCGACGTCGCCGCCGCTGTAGGCCATCGTCTTTCCCCAGGTATAGTGAACGTCGAATGAGAGATTGCGGGAGAAGCGCTTGCGCAGTGAAGTCTGCAGCGAGCTGTAAGTCGTGTTCTCGGAATTGTCGACGTAGTACGGACCACCAGGGATGAGCTTCGGATTCGGACGGACACCGGTGAAACGGTCCGGCAGGTTGAACGGCCGGTGCATGGGGAACTTCACGCCGCGCACGCCCACGAAGCCGATCTCCCACATCAGGTTGCGGCTCAGCTCACGCTGCACGTTGAGCTGGTAGTGCATGGTGTAGGGGTTCTGCAGATTCGGATCCATGAGGGAGAAGACGAGCTCGTTACCCGTCGTCTGAACGTCCCGAATCGCGATCGGCAGCGTATCCTCGGCGTACATCGGATAGCGGACGCCGAGGCGCTGCGCCTCAGCCTTGCTCCAGCGGATGCGGAACGGAACGTCGGGATGCGCAGTGCTCTGGCGCAGGACGGCGGGCACGTGCGCCGCGAACAGGACTCCGTACCCGCCCCGCACGACGGTCTTGCCGGCGCCGTCGACTTTGTAGGCAAACCCGAACCGGGGTCCGAGGTTGACCCAGCCGTCATTCTCGATGGGCCGGTCGAATGGCCTCCGCGCGCCGAAGTTGAACGCGGGCCAATTGGTCGGAGGCTCCAGGTTCTTGATGCCCACGTCCACATCCCCCGTGGGCGTGACCACGGCATTCGAGTAGTAGTCGTAGCGCAGTCCAAGGTTCAGCGTCAGCCTGGAAGTGGCGCGCCAATCGTCCTGCACAAACAGGCCCGCCTCGTACATGCGGGACTTGTGCGGCCCGTGCGAGCCGTACGAAATCGTGACGTCTACCGGTAGGTTCGCAAACATATCATCCTTGTTGTTGAATACATACACGGGGTTCTCGGGGTTCGTGCGGCTGCCGCCGTAGTACACATACCGAGCGCCGAACTTCATCAGGTGCTTGCCCATGTGCCGGCTTACCTTCTGATCGAAGGAATAGGTTGTGCCCTCCATCAGCCAGACCTCGGCGCCGCCGAATGTCGCGATGCCGCGCACGCCCACGCGCGGCACGCGGCGCTGCCACTCGACGCGCTCGCGGCCATTCGGATCGGTGCGCGTGAAGAAGTTGTCGAGCCGCGACATGTCCGCGTGGTTGTAGCCAAAGCGCGTTTCGAACACCCAACTCGTACCCGCATGCGTGTAGAGACCGGTGTAGCGATCCTGCAGGTAGTCGTAGGTGCGGTCATTCGCGCCATTGAGAAAATAACTTGGATTCAGCCCGAACGGCCGGTTGCGCGTATAGGTGAAAGACAGGTTGCCCGCCTGGGTAGGCCGGAAGTCGGCGCGCGCGACGACATGATTTTCTTTACTGGTCCGATTGCCCGCACCCTCGAAGCGGCCGCGGTTTTGATCCAAAATCACGGTTGGCCGGGGGATCAGATCCATCAGCAGTTTCATCTCGGGGAAAGGAAGGGCCCGGAGCATCTCGGCGCGGAAGGAATCCGTCGGCGCCGTGCCGGTGACGCGCTGGAACACAGACTCGCGGTAACCCTCGTAAGCCGTGAAGAAGAACAGCCGGTCGCGCACGACGGGCCCGCCCACCGAGCCCCCGAACTGGTTGTAGACTTCACGGTCTTTTGGGATCTGTCGACCGCTGGAATCGCGGCTCGGGCGGAACGGGTTGCGAGCGCTGAACAGGTGAGAGCGGTACAGGTGAAACAGGCTTCCGTGGATTGCATTCGAACCGGATTTGCTAATCAGGTTGACCTGGCCGCTGATGGCGCCTCCGTACTCGGCCGGGAGAATACCGCGGATGAGTTGCACCTCCTGGACGGCGTCGATGCTCATAACATCGATGTAGTTGCGGCCGCCGTACTGCTCCATAGCGCGCCCTTCCGACGGGTTGGCGTTGGCGTCGGTCCCATCCACGGTGACAACGGCTCCGCTCTTGCCCTGGCCGTTGATTCGAACGCTGCCGCCCCCGACATCGACCCCTGGCGCCACCCGCAGGACACTGGTCACGTTGCGCCGCGAGATCGGCAGCTCCACCACCTGCATATTGGTAAGGCTCTCGCGCTGCTCCGACGAGGTTGTGCTCACCAGTGGCGCCGTGCCCTCAACGGTCACGGTTTCGGTGACAGCGCCAACTTCCAGCGTGAATGTCTGCTGCGCCTGCTGGCTGGCGGCCAGTGCGATCCCCTTGCTTTGGAAGCGTTTGAAACCAGGCGCTTCGATCATAATCGAGTAGGAGCCCACCGGCAGGACATCGAAGATCACCTCGCCGCCGGCATCAGTGGTTTTTTTGTACGCAGCATTAGTACCCTCGTTCGTCAGGATCACAAGGGCGCCCTGAATCGCGGCTCCCGACGGGTCGTGCACCGCCGCAAAGAATTTCGCGGTGGTCACTTGCCCCGCCGCCGGGCCTATGCCCAACAGACCGATCACACAAAACGACAGAAGACGGCGCACACGCGCGATGGATTTTGACATGACCCCCCCTTACTGAGATGGCAGTACGACAAGCACACTCCAACTTGCCCGGTTCACCCTCCCCGAGCACGCTGAGGGTGTTATGTTACACCCCGCCGCCTCGCCTTACAAGGTTACGAACGGTTGCCGAACCGGTTGAAAACCGCGCATGGAGCCCAAGGAGGGTGTTTTTACGCAGCGCGAACGCCAGGTCCGCGAAGCTGCGACGCCGCGTTGCGAGCCTGTGCGGGACTGCCGCTGCCCGGCGGTCCGCTAGCCGAGGTTCGTCACCACCACTCCCTGATAGTCGTGGCTCAGAACGCTTCCGCTGATTTGACGGCACTTACTGAGCCGCGCGCGTCAGCAAGCGGTTCGAAATCCTGTCGGTGACGAACTTCGGCTAGGGCGAACCAACCGTTCAAACACCTTGCCCCACACCGAGGGGCTGCCTCGCCCGCCAGCCGCCGGTCGGCCGGTTCAGCGCTGCAACGGATCCTCGGGCCAGGCGTGCCTGGGATACCGGCGGCTGAGTTCCTTCCGCACCTGCGGGTAAAGCCGCTGCCAGAATCCCGCCAGGTCCGTCGTCACCTGCACGGGCCGCTGGTTCGGCGCAAGCAGGTGGACCAGGACCGGCACGGCGCCGCGCGCAATCCGCGGCGTCTCCCGCATCCCAAAGAAATCCTGAAGCCGTGACGCGATCCAGGGCGGACGCCCTCGGGCATAGTGCACCTTCACCTGGCGCGTTTTCACCGGCACGCGCTCCGGGGCGACTTGGTCGAGCGTCGATTGTAATGCGGCAGGCAGACGTCGTCTGAGCGCCCGCAGGAATTCGCCCCGGCCACTGGCGGCTTCGAGCTCGCGGAAGCTCCTGCATCCGTCGCACAGGTCCCGAAGCGCGCCCCGGACCTCCGCATCGCCGGGCGCAGGCAGCCCGGCGTGCTGCGAGGCGAACTCAGCGCGCGCGAGGAACGCCTCCAGCTCCCCGGCGTCGGCAAACCGCGTGATGCCGGCGTCGAGGGCCTTGGTGAACAACATCTCGGCGGCGGCCTCGCGGTCCGGGTCGCCGCGCGTTTCATCGAGAACGAGCTCGTCATAGAGCAGTACGCTCACCTGATCCACGCGTTCGGCGGCGCGGTTCCACGACATTTCAGTACGCTCCCGAATCCGGCCGGGAAACAGGTCGAGCAGCCAGTCCGGCCGGACCGGGCTCACCAGGCGGATGAGCGGCAGTGGCTGGTCGCGCCGGTCCTCGATCTCGAGCGCCACGAAAAACTCCGGCGAAAGGGAGGCCGCGGGCACGGCCGAGCGGCCGGACGAAAGCTGCGCGTCGCGCTCGCCCCGGCGGCGGGCGACGCGGTCGGGGAAGCCGCTGAGGATGGAGATGAGCAGCGGATCGTCGCCCGAGGCGGGCGGAGCCCGGCGCGCGATGCGGCGGATCTGCCGGTACAATTGCTGCGTGCGCTGCGACCGCCGTAGCCCAAGCAGGTGCAGCACGTCGGCGGCCTCATAGCGTTCGCCGCCGCTCAGCAGCGCGGCGGCGAGGCACGTCTCATCCACCCCGCCGCGGCGCTCGGACTCGAGAATCATGCGCGCAAGCCGTGGATGCAGCGGGAAGCGTGCCATCCCCTCCGCGTGCTCCTCCGCTCCCAACCGCCCGAGCAGGTCGCGGGCGCGTTCGAGCGATTCCGGCGGAGGCGCCTCCAGCCAGCGTGCATCCTCCACCCGCAGTACGCGAAGATCCAGGACAAGCTGAGACAGCTCGCGGCGGCGGATCTCCGGCGCTGTCTCCTCCGGGCGGCGCAGGAAGTCTTCCTCGGAGTACAGCCGGACCACCCGCCCCGGCCGGGTACGCCCGGCGCGGCCGGCGCGCTGGCGCGCCGAGGCCTTGCTGATCCGCCGGACCTCCAGCGTGGGCAGTCCCGTCCACGGCGAATCGCCTGCGATCCGCGCCAGCCCGCTGTCAATGACCGCGCTGACGCCCTCGATCGTGATGGAACTTTCCGCCACATTCGTGGACAGGATCAGTTTGAACCGGTCCGCGGGTTGGATCGCCCGGTCCTGCTCGGCAGGCGGCAGATCGCCGTGCAGCGGCAGCACCAGCAGGTTGGCTGCCCGAGCGGCCCGCTCGCAGGCGCGGGCGCAGCGGCGAATTTCGGCTGCACCCGGAAGAAAGACCAGAATGTCGCCGTCGATCCCTTGACGCCCGAGCTGCGCAACCGTGTTTGCCACCTGGTCTTCGAGCGGCGCTGGGGAATGCGGCACATACGAGATCTCCACATCGAACCGCCGGCCTTCCGAGCGGACCACCTCGCAGCCGCCGAGGTATTCGGCGACAGGCCGGCAGTCGAGGGTCGCCGACATGACTACGATGCGCAGCTCCGGTCGCGTCGCCCGTTGCAGCCGGTCGAGCAGGGTGAGGGCGAGGTCGGTGTCGAGGTGCCGCTCGTGAAACTCATCGAGCACGACGGCGCCGATCCCGCGAAGCTCGCGGTCGGCAAGAAAGCGGCGCGTGAGCACCCCTTCGGTCAGGAAGCGCAGGCGCGTGCGCGCGCTGCCGGCGGATTCGAAGCGGACCTGATACCCAATGGTCTCCCCGAGCTGTTCCCCCATTTCTTCGGCGACCCTGCGCGCGGCCAGCCGGGCGGCCAACCGTCTCGGCTCGAGCACCAGAACCTCGCCCAAACCGAGCTCGAGCAGCGCCGGCGGAACGCGCGTAGTCTTGCCGGCGCCCGCCGGGGCTTCGATTACGAGGTTGCGCCCACCGCGCAAGTGGGTCAAGATGCGAGGTGTCAGGACGTCAATCGGAAGAGGCGTCACCGGCCGAAGGGTCCCCCGGGATCGCGCCGGACCTCCTGGCCCGGCGACGAGTTGAACAACATTGCCAATTGCCAGCATCTCATTGCATCGGAGCAGAACCACACATGAAGAGCGATTCCGGCAGCACCAATTCGGTTTGGACCCCGACGGCCGAAACACCTCGGTACGGCCCGCTTGCGGAGGACTTGCAGGTTAACGTATGCATCGTGGGCGCGGGCATCGCTGGCATGACGACCGCCTACCTGCTGGCGAGCGAGGGCAAGTCCGTCGTGGTGCTCGATGACGGCCCGGTGGCGGGAGGGGAGACGGGCCGCACCACCGCGCACCTCGCGTCCGCGCTCGACGACCGTTACTTCGAGATTGAGCGGCTGCACGGCGCCAAGGGCGCGCGCCTCGCGGCCCAGAGCCACACGGCGGCTGTCGACAGGATCGAGCGCATCGTTGCGGAAGAGAAGATTCAATGCGATTTCGAGCGGCTTGACGGCTATCTGTTCATGCCGCCCGGGGGAGCGGTCGAGTTACTGGAGTGGGAACTGGATGCCGCGCAGCGCGCGGGACTCCACGAGGTCAAGCTGGTTCCGCGGGCGCCGATCCCAACCTACGACACCGGCGCGGCGCTGCGATTTCCAAACCAGGCGCAATTCCACCCGCTAAAGTACCTGACCGGACTCGCGCGCGCTATCGAGCGGCACGGCGGCCGCATTTTCACGGGCTCGCATGTCGAATCGGTCGAGGGCGGAACGCCGGCGCAGGCGCACGTCCGCGGCGGGCGCGTGGTCGATGCGAATGCCGTCGTGGTGGCGACGAACACGCCTATCAACGACCGGGTGGTGGTCCATACCAAGCAGGCGCCTTATCGCACGTATGTGATCGGCGCGCTGGTGCCGCGCGGCTCCGTCCACAAGGCGCTGTACTGGGATACCGAGAATCCGTATCATTACGTCCGCCTGCAGCGGTTTTCCGACGCTCATGACGTACTGATCGCCGGCGGCGAGGACCACAAAACCGGCCAGGCGCATGATACCGATACGCGCTTCGATCGCCTGGAGGAGTGGGCGCGCCGGCGCTGGCCGGAGATCGATTGGGTCGAGTTCCGCTGGTCGGGACAGGTCATGGAGCCGGTCGATGCGCTGGCCTTCATCGGACGCAATCCCGGCGACCGCAACGTGTACATCGCGACCGGTGATTCGGGCAACGGAATGACCCACGGGACCATCGCCGGCATGCTGCTCTCTGACTTGATCGGCGGG
Source organism: Acidobacteriota bacterium (assembly GCA_016178155.1). Classification (GTDB taxonomy): domain Bacteria; phylum Acidobacteriota; class Terriglobia; order Bryobacterales; family Bryobacteraceae; genus JACOTZ01. The sequence continues at coordinate 16,343 of JACOTZ010000387.1, forward strand.
CGCGAGAACCCCTGGGCGAGCCTGTATGAGCCCTCGCGCAAAACGCTGCGCGCCGCCCCGGAGTTCGCGCGCGAGAACCTGAACGTGGCACGTCAGTACACGCATTACATCACCCGCGGCACGGCGCACCGCGAGCAGGACGTTGCGCCCGGCCATGGGGACGTGGTCCGCCGCGGCCTGCAAAAGATCGCCGTCTACCGCGACCACAATGGCGAGATCCGTGAGTTCTCGGCCGTCTGTCCCCATCTCGGCTGCATCGTCGAGTGGAACCCGACAGAGCGAAGCTGGGACTGTCCCTGCCACGGCTCGCGCTTCGACGCGCATGGCCGCGTCATCAATGGACCGGCGAACGAAAACCTGGCTCCGGCGGACGACGATGAGCCGAACCGCGATGAGCCTGCGGCATCCTGAGCCTGCGGGCGGGGACGCTCCAATCGCAACCGGGCAGCGTCGGCAATCCCTCTGTTTGCACGACGACTCCCGGCGCGAGTTTCTGCTCGAAGTAACCGCGGCGTGGCCGGCAGTAGCCGCTGGTTCTATATCCCGCGGGGACGAAGCTCTCAGCCGCTAACCGCGGGGCAGGCCGCGGTCCAAAGATTCTGGAAACTTGAACCCTGCTAGCCGCGCACGAGCGTGCGGTCAGTTTCTGGAGAGATCGCGCTGGGGGATTCTTTGATGCTGGGGCGCCTTCCAGCCTCATTGCCATCCTCTCCTCTCCAACGGATCCACCGGAGGCGTTCGGCGCGTTTGCGGGGGCCACGC
>JACOTZ010000388.1 GCA_016178155.1 Acidobacteriota bacterium
CCTGTCGCCGGGCTGCAAGCCCGCACGCTCCGCAGCTTGCTTAAACGTGCGCTTCCGGAACCGCTTCTGATAGCCGAAGTAGATGAGGAAAGGCAGGCCGCCGACAGCCGCGACTTGCACGAGGGCCGAGAGGACGTCACCCCAAAGCTGCGACATAGTCCGAGCCTACTGCATTACTAGCGAAGCTGGCGCCCGTACTGCCGCAACGCGCCGCCGGCGCTCACCGTGCAAGCCGCCTCCATGCAGCGTCAGTGCGCCCTCCGGCCGCCACCGCGCTCACGTCTCGAGCACGCAAACGTCTTTGAGATTACGATACTCTTCGGCGTAGTCCAGGCCGTAACCCACCACGAACTCATCGGGGATCTGGAAACCGACGTACTTCACGTGGACCGGCCTCATGCGCCGCGCAGGTTTGTCGAGCAGGCTTGCGATCGCGACTGAGCGCGGCTTTCGCTGCTCGAGCACGTGCATCAGGTACATCAGCGTGACTCCGCTGTCGACGATGTCCTCAACGATCAGGACGTCGGCGCCCTCGATCGTCGTATCCAGGTCCTTCGTCAGCTTCACCTCGCCGGAAGTCGTCTTGCTCTTGCCGTAGCTCGACAGTCCGATGAAGTCAATCCGAACCGGGCGCTCGATCGCCCGCACAAGATCCGCCAGGAAGATACACGAGCCTTTGAGGATCCCGATCAGGTAGATAGGAGTGTCGTGCGGATAATCACCGGAAATCTCATCGCCCAGCTCCCGAATGCGCTCCTGAATCTGCTCCGCCCGGATGAAGACCCGCAGCTTCGCCTGGCTCATTCGGCCTAGTCTGCCGTGCGCAGCCGGTTGCTCGGCGGTCCGAGGTGGATGTGCGCGCCGGTGGCCTTGCCGCGGACTGCCGCTCGGAACGCGAAGTAGGGAATTCTGTGGCCTTCGAGGTAGCGCAGCAGCCACTCGCCTTCTTCCTGGTCCGGATTCAGAGCCACGTCGACTCGCCCCCGGTGATCGAACCCGAGCGAGCGGTGCAGCGGCGTATCTCCATATGCGCTGATCGGCAGCGGCCGGCTGTAGCGGTTCTCGAAGGCCGCCCGCACCAGCAGATACTCGGCATGCGTCAGGCTGCCGTCGCCGTCGTAACGCTCGGCCACGCGAAGCGGGCCCCCGGGCCGGGGCTCGGCTTCGCTCTCTTCTACTTCGACCTGAATCATGGCCGCCAGTTCCTCGAGCAGCCTGGCGCGCGAGTTCGCCAGGTCCAGCGTCCGCCGCCGCGCGTCCAGCTCTTCGAGCAGCGGCGTCAGGCTTGTGCGCGCGGCAACTCCCGCATCCACCAGCTTCCTGGCTGCGTTCACTTTCTCCTGCTGCCGATCGAAGTGCTGCTGCGCCGCCCCGACCATCTCCGCAGTCTGCTCGCGCGTCAAATCGTCGACGCTGACGCTTCCGTAGAGCATCTGTTGCAGCGACTGCTGGTCTCGCGCTTCCGCCAGCTCCTGCTCGGCCCTGTCCAGAGCGCTGCGCGGCATCGCGCCTGCTTCCACCACACCCCGCACGCGTGCGACCTCGGCCTCCGCGTCGGAGATGCTGCGCGGGCTCGCGTACGCGGACACGGCCACGACGCAAAGTAGCATTGAAAATCGACGCACGGCTTTTCTTTATTGTAGTACGATACGGGCAGGAGACCACCAGCTATCCCACAGCGAAGCAACCCCAGAGCGAAGCGACTTCTTGAAAAGAAAGAGACTCCCTTCGCGCAACCGTCCTGGTTGACGGCCGTCCGCGCCGCCGAGGCGAAGAAAGGCCGCGACATCGCCGTCCTTGACCTGCGCGAAGTGACCAGCTTCACCGATTATTTCGTCATCTGTACCGGCTCGAACGTGCGGCAGACCCAGGCCATCAGTGACGAAATCCATTTGCAACTGAAGCAGCTCGGCGAGCTGCCCATCAGCCTCGAGGGCTACCAGAACGGTGAGTGGATCCTCGCCGATTACGGCGATTTCGTCGTCCATGTCTTCCTGCCGCAGAGCCGGCAGTTTTACGACCTCGAACGCCTCTGGCGCCACGCGAAACCCGTTTCTATCCCGCCGGAAAACGCCGCCCAGCCGGTCCGCTGAAGCTTCTCTGTCAGCACCGGCTTGCGCGGCTGGCGACGGACACCGCGCGCAATCGAGTTGATCCGGCTTTGGGCGGCCGCGTCCGCTCAGCCCGGCCCAGGCGATCGTCGCAGCCGCGGGAGCCGCGATTCCTCGCCACGGCGGCTTCCGCGGAGGCAGGCGTAGGGTTCCAGATGCGCTTTTGTAATCCAGTAGCGATACAACACTTCCGCCGGAATCGACCCGTTCAGGCGGCCACCCACGCCACTTGCCGGTTCTGAGCCGCCGATCGCGTGATCGCGTGACTTCGGCTTGACACCGCGCGGCGGTCCCTTCATACTAAAGGTACGTGTTGCAACTCAGTTTCAACAAGCGCTCCGACCGGCGCACCGTGCCGCCTCGCCAGTTGGCCGAGCTCCAGGAAGGCGAGCGCGCCGTGCTCGAGCGCCTGGAACTGCCTGAAGATGTGGCCCGCCGCCTCATGGAAATGGGTTTCGTCCCCGGCAACACAATGACCGCGGCGCGCAGCGCGCCCGGCGGCGACCCCAGGGTCTTTCGCGTCGATGGCTCTGAGATCGCGCTCCGCCACGAGACTGCCGTCCACCTGATCCTGAGGCCTTAACCATGGGCGGTTGCAGCGGCTGCTCGCTCGCCGCGGGGACCGTGTCCGCTGCCGCCGTGCAGCCCGGGCGTCACGTCGTCGCCCTCGTAGGTCCTCCCAATTCCGGCAAATCCACGCTCTTCAACCGTCTCACAGGCCTGCGGCAAAAAGTGGCGAATTTCCCCGGTGTCACGGTCGAGAAGCACATCGGCCGGGCCAAGCTGTCGGGCGACCGCGAAACCCTGCTCATCGACCTCCCCGGCATCTACAGCCTGCACCCGCGCACCGAAGACGAGCAGGTGACGCACGACGTGCTCGCCGGCCGCATGCCCGATGTGCCCCGTCCCGACGCCGTGCTGCTCATCCTCGACTCCACCGCGCTCGGCCGGCACCTGGTAATGGCGGCGCCCGTGCTCGCACTCGGAATTCCTACTCTGGTGGTCCTGAACATGGCCGACGACCTGCGCAGCCGCGGCGGGCACGTCGATGTTGCCGCGCTCTCGCACCAGCTCGGCGCGCCCGTGGCGCTGGTCAGCGCCGCCCGCGGCGAGGGAGTCGAGGGGATTGACGATTTTCTGCGCGGCACGGCGGCCCACCCCCGTTCGCCGTTGGTCGAGCTCCCGATTTTGCAGGACGTACCGCGCTGCCGCGAGTGGGCGGCGCGCGTCGGCAGCCGCTCTTCCTATCGCGCACCGGCGCCTGCCGAATGGTCGCGCCGCCTCGATGCCGTTTTCCTGCACCCGCTCGCCGGTCCGCTCGTCTTCCTCATCGTCGTGCTGGCGGTTTTCCAGACCATCTTCACGGGCGCCCGGCCGCTCATGTCACTCGTGGAGTCGGCAATCACCGCATCCGGAAACGCGGTCGCGGCGCTGCTGCCCGAGGGCATCCTGCGCTCGCTCCTCGTCGAAGGAGTCTGGAGCGGCGTCGGCGCGGTCGTGGTCTTTCTGCCCCAGATCCTTCTGCTGTTTCTCTTCATCGGGATTCTTGAAGACTCGGGCTACCTCGCGCGGGCGGCCGTCATCGCCGACCGCACCATGCGCCGCGTCGGCCTGCAGGGCAAGTCCTTTATCCCGCTGCTGTCGGCGTACGCCTGCGCCGTGCCGGCCATCATGGCCACGCGGACCATTGAAAATAAGCGCGACCGGATCGCGACCATTCTCATCGCGCCGTTCATGACCTGCTCGGCGCGGCTGCCGGTCTATACGCTCATTGTCGCCGCTTTCATTCCCGCCAAGCCGCTGCTCGGCGGCCTGCTCGGTTCGCGCGCCGCGGCCATGCTGGGGCTTTACTTGATCGGCTTTCTCGCCGCGTTCGTGACCGCTCGGGCATTGAAGTCTTCGGTGCTGAAGAGCGAGCGAACTCCGTTTGTGCTCGAGCTTCCTCCCTACCGCTGGCCCACGCTGCGCTCCCTTGGGCTCCGCCTTCTGGACCGGGCCAGCGTCTTCCTGCGGCGAGCCGGCACACTGATCCTGGCGGTCGCGATCGTGCTGTGGGCGCTCGCACATCTGCCGCTTACCGACGGCAAGCCGCCTGCCATCGAGAATAGCGTCGTGGGCACGATCGGCCGCACCGTCGAGCCGTTGATTGAGCCGCTCGGCTTCAACTGGAAAATCGGCGTGGGCCTGATTACGTCGCTCGCGGCCCGTGAGGTGATCGTCGGCACGCTCGGCGCCATCTACGGCATGGAAGGCAACTCGCAATCGCTGTCGTTGCAATCGGCGCTGCAGCGCGACCTGTCGCTCGCCGGTGCCGTCGCCCTGCTGATCTTCTTCGCCTTCGCCATGCAGTGCATCTCGACCATGGCCGTCGTCCGGCGCGAGACCGGCGGCTGGAAATGGCCGGCCGTTCAGTTTGCATACATGACCGCGCTCGCCTACTGCAGCGCGTTCCTGGCCTATCGAATCGTGAGCGCGCTGTAGCGCCGCCCGTCAGTGACGCGCCCCCCTGCTCGCCCTTCTTGAGCCGGCGCCAATTAACGGAGCGCTCAGCCCGCGCAATCCCCTCCGTTAGCGGCCTGCTACCATGATGACTTGGGCCGCACGGCCCGATCCCGCATGCGAAATGTTGTGATCATTGGTTCCGGCTGCGCCGGCAACACGGCGGCTATCTACGCCGCTCGCGCGAATCTGCAGCCGCTCGTTGTCACGGGCCACGAACCCGGAGGCCAGCTTTCCCTCACTACTCTCGTCGAGAATTACCCCGGCTTCCCGCGAGGCATCGACGGGCCCGACCTGGTCGAAAATATGAAGCGGCAGGCAATCCATTTCGGCGCCGAGTACCTCGATGGCACCCTGCTCGAGGCCGATCTTTCGAAGCGCCCCTTCCGCATCCGCGTCGAGGAAGAGTGGATCGAAACACGGACCCTCATCATTGCTTCGGGCGCTTCGGCCCGCTGGCTCGGCCTGCCGGCGGAACAGAGGCTGGTAGGTCATGGCGTCAGCTCCTGCGCGACCTGCGATGGCTTCTTCTATCGCGATAAGAAAATCATGGTTGTCGGCGGCGGCGACTCGGCCATGGAAGAGGCGATCTTCCTCACTCGTTTCGGCTCCGAGGTCGCCCTCGTGCACCGGCGGGAGACCTTTCGCGCTTCCAAGATCATGCTCGACCGCGCCCGCGCGAATCCCAAGATTCACTGGCTGCTCAACACCGTCGTTGCGGACGTCCACGATGTCGAGCAGGGCATCGTCACGGGAGTAACCCTGTGCGACCTGCAAACCGGCAAGAGCTACCGGCGCGACGTCGACGGCTTCTTCGTTGCCATCGGCCACGTCCCCAACACCAAGCCCTTTCTCGGCAAGATCGAGCTCGATCCCGACGGCTACATCGTGTCCAAAGGCGGCGCTCGGACCAGCGTCACGGGCGTATTCCACGCCGGCGATGTGCAGGACCGTGTCTACCGCCAGGCCGTCACCGCCGCGGGCGCCGGCTGTATGGCCGCCATGGAAGTGGAGCGTTTTCTCGAGTCCGAGGGGCATTAGCCCCGCCTATCCGGCAAGATCGTCGAGGCCTTGCCCGTTACAGAGATGCACCTCTACCCGAGATCGTACTGCTCCCTGGCATCTTTTGGCTCGACGCTCCGGTAGGCGATCTTCAGCAGGGGCGGCGCGATCAGCGTAGTGGCCACCGCCATGAACACCACGATGGCGTACACCGGCTTCTGGATCACCCCCATGGCCAGCCCGAGCTGCGCCACCACCATGCCGACCTCGCCCCGCGGGATCATGCCGGCGCCAATGCGGAACATGTCGGCGCGCCCGAGCCTGTATGCCCCCGCGGCACAGCCCACCAGCTTCGAGAGCACGGCCGCCACCAGCAGCAGCGCCGCGAATGCGAATGTCGCCGGCTGCGCAAATACGGACAGGTCCAGCCGCAGCCCGATCCCGGCAAGGAAGAACGGCACCAGCATTTCGGTCACCCCCTGGGTCAGGTGGTGGACGCGCTCGGTCACCGATTCGGCCAGCGCCATGCCGGCGAGGAATGCGCCGATAATGGCGGCCACTCCGGCATAGATCGCCAGCAGCGACAGGCCGAATAGCAGGACCAATGCCAGGTTGAACTGCGTCTCGCCCGCCTGCAGATTCGCGTCCAGCCGCGCCATCACCCGCCCCATCGTGCGCGTCCCCCAGGTGGCGACCAGAATCGTGAAGCCGATCGCCACCAGCGCGGTCATTGCCAGCTCAATCGGCTCGAACTTGCCCCTGGCTAGCCCGCTCACGATTGCAAGCACCAGCAGCCCCAGGATGTCGTCGATCACCGCTGCGGCCAGGATGATGCGCGACGCCGTCGCGTGCAGCAGGCCCTTCGCCGCCAGGACGCGCGCCGTGATGCCGACGCTGGTCGCCACCATCGCCGCGCCCACGAAAATCGCCTCCACCGGCGGATAGCCCCATAGTGCCGATAGCCCCCAGCCCAGCAGAAACGGCGCCGCTACCCCCAATATCGCCACCAGCGTCGCCGTGCCGCCGATCTTCACCAGCTCGGATGACTTTACCTCCAGCCCGACGCTGAACAGGAGGAAGATGACCCCAAGTTCACCGAGCGTGTCGATGGTCTCGCCTGGCGCAACCCAATGCAGCACGCTCGGGCCGATGAGAACACCGGCCACGATCTCCCCCACGATTCCGGGCTGGTTCAGGCGCTCAAAAACCTCTGCCAGCAGCTTCGCTGCACCGAACACCACCAGCATGGCGAAGAGTACCGCTGCCGCGCCCTGCTCCGCGATAACAAAGGCCATAAATTCTCAGTGTAGGGATATCCGGCAGTTCACGTGCCGAAAAACGGTGAGCTGGGGAGGTACTCTTCAGCACAAACCAGATCAGGAGAGGGGCACGATTTTGATGGTGCCCCTCGCCGCGTTGATCGGGTTTGACCCTGGATTTGTGACTTAGCCGTCCCCTTCTCGTCGGGGCGATTCCAGCGTACCATGCCTCTCCCGCCATGGTCGTCCCCGGCCGAACGGTAGTGCGCTAAATCTGTGTGGCTCCCATCCTGGAAGCCTTGGTTGCCGCGTATCGTTGACGGTGGCGCGCCGCATTGCAAGGCTTGCACTCACAATGGACGCTGCCTTCTGGTCCTTGGTGACTAGCGCCAGCCGGCGAAAAATCCGTGAGCGGCTTCCACTTCCCGCAGCTTGAACAACGCTTCTCTGTCCTTCCGTTGACGGTACGAAGCTTTGACATTTCGATTCCATTCCAGGCTGCCTCAAGCAGTTCCCGCACGCTCCACACGTGGTCCGCGATCCCCGCTGCTCGGCGCTCTCGCCGCCGAGCTTGACGGCCCGGGCCGGCGGACCACGGCGGAGCGCCACCCGGCAACCCGGCTCCCTGAGCCCTTGAGAATTTCTGCCTGCTCAGCGCACTATCTCTTCGGACTCGTGTGCGCGACCCGCTGCTCATCCCGTGTCTCGCGATCGCCGCCGGCATCCTGGCGGCGCGCTTCGTCACGTTCACGCGCGCCGAGCTCGCCTGGGGCCTCTCGGCACTGCTCGTGCTCGCCGTGGCCGCGGTGATTTACCGGGCCCGCCGTGCCGCGAGCATCGCCTTCGTGGCCGCCGCACTGTTCCTGGGTGCGCTCACCGCCGAGTTTCACCGGCCCGGACCGCCGCCCCGCCTCAATGTCGGCGCCGGTGAAACTGCGATCTTCGAAGGCTGCGTAGTCGAGCCCTCTGGCGTCGCCGATGATCGCGAGCAGTTCGTGCTCGAGCTCGCCCCGGGTGCCCGCGTGCGCATCACGATTGTGCTCCGCGATGGAGAGCGGCCCCTGCGCCTCGCCTACGGCGCCCGCGCCGAAGCCGAGGCGCGCATGCGGCTGCCGCGTAATTTCCACAACCCCGGCTCGTTCGATTACGCCGGCTACCTCGCGCGCCGCTCCGTTTACTGGCTCGGCGCCGCCCGGCGCGACGCCGTCCGGATTCTTCCCGGGGCCTGCGGCTCGCGCTTCTGGACGGCAATCTACCGGCTCCGCGGCGCCGCCCTCGACCGGCTGGCCCGGCTCTTTGCCCACGATGATTATGCCGCCGCCATGTCGCAGGCCATTCTCTTCGGCGAATCGGCACGGATTGAAAAGGTGTGGATCGAGGATTATCGCCGCACCGGCACCTATCACGCCATCGTGATCTCCGGTCTGCACCTCACCTTTATCGCCGGCGCGATTCTTCTGCTGGCGCGGCTGCTCATGCTTCCCTACAACTGGGCCCTGACTGCCACCGCGCTCGCCGCCTGGCTCTATGTGTTTCTCGCCGGATGCCAGCCGCCCGTGCTGCGCGCCGCCGGCGGTTTCACGCTTTTCCTCATCGCGCGCCTCTTCTACCGCCGCGGCAGGCTGCTCAACCTCCTCGCGGCAACGGCCGTCGCCTTCCTGCTCGCCGATCCCGGGCAGCTCTTCGAGGCCAGTTTCCAGCTTTCTTTCCTTGCCGTCGCCGCCATCGGAACGCTTGCCGTGCCGCTGCTCGAGCGCACCTCCGCGCCCTACGGCTGGGCGCTGCGCGGCGTCACGGATGTCGGCCGCGACGTCCACCTGGAGCCGTCGCTCAGCCGCTTCCGCGTCGAGTTGCGCCTGCTCGCGCAAACCGTCGCGCTCTGGACCCGTCTCCCGGAGCGCTGGATCGCCGGCGCCGGCGCCCTGCTGCTGCGCGCGATGCTTTTCGCCGGCGAGCTCGCCGTCGTTTCGCTCGCCGTGCAAATCGGCCTGGTGCTGCCCATGGTCGTCTATTTCCACCGGCTCTCCGTCTCCGGCCTTTCCGCAAATCTGCTGATCGTGCCGCTGCTCACGGCTGTGGTGCCTATCGGATTGCTCGCCGTGCTCACCGGCTGGACAGCGCCGGCGGCGCTCGCTTCCTGGCTCCTGGGAGCGTCCAAAGCGGTCGCGGCCTGGCACGCCGCGCGCGAACCGAACTGGCGCATTCCCGATCCTCCGCTCTGGCTGGCGATCGCCTTCGCCTCCGCGCTGGTTGTACTGGGTTGTTTCGCGTCGCGCACCCGGGCCCGGCGGCCGGCGCTCGCCTCGGTGCTCCTGCTGCTCACGGCGATCTATCTCTACCGGGCCTCACCCGCCTCGCCGCCGGCGCTCGAGCTCACCGCGATCGATGTCGGCCAGGGAGACAGCCTGCTCGCCCGTTTCCCCGATGGCAGGTTCATGCTCGTCGACGCCGGCGGGATCCCGGTCTTCAGCCGCCGGCGCAGGCCGCGCCTCGACATCGGCGAGGACGTGGTCTCGCCCTATCTCTGGGCCCGCGGCATCCGCGCTCTGGACGTCGTCGCCATTTCGCACGCTCATGACGACCACATCGCCGGCATGACAGCGATCGTCGAGAACTTTCACCCGCGCGAATTGTGGATCGGCGGCGGGCCGCTCGCACCCAGTCTTCGGCCGGTCCTCGATGCCGCCGCCCGCCGGAGCGTGCGTGTACGCTCCCTGCATTCTGCCGCCCCGTTCCCGTTCGGTGGCGCGAGCGTGCAGGTCCTGTGGCCGCCTGCTGGTGCCGGCGCCGATTTGCGCAACGAATACTCGCTTGTGTTGCGCCTCAGCTTTGGCCAACACGCCTTCCTGCTCGCCGGCGACCTCGATCGCCGCGCCGAATGGCAACTCCTCGAAAAACACCTGCTGCAACCGGCTGATGTCCTCAAGGTCGCGCATCACGGCAGCCGCGGCTCCACCACTGTCGAGTTTCTCGACGCCGTACGCCCGGTGATCGCGCTCATCTCCGCCGGAGATGCCAACCTCTACCGGCATCCCCACCCTGATACCGTCGCGCGCCTGCGGGGAGCACGCGCCGGTGTCTTTCGCACCGACTTGCTGGGCTTGACTTCCGTATCGACCGACGGCCATCGCCTGCGGGTGGAGACAAATCATTGGGCCGCTGGGGCCTGGCCGCGCGACGGCCCTTTCGGCGACCCCTTCTAGCTTCCAGCCCGCGTTTCTCGTTTCTCATCGCGATCGCCGTCAGGCGCCGCGCAATGGCCGCGGATACAAGGCGCACGAATGGCCGTGGCCGTACTCGACAAGTGCATCGAGGACGGCGGCCAAGCGCAACGCCGCCCGGCATTCACTTACTCTCGAGACTCTTCAGCCCTCGCGTGCCTTGCATACTCCTGCCCAAAAACCTTGCTTTGACAGCGGAACTGGTGCATACTCAGCCATTCACTCCTGGAGGGATGATGAAGAGTCGCTGCACCGTGCTTCTGTTTCTAGTCGCCGCCCTCGCCGCTCCTGCGCCGGCGCAAGCTCCCCAACCCGCAAAGCCGGCCGACATCTATCACGTTTCCTTCTTTAAGTCCGCGCCCGCCAAATCCGCGCAGCTTGGCGCCGAGCTCAAGAGCCGCGGAGCGAAGGCTCCCATGCCCGGACATTTTCTCGTGCTCCGACATCAGCTCGGTGACGACTGGGATTACATGTCCATCGAGCACATAGGCGCCAAGGCCACCGTGGATGTCGCCGCGCCGCCGCCCCCGGCCGCCGTACGCGACCTAGTCGAGTGGCACGATGATACTTTCGTCGGCGGCCCCGCCTGGGCCGAGTTTGCTCGCGCCATGGGCATCGCCGATCGTCCCGCGGCAAATACCGCCGGCTGGGTTTATGAAGTTGCGGTGCACCGCGCGCTTCCCGGACATCGCGATCAGCTCGAAAAGATCCTTCGCGAGCCGCCCGGCGCCGGCGAGAAGCTGGCCGGTCAGGTCCTTCTTGTCCACCTGGAGGGCGGAGCGTGGAACCAACTCGTCATCGGGCGCTATAACTCATGGCAGGACTTCGCCGCGACGAACAACACAATCCAGGCGCAAACTCTTAAAGGCTCGGGCGGCTGGTTCCAGATCCGGGAACACCTGATCCATCACCGCGATACCATCGCGCATCGCGTCGCGCCCTGATTCGTTCCGCCGCGCGGGAGTAGATGCGGCTGTTCCGGAAGCCGCGGCTACCAGCCCGACAGCGCCCTATCCCTGCGCTTCCGTCTGCTGCTCGGCCTCGAGCGCCGCCGACGGTCCCGCCTCGCGCGCCTCCGCCACCACCTGCCGCGCCCGCTCCAGCTCGGAACGCGGCACCCGTACGTCGAACCCGAGATTGGGCAGCGTCGACGTCCCCACCAGGACGTTGTTGATGCCGGCTGCGTCCAGAATGCTCTTCAGCGAGATGCCCTCGATTTCCGACAGCGTGCCTCCCTCGGTGTCCGCGAGCGTCACCAGGTCCAGCTCGTGGCCCGGACTGACCTGCTCCGGCTCGTCCTGGTTCACGCTGGCGAGCAACTCTTCGGCTCGCGGTACGTCGCCCACCGCCACCCGTACCTCCCACGTACCCTCCACCACCCCGGCTGCTTTGTCGTCGAGCAGTTTCGCGTTCAGACCGGCCTTCGCGAGCAGGTTGCACACGGCCCGGGCGTCGGTCTCGGCGTTCATGTCAGCCGACCGGTACACCGTCACGAGGTCCGTTTCGCCATTCATGTCTTGAGCATATCAAGCAAATACCTCCAGCCGGGCTGCCATTTCCACGGCCTCTTCAGGACTTCTTCGAGGGTCGCCCCGCCCAGCAGGTGCTCCAGCGCATACCACGTCGCGCGATGCCCGATCACCAGCACCGGTCCCCGTCCGCCGGCCACAGCGGCGAGCCAGTCGGCGGTGCGCGCGGCAACCTGCCGGTAGCTTTCTCCCCCGGGAAAACGCCGGTCGATACACTGGAGCCGGATCTCATCCAGCTCCTGCGACGGCCGCCGCGTCAGCTCGCCGTAATCGCACTCGCGCAGCCGTACGTCGCGCATCACAGGCACCCCGCGCGCGCCGAACGCGATCTCTCCCGTGCGCCAAGACCGCCGCAGGTCCGAACAGTAGACGGCTTGTACCGCCAGGTCGCGGTATCGCTCCCCCATCTCCGCCGCCTGCGCTTCGCCCGCGCGAAAGGTCCGCATCATGATGCCCCGACGCCAGCCCCGCCTCGTTATCGACCGACGTGGCGTGCGTTTCATAAAGAATCAGCATCCGCCCGCCTCCCGCCCCCACGTGCCACTACAATCCTCCCGCCCTGCGTCTCACTACAATAAAGACGGAGGTGCTTGAATGTCCGACGATACCAATGAGAAGGTGCTGTGGTTCATCGCCGGTGCTGCCATCGGAAGCGCTGTCGCGCTCCTGTTCGCGCCCCAGTCGGGCGAGCAGACACGCCGCCTGATCGGCGAACAGGCTGAAAAGGGCCGCGACAAGCTTGCCGAGTCCGGCCGCGACTTGCTCGAACGCGGCCGCGACCTCTACGGCAAAGGCCGCCAGGTCGCTGAAGAAGCCGCCGAGCTCTTCGACCAGGGCCGCAAGCTCGTTGACAAGACCAAATCGTAGAAAAACGTTCCTATGCACGCCGCGCTGCCCGCGTTTACCAACGAGCCCTACGCCGACTTCTCCATCCCGGAGAACCGCCGCGCCATGGAAGAGGCGCTCGCGAACGTGCGCGGGCAGTTCGGCCGTGACTATCCGCTGCTGCTTGCCGGCGAGCGCCTCGCGACCCCCGATAAGCTCGTCTCGCGCAACCCCTCGCACCCCGATCAGATCGTCGGCATCCACTCGAAGGCGAGCCCCGATCTCGCGCGCGCCGCCGTCGAGAAAACCCACGCTGCCTTCCCCGAATGGGCGCGCACCCCGGCCTCGCAGCGCGTCGACATGCTGCTGCGCGCCGCCTCGCTCATCCGCCAGCGCAAAAACGAATTCAACGCCTGGCTCGTCTACGAGGCCGGCAAGACCTGGCCCGAAGCCGAGGCCGAGGTCTCCGAGGCCATCGACTTCTGCGAGTACTACGCCCGCCAGATGCTGCGCTACGCGCACCCCCAGCCCACCGTCCAGATGCCCGGCGAGAGCGATCGCCTCGTCTACCTCCCCCTCGGCGCCGGCGTCATCATCCCGCCCTGGAACTTCGCGCTCGCGATTCTATGCGGCATGACCACCGCCGCCCTCGTCGCCGGCAATACCGTCATCATCAAGCCGTCGAGCGAGACCCCCACCATCGCCGCGCGTTTCGCTGAGGTCCTCGCCGAGGCCGGCTTTCCGCCCCGCAGCTTCTCCCTCCTCACCGGCAGCGGCGGCGAGGTCGGCGATATTCTCGTCGAGCACCCGAAGACCCGGTTCATCTCGTTTACCGGCTCGCGCGATGTCGGCCTGCGCATCGTCGAGCGCGCCGCCAAGGTGCAGCCTGGCCAGCTCTGGATCAAGCGCGTCATCGCCGAAATGGGCGGCAAGGACGCCATCGTCGTCGATCGCGAAGCCGACCTCGACAGCGCCGTCACCGGCGTCGTCCAGTCCGCCTTCGGATACCAGGGGCAAAAGTGCTCCGCCTGCTCGCGCGCGATCATAGACCAGGCCGTCTACAGCGAGTTCCTCGACAAGCTGCGCGAGCGCGTCGCGGCCCTCAAAGTCGGTCCCAGCGAGGATCCCGAGAGCTACATGGGACCGGTCATCAGCGAGGCCCAGAAACGCAAAATCGTCGAATATATCGAACTCGGCAAGCGCGAGGGGCGGCTGGTCGCGGGCGGCGCGCTCGGGGAAGGGAACGGCTACTACGTCCCGCCTACTGTCATTGCCGACGTCGATCCCGGCGCCCGCATTTTTCAGGAAGAGATCTTCGGACCCGTTCTCGCCGTGACCCCCGCGCGCGATTTCGACCACGCCCTCGATCTCGCCAACAACAGCCAGTACGGCCTCACCGGCGCCGTCTACACCGATAACCGCGCCAAGATCGAGCAGGCGCGCGAGCGCTTCTTCGTCGGCAACCTCTACATCAACCGCAAATGCACCGGCGCCATGGTCGGCGCGCATCCCTTCGGCGGCTTCAACATGTCCGGCACCGACTCCAAGGCCGGCGGCCCCGACTACCTCCTGCAGTTCCTGCAGGCGAAGTCTATCGCGGAAAAGGCTGCTCCCACGGCCGCGGCGCCTCCTCCCGGCGCCGCATTATGACCGCCGCATCGCGTCTTACAGCGTTGCCACCCCGATCAGCGCCAGGCCTGCCGCATAACCCGCGAACATCAACACGATCAGCGGCATCGCCGAGCGCGGCGCTCCCCGGAATTCCCGCCAGATCGCCACCCCCCAGATCGCGGCCACCAGCGTAGCGCCTTGCCCCAGTGCGTACGAGACCGCCGGACCGGCCACGCCCGACGCCAGCACGTTGCACGTGAGCGCCGTCATCCAGATGATGCCGCCCAGAACGCCGAGCGAGTGCAGGCGCGCGGTTCCCGCAAAATAATCCGAGTATTTCAACTGCCCGGCCTTCAGGAACAGCGTATTCACGACAAAGTTGCTCGCCACCAGGCCGGCCGCGAACAAAATGAGGGCCGAGTAGGGCGTCAGGTATCCGGGCTCGATCGGCGTCGAGCGAAAGTCCGCCGAAATCGAGCGAATCAGTTGTGGATAAAAAAAGCCCATCAGGCAGCCGGCGACCGCGGCGTAAACCACGCCGCGCTTCCAGCCCGCGCCCCGCGTCCGCGGCAGCTTGCTGTAGGCCAGCGCACACGCCACCATCGCCAGCACGATCAGCCCGACCCCGGCAAACAGCAGCACGGGATTGCCCTTCGGCACGTCGAGATAGCTGCCGATCGTCCCCAGCACCAGCGCCAGCCCCACCCCGACCGGGAACGCGACCGACATGCCCGCCGCGTCAATCGCAACTACGAGCAGAATATTCGAGATGTTGAACAGGGCTCCCGAGAACGCCGCGCGCGCCACCGGCCCGCTCTCCGCCCGCGCGAGATTCGCAAACGCGCCCTCGCCGGCCGGACCGAATCCGCCCAGCGTGAACCCGAGCACGACCGCCAGTAAGAGCACGCCCAGCGCGTAGTCCCAGTAATACAGCGCGAACGGCCACTTGTCTTTCCCCGCCAGCTTCTGCGTGTTGGCCCACGACCCCCAGCCGAGCATC
>JACOTZ010000098.1 GCA_016178155.1 Acidobacteriota bacterium
TACTGGGCAGCCCTGTCGGGAGCCGCTGGTCACTTGTACGGCTCGAAGGCCTGGGGGCTCCGCGAAGGTTGGAAGGATTGGCTTGACTCGCCAGGTGCGATTCACATGTCGTTTTTCGGCCGCTTCTTTCAATCCCGGCCGTGGCATCGCCTGGTGCCCGAAAGAGCGGACAGCATCGTGACGGCGGGCTTAAACCGTGCAACCGACCGGGCGATTACCGCATGGATTCCCGACGGGAGCCTGGCCATTACCTACTTGCCTTCTCCGCGAAAGATTACCGTTGACCTGAAAAAACTCCGCGGGAAAGTGAACGCCCAGTGGTTTGACCCAACTGCTGGAACGTACTCGAACATCGAGGGGTCTCCCTTCGCCAATACGGGCCAGCGGGAGTTCACGCCCCCGGCCAGGAACGGCGGCGGCGACGGCGACTTCCTCCTGGTGCTTTCAGCCGACCGGAAATGAAAGTGCGCCTGTGATGGCAGACACGGTATTAGTCACCGGCGGTTCGGGTTTTATCGGTAGCCATGTGTGCCGGATGCTGCTCAAGCGGGGTGATAAGGCGATCAACTTTGACCTCTTTCCCCGCCGTGGTCCTCTGGCGTGGCTGATGAGTGACGTAGAGAGAGAGATACCGTTTGAAAAAGGCGATGTCGCGAACCTCACCCAGCTCATCGCCGTGATGCGGAAGCATAGCCCAAACAAGATTGCCCACGCCGCGGCCTCGATCGATATGGATAGCCTCGAAAGCTATCCGGCCCAGGTCTATCACCAGATGGTCGGCGGCACGGTGAATGTGCTTGAGTCGATGCGGCTTCTCGGAGGCATCGAGCGCATGATCAATATCAGTTCTATTGGCGTTCTTCCGACGCGCCAGTATGAACCGCTCGACTGCAATCACCCGACGTTGATGGCGGCTGAAGGCCCGGCTTCGGGTATTTACGGCGCGGGCAAGGTCGCGGGAGAAGCTTTTTGCTGGGCATACGCCGACTTGTTCAACCTGGACATCGTTCAGCTCCGGCCGTCCGCGGCTTATGGTTTTTACACTACGAACACGATCTTCATGAACGAGATGTTGGAGGGCGCCCTGCGGGGTGAAAAGGTCCGGCTGCCGCACGGAGGCCACCTGCCCCGCGACTACACACACGTCCACGATATTGCCGGCATCACGGTCGCCGCCCTCAACGTGCCGGCCTCCCGGCTAACACACCGCGTCTTCTACGCGGCCAGCGGGATGAACCCGCTGGTGACAGCGGCAGAGACGGCGGGGCTTGTGCGGGAGATGGTGCCGCGAGCGGATGTCGACATTGGGGCCACGATGTCCCCCGCGATCGAGCGCTACGATCTGAAAATGCGCGGTGTCCTCGATGTCCGCCCGGTTGAGGAACAGCTTGGATATCGGATCAAGTATCGCGACATTCGAGCGGGTATGAAAGAATATGCCGACCGCTATTCTGAATACCTGATCCACCAGGGCAGAACCCCGGCCGATCGGGCGTGGTAGGCGAGCCGGTCCTCAGACACACACGGCACTACCGCGGCTTGCGGATTCGTAACACGCCTCCATCAAGCGCATAGTTTTCAGGTTGTCTTCGGCCGTGGTTTCAGCAGCGCGCCCGCGGGACAGCGCGGCCAGCAGATCGCGGTGACACTCCACGATGCTCGATGTGCAAACCTCTTGAAGAGGATCGCCCCATGGGTAGCGCCTGGGCGGATGCCGCCGGGCATAAGTGCCTTCCGCCGTCGTGATGCGGATCCAGTAATCGGGCCCCAGTTCGATCGAGCCGCACTGGCCTTCCACGAAGATCAACGTCTGGATGTAGTGGTCGCGCTCGATCGGGATGCGCGCGAACGCGAGCTCGATCGACACCGTCATAGCCCCGTCCATCCGCATCATGACGGTGGCCATATCCTCCCCCTTCAGGTCGGACTGCACTTGGATGGTCTGGCAGTAAACAGCCGCGGCCTCTCCGAAAAGGAAACGAGCCGTATCAAGCAGGTGGACGCCCATGTCAGCCAGAACCATCCTTTCCAGCTCCTTGAGAAACGGCTGGGTCTGATAGTCGTCAGCGCTTGTGATCACGGTGATTCTGGCGCGCACAGGGCGGCCGACTGCGCCCGAATCGAGCACCTGTTTCAGAGCGCGAATCGGCGTCTGCCAGCGCCAGTTCTCATGAACCAGGAAGGGAATGCCGGCGGCACGGCAGGCTTCGACCATCTCGATGCACTCGCCGATCGTCGGGGCCATCGGTTTCTGGCAAATGACGGGCAGACGGCGGCCGGCCGCCTTCTTGACGAAATCGCAATGCGTCCGGTTGTCCGTAATGATGTCAATGAAATCGAGGTTCTCGCGCTCCAGCAGGTTTTCGGCGTCATCGTACACTGACGGGATGCCAAAGCGCTGCGCCAGTGCCTCGGCCCTGGACCGGGTGCGGTTGTAGATGGCCACGCAGCGCGCCCCCTCCACCTCCCGCCACGCGGCAAGCTGGAATTGCGCCCAATACCCGGCGCCGAGTACCGCGAAATTGAGTTCGCTCATGTACGGCCTCCTCTTGCCGCGTTGCTTGCGCACCGACGGCTAATGAACATCTCTTCTCAGACCCAATCTCCGATCGTAAGGGGCTGGCGGCCGCACGACCTCATACCTTGGACTCCGTGCCCGATTCGCGATTTGCATTCAGAACCGCGCGATAAAGCGATGAGAACCACTGAAACAGCTTACGTGTATTCCCGTCCTGTCCCGGTAATCGGATTTGACTCAGTTCTCTCCATTCCCAGAATGAGGCCGGCCGCAAGCGCCGCGGCGATGCCGATCCCCTTCAGGAGATCAATTCGCTCACCGTAGAGGGGAACGGCTACCAGCACCGTAATGATGGGAAATAATTGGGACAAGGGTGTTACAACGGACGCCTTGCCGTGGCGATAGGCGGCGAATAACGTCAGACTGCCGCCCCCCATTAATACGCCAATAAAAACGCTGACCCAGCCCGCCGTGGCCGGGATATTCCACATCAGAGACTGGTCGGTCGCGAGCAGAACCACATCGAGCAGAACAAACGCGACCGCATAAGCCACCGTGGAGAGTTCATCCGAAATGAAATAGGTGGCGCCTTTCTGAGTGAGAAAGGTGGCGCCAAACACGAGCAGCGCCAGCAGCGCATAGAGCATCCAGGCCGAAAAGAGGCGGACCGGGCCGGCCGCGCCCGCGGGAGACGAGGTGGTGTTCAACAGAACGATGGCGATCAAAGCAAGGGCGACGCCGAGCGCCTGAATCCCGCGAATCTTCTCTCTAAAAAGAAAAGGCGCGGCGAGCACCGGCACCAGCGGCGCCATGCTGGTGATTGGAAAGACCAGAGACACCGGGCCATGATTCGCCAGTGCGTTGTACAACAGTATATTGCCCGTGCCGGCCATGATCCCGGTCGCCATGGCGAGCAGCAGTCCCTTGCCGAAATGCGTGCCCTCCTTCAAGTGCTTTGAAAAGAGCAGCAGAAATGCGAACGGGATGAGGCCAACGCTTGACAGAACCTGGATCATTGAGCCGGACAGCTCGCGGCTCGCGATCGGAGAGACCAGGCTCCAGATCGCCCATATGAGCATGGAGGCCATGGAATAGACGAGCCATTTTGGCATCATATCCTCTCCCTAAGTGGGAGGCCGCGATCGTAAGGCCGAAACATCCCGGACCGGCGAACCCGCGCCAGCGGAACCACCCGCTCCCTGCCCGCCCGGCGGCTTGCGACCTCGTGAGGCCGCCGGTCCCGCCCGATGGTTCTTTTTTGCCTGCCGCCAGGAGAGCGCTCCTGGGTACTAGAGACCGTACTTTTCGTAAAGCTTGCGCAAGGCCGTGGTGGAGTAGCGAATCTCGTCTTCGGAATACTTCAGCGTCATCAGGCCGTCCGAAAACCAGTTGTGGTAGCCGATTTGTCCGCACATCCGCATAATGCACTCGAAATCATTGGCCCCACCGCCGATGATCGCAGCCCCCTGATTGCTGTCGTGAAGATGAAAGTGCCGGATATAGTCTTTTAAATCCAGGATGGTCCGATACACGTCGGGATCTTCCAGATAGGAATGGTATGTGTCCATCAAAATACCGAGATTCGAACTCCCTACCCGCTCCACGATTTCGCGCGCTTCGGCAGCGGTGTTGATGGTATTGATCTCGAGCCGGTTAGTGTATTCGAGGACCAGAAATACGCCATATTCCGCGGCATGCCTGGCAGCTTCGCTGAGGACCTCCACCAGGCAGGCTTTGAACCAGCGCATCGGGCGGCCCGGAACGGCGCCCCCTCTGGCAACGCCCACCTGCTGAATGCAACCGAGGCGCTGGCAGCAACGGATGCTGCTCTTCAGTTTTTCCAGCGCGGACGCCATCTTCGCCTCATCCGCGTTCACCAGTGAGGTTTTGAATAAGTACTCGATTCCACCGGAGTTAATTGCAGAAACTTTCAGCTCGTACTTTTCGAGTAACGCCGTAAATGTTGCCATATCGAAGCAGGCGGGGTCACCCAGGATGATCTCGACCCCGTCGTATCCCAGCCGCTTGGCGGTCCGAAGGGATTCCTCGTAGGGCCCTCCGAGCATTTCTAGACCTTCGAGTTGTGGGAAATCGGGAGCTAGGACGAATATCGATGTGCTCGCCATGAAAGGAACGACTCCTTTGTGCCGGCCAAGACCCGACGGGTCCTGCCGAGTGTGCATACCGTATACTGTAATACAGGTTTAGTTTACTGCGGGCAGACCTGGGTTGTCAACGATCAAGGTCATCGGCGCTGGCGCTTGTGCCGATCAGGAGGCGAGAAGCCCCCTGTGTGTCCCATCAGCCGGCGGAAACCGCCGAGACGGTAAGCGGACCGCCCGCGTGCGCCGGTCGAGGACGAGGCGGCTTCGGGGGGAACGTGCCGGGCGAGCGGTCCCTGCCCATTCTGGCGGGCAGCAGCCTTGGTGAGAAGTGCCGGCTACGCTGCGCTTAAATACACGTCGAGGGATTGCAGCGCGTGCAATCCCTCGTTGATGCTGAAAACTACCAGCGGGGCTCGCGGCGGCGGCCGCCGAAGCCGCCGCGGCCACCACCGGCGCCGCCGCCAAAGTTGCCGCGCGGCTCCCGCGGGCGCGCCTCGTTGACATTGAGGGCGCGGCCGTTCAACTCGCGGCCATTGACGGCGCTGATGGCGCGGGCGGCCTCGTCGCTGCTTGGCATCTCGACAAAGGCGAAACCGCGGGGCTGGCCGGTTTCGCGGTCGCGGATGATGCTGACCCGCTCGACAGCGCCATAAGCGCCGAACAAGGACTGAAGCTCGGTTTCGGTGGTCTGGTAGGACAGGTTGCCTACAAAAATATTGGTCATCGGTACTCTCCTCAAGCTGCCTGAGGCAGCGGACTGAACTGGCGAGCTAGTCTAGGCCGGACTCTCTGAGCGGACAAAGGTAGCAAGCAGACACGCCACAATGAAGCAGCGCTTAGCCTTGATTGTACCAAAGAAGACTGCCGGGCTCCCCACCACACCCCCGGGGAAAGCTCAGCCGACTTCAGCCCGCCCCGGGGCGCGGACCGTGAATCCATGGCCTTGGCTGCCATCCGTTCTTATGTCCAATGCTCCGCACGTGCGTGCGCTCCTCTCGCCGTAGTCCATGTGCGCATTCGGGTGCGCTCGGGAGGGGGAGGCGGTCTACTTTCCGGGGCAAATTTCGGTCCCTCCCGGTCACGGCGTTCAAGCCAGTGATCCGAACTGAGCCGGGCGCGTAGAAGGCCGTGGCGTTCACCTGCTCCGCCATTTTCTGTGCCACGAAGTCGGGGGTGGGGCGAGGAGAAGCAGGGCTGGCGGACGGCTTGCGTGCTTTCACTCACCGGCAAGGCCTTTCACCCACCGGGCCTTCGCGGCGGCCTGCCCAATTGTACGTGAAGCCGCTGTTCAACAGGCGGTTACGACGCAGTGCTTTGGCCCCTGCCGTGCTCCTCTGATGGCTCGCGGGAGGAAAAGATGGATTTCGGGCAATCTCCTTTACTGGTCATCTGGGAGACGTCGCAGGCGTGTGATTTGGCGTGCCGGCACTGCCGGGCGTGCGCCCTGCCCGACCGTAACCCTTTCGAGCTGACCACGGAGGAGGGATACCGTCTCCTCGATGAAATCAAGAGCTTCGGCCACCCCATGGTGGTGTTTACGGGCGGCGACCCGCTGAAGCGGCCCGACATCTTCGATCTGATGGGGTACGGAGTCAAGATCGGCCTGCGGTGCAACATCTCGCCGAGCGCAACTCCGCTGCTGACGGCCAAAGCAATCGACCGGTTCAAGGCGTGCGGCCTGGCGCGAATGGCGATCAGCCTGGACGGGCCCGACGCGGAGACCCACGACACTTTCCGAGGTGTTCCCGGCAGTTTCGAGCAGGCGATGGCGGCCTTGCGGCACGCCCAAAAGA
Organism: Acidobacteriota bacterium; assembly: GCA_016178155.1. Classification (GTDB taxonomy): domain Bacteria; phylum Acidobacteriota; class Terriglobia; order Bryobacterales; family Bryobacteraceae; genus JACOTZ01. Next base: position 6,417 of record JACOTZ010000098.1, read on the forward strand.
TCGGGCTGGACACGCAACTGCAAACCACGGTCACGCGCCATAATGTAACCAAGCTGGGGCAGATCGCGGAACTGGCGGCCGACGCCGGCATCCGCATGTGGAGCCTGTTTTTCCTGGTGGTGACAGGGCGCGCGCAGTCATCCGACGACCTGACGGGCGAGGAGTACGAACGCGTATTCGAATTCCTCTATGAGATCTCGAAAATCGCGCCGTTCGAGGTGAAAACGACCGAGGCCATGCACTACCGCCGCTATATCGCGCAGAGGCTGAAGGCCGAGCGGCACACGCTTTCGGAAGGCGCGAAAGCGATGGTATATCGGACCGCGGGAGTGAGCGACGGCAAAGGCTTCGTATTCGTATCTCATATCGGGGAGATCTATCCGAGCGGCTTCCTGCCCATTTCAGCAGGCAACGTGCGCCGCGATTCGCTGGTGGATGTGTATCGCAACGCGGCGCTGTTCCGGGCGCTGCGCGATTCCGCGAAGCGCGAGGGCAAATGCGGCGCCTGCGAATATCAGAACATCTGCGGCGGCTCGCGGTCGCGCGCCTACGCCTGCACCGGCAACTACCTGGGCGAAGATCCGCGCTGCACCTACCAGCCGACGGGAGCGCTGGAAGTCGTGGGCGCATAGGCTGCCGGGGCCGGCTTCCAGCCGGTAAACCAGGTCCAGGAAGTACGCCGGCCGTATTCATTTTCCCGAAGCAGCGTCTACGGTTCGATGGCACAACTGCGCGGACCCGTCTTCGTCGCGCGCATCGCACTCGTGTCGGCCCTCGCTGGAGCTTCGGCACGGCCACAGCTCTACCGCTTCGGGCAGCCGCTGCCGAGACACGAAAAGCCCCCCGTGGTGTTTGTCACCGGCCACGACGCCGTCTGCCCGGACCCGCGATCGGGCGAGCTTCCGTTCTTCGAGCTGACCTTCGGGAAGTTCGATGAAGTGATGGCGCGAAGCGGGCGCGCAAGCCTGGTATTCGAGGCGTGCGAGGTTCCGGGGTGGCGGCCGCTCGAAGAGCTCGGGGCGGCGCTGCGCAGGCGCCTCTCGGAATTGAGGTACGAGGATGGTTCGCCGGTGGGCGAGGTTGACGTGGTCGCCCACAGCATGGGCGGGCTGATCGTACGTGCCTGCCTGAGCGGCAAGAGCGCCGCCGGCTTTGCGCCCCCGGCCGAGCCGGGCATGCGCCGCGTCGTATTTATCGGCACGCCGCACTTCGGCACCCCGGTTGCGGATCCGAATGCGGCCGACCCGCAGCTACGCGCGATGTCGCCGGGCAGCCGGTTCCTGTTCGACCTTGCCACCTGGAACCAGGGCACGGACGATCTCCGCGGCCTGAACGCGCTGGCGCTCGCGGGCACGGCGGGAGTGACGCCGCCGCCGGCATTCACCGACAGCGTCGTGGCGCTCACCAGCGCCGCGCTCGATTTTGCAGCAGGTGGACAGACGCGCCTGCTGCCGTGCTGTCATACCTTCGGCGGCATCGGAGCCCTGTTTCTGTGCCGCAGCGATTCGGTCGGCATCGCTCGTGTGAGCGACGAGCGGCATCCGGCGGCACGGATCGTGACTTCGTTCCTCGATGCGGGCGAAGAATGGAAATCAATCGGCAAGAGCCCGGGTGAGGACGCCAGTCTGTCGCGGTACACGGGCCTGCTGGTGGAGCTGCGCAGCGCCGATGACGAGCCGCAAGCGATCACTTCGGCCAATGTCATGGTTGAAAACGGCGACACGCTGCCGATGCGCGTCAGTCGCGACGGACTGGCGTGGCTCGAGCGGGTGCCGGCGGGCGCCGCGACGCTCGTGCTCGCGGCCGGGAAGCTGTTGCGGACCGAGCGCCTGCGGCTCGGGCCGGGTGGGACGCAGGCGCTGGTGGTAAAGCCGGGGCCGCGGATCGCGCGGGTTCAGCCCGTCGCGGGAGCCGTGTGGCCGCCGGCGGTGGCGCCGGGCATGCGGGTCGAGATCAGCGGTGCGGCGCTCGCGGGCGCCGAGGTCACGCTCTCGGATGCCTCGGGACGGACCGCGCCGCTCAGCCTGGAGTCGGAAGCCGCCGAACGCATGGTCGCGGTACTGCCGGAAGCCGCCAGTGGGCTTGGACGGCTGCGGGTGCGCACCAGCGCGGGTGCGCACGCAATCAATGTCCTCGTGGAGCCCTCGGCGCCGGCGATTTTCACGCGGCGCTACGACGCCGCCAGCATCGCGGCCGCGCTTCACGAATCCGGCGCCGCAGTCACGCCCGAGTCGCCGGCCGCGGCCGGGGAGATTATCTCCATCTTTTTAACGGGTCTCGGCAGCACGGCGCCGGTGAGTGTAACCGCCGGAGGCGAGCCGTGCGAGGTGTTCTATGCGGGGCGCGCGCCGGGACTGGCCGGCGTCGATCAGCTCAACTGCCGGATCGCGGATACAGCGCGTCCGGACGCGGGCGCGCCGCTGGTCATTACCGCAGGCCGGCGATCGGCGCGCGCCGCACTGCCTTTGCGCTGAGCGTTCCCTCCGCCTGCACAAACGGACTTCGGCAGTCGGCATAGCAGATGCGAGGCTCGACCAGCATCCGCGGTCGGGCCCGGATATTCTGATCGAAGTGCAACGCTACATCGTCGTACTCGGCCTGTTCCTGCTCTCGATGATCACCTACATCGATCGCGCCTGCATCTCCACGGCGAAAGACCCGATAGCGGCGGACCTGTCACTCTCGGACGCGCAGATGGGCGTGGTGTTCAGCGCTTTTGCGCTCGGCTATGCGGCCGCGCAGGTGCCCGGCGGCTGGATCGCGGACCGTTTCGGGCCGCGCCGCGCGCTGGCGGGAGTCGTGATCTTGTGGAGCGTCTTCACGGCGCTGACCGGGTTCGCCCGGAGCTTCGCGGGACTGGTGGCGATCCGGTTTCTGTTCGGTGTCGGCGAGGCGGGCGCCTTCCCCGGCTGTGCGCGAGCCTTCTACAACTGGCTGCCTGTGGCAGAGCGCGGCCGCGCCAACGGAATCATCTTCTCGGGGGCGCGCATTGGGGCGGCGTTTTCGTTTCCGCTGCTCGCCTGGATGCTCGGTAGCTGGGGCTGGCGAAGCTCATTCCTGGTGCTGGGGGCGATTGGCGTCGCCTGGGCGATCTGGTGGTGGCTATGGTTTCGGGATCACCCGCCGAAGCCGGTCGAGCAGCCAGCGGCGGACCGGTCGGACCTCAGCTTCCGCGACGTGTTCCGCTCGCGGGGCATGCTGCTCAACATGGTGCAGTATTTCGCCGGAAACTTCACCTTCTTCATCTGCCTGTCATGGATGCTGCCCTACCTGAAGCAGCACTACAGCCTATCGACGGCCGAGGCTGCGCGCTACTCGATGGCGCCGCTGCTGTTCGGCGCCACCGCGCAGTGGAGCGCCGGGTATGTTGTCGACCGGCTGTACCGCTCCGAGTGGCGCGCCTGGTCGCGGCGGCTGCCGGCGATGGCCGGATTCGCGCTCGCGGCCGCGGGACTGATCGCGCTCACGCGCGCGGACTCGGTTGCGACCGCGGTCGCGGTTTTCACCCTCGCCACGTTCGGGGCGGAGATGACGATCAGCCCGAGCTGGGCCTACTGCGTCGACGTAGGCGGTAAGAATTCGGGAGCGATCTCGGGCTCGATGAACATGATCGGCAACTTTGGCTCGTTCGTCAGCGCCAATGCGTTCCCGCTTCTGTATGGCGCGACCGGTACCGCGTCGACCTATTTTGTGGCGGCGGCAGTGCTCAACGTCATCTCCATCGGCTGCTGGGTAGCGATGCGGTCGCTGGGGCGAGGCGCGCCCAGGGCGGGGCAGCCCGGAAATTGCTGAATTCGCTCGAGCTGGCGAAAGCCTACAGCTTGCGCGGCGATGGGCCTAATCGTGCAGCTTACGCAGCCAGAGATTGCGAAAGCGCATCGCGGTCACCGGAGCGCCCTCGAAGCCGCTGTGGTCCTGGAGCATGAGCGGGCCCGGGCCGCAGGCGTTGCCCTGCTCAATCGTGACGTGATCCTGCACGAGGATACCGTTTAGCAGCACGGTGACGGCCGCCTTCTTTGTGACCGCACCGGACTGATCGCATTGCGGGGCATGAAAAACGATGTCATAGCTCTGCCACTGCTCCGGCGGGCGAGCGGCGTTGACCAGCGGCGGGGATTGTCCGTACAGTGCGCCCAGCGCGCCTTTCGGATACGTCGGATTCTCGTAGGAGTCCAGGATCTGAATTTCGTAGCGGGCGTGCAGGTAGACGCCGCTGTTGCCGCGAAGCTGGCCTGTGTGGTCCGGCATGGACGGCGTCGCGAACTCGAGGTGGATCTGCGCGCTCTGAAACGTTCCCGTGGTCAAGATGTTGCCCGTGCCGCTGGTGCAGGTCATGACCCCGTCGGAGACTTCACAGGTCGCGGGCTCGCCTTTGTCATTCACCCAGCCTGACATGTCACTGCCGTTGAAGAGCGCGATGGCATCCGAGAGCGGCTGCGTTCCACCCCCGGGGTCGACCACGGGCGGCTGGGGCTCTTCAGATTGCGCGAACAACAGGCAACCGGCGCAAACGAATCCTAGGAGGCGGCGCATCATGTCAGCCATGGTAACCCACGCGGCATGTGTGACATGGAGCGATTCCGCAGCCGGGGAAATAAGACCGGGGTTTACGCCCGGAATGGCGCTACCGCCGGGCGCGATCCGGGATGATTACTTTTGATCTGGTACAAAAAAACCCGCGTACCATATCGAAAGGAGGATTGTTCGGGCGGCCTTTTGGATGCAGCATCAAGATATGAAAGGCCGCCTGCCGATCCCGCTGATGCCGCTCCCGGGCGGGATGTTGCTCTCCGCAGCTTGCTGGGGTACACCGGAAACTGTAAAATCCCACGTCGCCCAGGGCGGGGCATGCTGCACGCTGGGACAAAGCCCGCAAATGAATCAGGAGTGCCTGGTTCGGGCGAGCGATAATGAGGACAGACAAGCTTACATTAAGGCCCTTGGAGCGGTGATTCCGGAGAATCCCGAACGCGGCACGCGGATCCAGATGAGCGCCGCGCCGGCGCTCGAAATGGATTCCGGACGGCTAAGGCGCAGGAGAGAGAAATCCGCGCTTCCGGGGTGGTGTTTGGGTTCATAGGTAGAGGAATGATCATGTGGCACAAATATCGACACCATATCCTGCTGGTGCTGGCGGCAGTGGCACTTCCGGCCATGCCGGCGCGCGCCGATCTGGTGGTGAACGGCGGGTTTGAAGACCCGCTGGTCATTTTCGGGGGCTGGCAGGAGTTCCCCGCAATTAATGGCTGGGCGCGGGCATTCGGCGACAATTTCGAAATCCAGGGCAGCGCCGTTGGCAGTCCCTACGCGGGCGGCCAGCACCTCGAGCTGGACGCCGACAGCGAGAACGGGGAAGCAAACAAAAACACCGGCATTTATCAGGACCTGACGACAATCCCGGGCGCGGTCTACACACTGCGCTTTGCATGGTCGCCCCGCCCCGGCTGGGGAGAGAGCAGCATGGATGTCTATTGGGGCGGAAACTTTGTTGGCAACCTGAGCGCAAACGGCCTGGCACTGGCCGACACGAACTGGCAAGTCCAAGCCTATCTTTTGCCGGCGACCAACTCAATTACGCGACTGCAGTTCAATGCCGCGGGAATCTCTGACGGCAAGGGAGAATATCTGGATGCCGTGTCGGTCGATGAGCAATTGTCCGAAGAGGTGGTCCCGGAGCCCGGCACGGCGGCGCTGTTGATCGGAGGGGCGGCGCTGCTGCTGTTCGGGCGAGGCGGCAGGCGGCTGCGGCGCGGATAAGAACGGGTTGCCGCGGATTCCGCGACGACCGCGGGAGCCGGTGTTGATGTTCGGCCGTCCCCGCCTCGAAACCGGGGCGGACGTTTGGTCCGCGTGTGATGCCGGCGCTACGCCGAAACCGTTCCTTCCGCTGAGGGCCCGCAGACTGCGAGCAGCGCGCGTCTGAGCTCGGCCTCGAGATCGGGCGTGAGTTTGCGGCCTGCGGAGGTCACATAAAACACGTCAATGGCCTTGTGCGCCTCAGTGTCGATGAGGACCACCTCGATGCTGCAGCCCGCCCCGGAGATGGTGGAGGCGAGATGGTAGAGGAGGCCTGGGCGGTCTTCGGTAATCACCTCGATCAGCGTGGCCGACTGCGAAGCTTTCGAATCGAAGCTGACCCGCGGCTCGATGCGGCCCGGCAGCCTCGAGGCCCACGACTTGGCGCGGCCCTTCAGCAGCCGCGCAACGTCCTCCCGGCCGCGCGCGGCGCGCTGTAAGGTGAGCTTCAGGCGCTCGATCTCCATGGGGTTGAGCTCGAGCGTTCGCATCGGGTCGGAGAAGACGAACGTATCCAGGATCGTGCCGCCCCGGTTCGCGAATGCCTCGGCTTTGACAATGTCCATCCCGAAACTGGAAAGCGTCCCGACGAGCGACGAGAACAGGTTGGGGTGATCGCTGGTGATGACGGTGAGCCGGTACATGCCCTGTTGCCGGCGCAGGTCGAGAGCAACTCCCCCCTGCCGGCTCTGGCGCGCCAGCGCCATGTGCTCGAAGATTTCGCTCGGGGGATGAGTGCGCAGATAACGGACGGGAAAGCCTTCGAGAAACGCGGCGAGCTCCGGCTCCTCATCGGGACCGCGGTGGATGCGCTCGCTGTCGAGCTCGCGCGTCAGCTCGTTATGCGTGACCACATGCAGGCGCCAGAGCTGCTCGGCCCGCCAGGGCGTCATGGCGGCCGGATGGACGGCACTGATATCGCCGTAGGTTACCAATGTCAGGTATTTGAGGTTTTCGAGCGTGCCGACGCGATGGGCGAGGTCGTACGCCGTGGCCGGATCGCTCAGGTCGCGGCTGGTCATCGCCAGGGACAGGTCGAGGTGGTGCTCGATCAGAAACAGCACCGTGGCCTTCGCCTGTTCAGGAACGCCGATGCGGTCGAGCGCGACCGCCGCGTATCGGACCGAGGCTGCGGCGTGCCGTCCCTGTCCTTCTCCCTTACCGATGTCGTGCAGGAGCAAAGCGAGCAGGAGCAGCGGCACCTCCTCGGTCTCGGCGAGCAGCTCGGAGAAATTCCGCAGCGGGCGTTCGTGCTGGTCGCGCAGGCGCTCGAGCGACTCGATGCCGATCAGGGTGTGCTCGTCGACTGTGTAGCGGTGGTAGAAATCGCGCACCACCAGCGACTCGATCCTTTCGAACTCGGGGAACAGCGCCTCGAGCAGGCCGGACTCATACATGCTGCGCAGCGCGACCGCGGCCCTGGCCTGCGACAACATCTCACGGAGCAGCGGCCAGATAGAGCCCGGCTGCGCAAAGTGACGCTTGAGTCCGGGCAAGTGCTCGCGGATGCGGCGCTCGGCATCGAGCGATGGCCGGATACCGTGGCGGGCCGTAAACAGAAACAGGCGCAGCGCCAGTTCGGGGTCGGCCGCGAGCTGGAGAGGCGAGCGGAAATAGACGCGGTCGCGTGAGACGGTAAACTCGGCGTTCGACAGCCGCGAGCGCCAGTCGCGAAAGCCGCGCAACAGCGAGGTTTCGAGCAGCGCCTCGCTGAGTTCCATCTGCCGGAGCCCGGCGCGATGGATGGCGCGCGCGTGCCGGTAATACTGGCGCATCCAGGCGGACGGGTCCTCGGACATCTCCTCCTGCGCCTCGAAGTTGAGGACGTTCTGATCGCGGCCGGCGCGGAAATGCAGATGACAGCGCAGCCTGGCGAGGAACTCGGCGGCCTCGCCCAGGTCTTCGCCGGGTTCAGCGCCGCGCAGCCGCCGCAGCCACTCGATCAGATGCAGGTCGCGCAGCCCGCCCGGCGTCTCCTTGATATTCGGCTCGAGGTGGTAGATGGTGCGCTGAAATTTCTCGTGCCTCATCTCGGCGAGCACGGTGAGGTGGCGCAGCAGCGCCTGCCGGTTGGACTGGAAGAATTTCGGCAGCCGGCCCGCGAGCATCTCATGCAGCTTCTCGTCGCCGGTGAGGAAGCGCTGGTCCAACAGACTGATGCTCAGCTCGATGTTGTGCTGCTGCAGGGAGCAGCACTCGCCCGCGGTGCGAACCGAATGGCTGAGGCGCAGCCCCGCATCCCAGAGCGCGCGAAGAAAACCGGACAGCGCGGCGCGCTGCGCGTCGCCATGGATGTCCCGTTCCACCAGCAGCAGCAGATCGACATCGGAGCAGGGAAACAGCTCGCGGCGCCCGTAGCCGCCGACGGGCACCAGCGCCATGCCCGTGGGGAATACGGGCGCGAGGAATTCGCGCCAGGCCGTCAACACTGTCTCGTCTACGAGCACACTGCGGCCCCGGAGGACCGCGATCGCATTCTGATCTTCGAGAAACTGGTGTTGAATCTCTCCGGCCTCAGAGAGCGCTTTCGCCCCGGTCTTCATTGCGGATACGGATGGCTTCGGCCACATCGTAAACAAAAATCTTTCCGTCTCCGATATTGCCTGTGCGCGCGGCGGCGAGCAGCGTTCGGATGACTTCATCACAGCGCTGATCCGGCACCACGAGTTCCACCTTCACCTTGGGCAGCAGGTCGACATTGTATTCCTGGCCGCGATAGACCTCTTTATGTCCCTTTTGCCGGCCGTGCCCCCGGACCTCGGCGACGGTCATGCCATCGATGCCGATGCCTTTGAGCGCTTCCTTTACTTCTTCCAGCTTGAATGGTTGAACGATGGCTTCGATTTTCTTCATATGCGGTTCCCCTTCCTCACGCCTCGAGACTGTAACCTTCCTCGCCGTGCATGCTGAGATCGAGACCGGTCACCTCTTCTTTGACATCCACGCGCACGCCGATCAAGGCATCACAGATCTTGAGGGCTATGAACGTGCCCACGACCGCGAGCAGTATCGCCACGCCCACGCCGATCGCCTGATTCAGGATCTGTCCCGGGTTGCCGTCGACGAGCCCGAGCGGGACGGTTTGTCCGTTGATCTGTGCGCTATTCACCTGGTTGGTGGCAAACACGCCGGTCAGCAGCGCGCCGAGCGTTCCCCCGCCGCCGTGCACGCCGAAGGCATCGAGCGAATCGTCATACCCGAATTTCTGCTTCACCGCAGTTACCATCATGTAGCACAAGAAGCCCGCGGCCAAGCCGATCAGCAGCGCCGGCATGGGCTTGACGAATCCCGATGCGGGCGTGATGGCCACCAGGCCGGCGACGCAACCGGAAATGCCGCCCAGCACGCTAGGCTTGCCGTGCTTAAACCATTCCGCGAGCATCCAGCCCAAGGCCCCGGCCGCCGCGCCGAAATGCGTGGCTACAAACGCACTCGCCGCCAGTCCGCCCGCGCCCAGTGCGCTGCCGGCGTTAAACCCGAACCAGCCGACCCACAGCAGGCACGCGCCGATGAAGCTCAATACCATGCTGTGCGGTTTCATCGTCTCGGAGCCGTAGCCGTGCCGCTTGCCGAGGTAAATCGCGCAGATGAGGGCGGATACACCAGAGGTGATGTGCACAACCGTGCCGCCCGCGAAGTCAAAACAGGGAAATACGCCTCCGAGATACGCGTTGAGCAGGCCGCCGTTGCCCCAGACCATATGCGCCATCGGAAAATACACGATCAGCGCCCAAAGCGTCATAAACAGCAGCATGGCGCTGAAGCGCATCCGTTCGGCGAAGGCGCCGGTTATGAGCGCGGGCGTGATAATCGCGAACATCAACTGGAAAACCGAGAACGTCAGATGCGGGATGGTCGCCGCGTAGGTGGGATTCGGATCCATGCCGACGCCGTTCATGAGCGCGTAGCGCAGATCGCCGATAAATCGGCTGCCCTCGCCAAAAGCCAGGCTGTATCCCACCAGCGCCCACAGCACGGTGATGAAAGCCATCAGGACAAAGCTCTGCATCATGGTGCCGAGCACGTTCTTTTTACGAACCAGGCCGCCATAGAACAGCGCGAGCCCGGGTCCGGTCATCATCAGAACCAGCGCGGAGCTGGCCAGCATCCAGGCGTTATCGCCGGCGGACTGAGCCGACTTGACAGCGGACTCGACCGCCGCGATTTTGTCGGCGTCCTGCGCGCCGAGCACGCCCGCGGCGCCGGCCATCAAACACAAGAACTGGAACGCGTTGCGTCGCATCGGAATGTATTCCCTCCCTCGGGCACGTAGGCCTATGTCTTGGAACCGAATGCCGCTCACCCGCCGCCCGCCCCTACGTGGGAGCGAGCACCTGCAACTCTGGCGTTGCGAGTAAGCGGAGGACTCGGATCACTCCCACTATGCAACGCGGGGGGCAGTTGCGGAAAGTAAACCTTTGAATCGAGGCGATTGAAAATTTCTATGATTCGGGCGCGCCGCTGGGGCTCTCACCCCGGCGTTTAGCAGTCCGGCGCCCTTAGGCGGCCGTTTCACACCCGGGCGCAGGCACCCGGCGGGCAGGACCCGTAGCATCACGCCGTTGTGCAAAGCCGCCGCAGGAGCGCGCGATCCAAAGACCGATCGACCGGCCTTTCCGCGAGCCGCAACCGAGGAACGACTGCCCGCAAGTGCAACCTGAAATTCAAGATATATGAAAAGCGCCGGGCTCAGAGACAACAGTCGCGACTCGACAAAGTTTTTTGATGCGCCTGATAAGAAATATTGTCTTGTGGGCGGGTGGGGCCGGTGCTAATCTCCCAGGTGAGGAGGGGCAGCCCCTCTCGTACTTGCCGACTAGCCCGGAAGGGCTGGGTTTACCGCATCAGTCGGCAAGATGCGACACAAGACAAGAGCTACTGGAAAAGGATCAAGCTGTACGGCCTGCTCGACGCGAACTATAGCTGGAACTTCAATGATCCAGCGTCCAAGATCAATACGTTTCGGAATTTCGACTACCGCACGAATACCGGCGACATCAACTACGGTGAATTCGCGATCGAGACGCCGGTTGAACCGATTGGTTTCCGCGCCGACTTCGGCTTCGGACGCAGTACCCAGCTCGTGCACGGCTCCGAGCAGGCCGGTAAGGCATTTCGCTACATCCAGCAGGCGTACGTGAGCGCAAAACCCTTGAAGAACTATGGCCTCCAGTTCGATTTCGGCAAGTTCGTCACGAGCGCCGGGGCCGAGGTGATCGAAACCCATAGCAATTGGAATTACTCGCGGTCGCTGTTGTTCGCCTGGGCGATCCCTTACTACCATATGGGGCTGCGGACCTCCATTCCGGTGCACAAGAATTATACGGCGGGTTTTCAACTAGTCAACGGCTGGAACAACGTGGAGGACACGAACGGCGCGAAGACGGTGGGACTGACGGGCACCCTGACAGCGGGAAAAGCAACCTGGTATCACAACTATTACGTCGGCAGGGAGAAGCCCGACATCGGCGGCGTCTCTCAGCCCGGCGTGCGGCAACTGTTTGATACCACGGTTCTGGTGACGCCAACCTCGAAGACGGCCTTCTACATCAACTTCGACGTCGGCGCTGACAAGCGAATTGGTTCGGGTAGCGATCGCTGGTATGGAATCGCCGGAGCAGCGCGATTCGCTCTGACCAACCGAGTGGCCGTGGCGCCCCGCCTGGAGTATTTCAAAGACCGTGACGGCTTCTCGACCGGAACTCCTCAGGCATTGAAGGAATTCACTCTCACGGGTGAATACAAGGTCTGGGGCGACAACGGCACGGCTTTGCTCTCGCGCCTCGAGTATCGGCACGACTGGAGCAATCATACAGTCTTTGAACAGTCCAACGCCCCCCATCGAAACCACCAGAACACGGCGCTGATCGGTCTGATCTTTACCTTCAGCCGCTGATCAATCAGTTTACGTTCGAAGCAGACGCCTGGAGGTCGCCGCTGAGTGGCAGCCTCCAGGCGTGCGTATTTTGTGGCGCAGTGCGCGTCGCGCCGTAGGGCTCCACGGACAGTAAGCGAGCCGGCGCAAATCCCGGGCCTTGCCTCCCGGCGGGCGAAAGCGACGCCTCACTCGTATCGCAGCGCCCGGGAAGGATTCAGCCGCGCGATCTGCAGCGCTGGAATCAGGCTCGCGCCGGCGGCCGCGGCGAGCAGCAGGCCCGCCGCCGCCAGGTACGTCGACAGGTCCGTAGGTTTGACGCCCCAGATGAGCGCCGCCATAACCCCCGCCGCGAGGCGAGCCAGCAGGAGGCCGGCGAGCACGCCCGCGCCCGCCAGCAGCACGCCCGGCGCAGCGGCCGCTCGCACGGCTTGCGCAACCGTGGATCCCAGCGCCAGCCGGATGCCCAGCTCCCGCGTCCGCTCCGTCACCGAGTTCGCGATCAGCCCGTAAATGCCGACCACCGCCAGCACCAGCGCCAGCCCCGCGATCGCTGCCAGCAGCGCTGCCTGAAACCTCTGCTGTGCGTACGATTGCGACCGCACATGCTCCATCGTGCGGAACCCGGAGAACGGCAATTGCGGGTCCACCGACCGCATCGCGCGCTGCACCGCCGGAATCAGTGCATCCGGTGGGAGCTGCGAGCGGATCACCCAGGCCGGAGGAAACCAGGTGTGCACGAGCCGAAAGAAACCGTCGTCCAGTTGGGCCGCGGGAATGTAAACCTGCGGCGTCGGCCAGATCGGACCTGCGTTTCCCCACCCGGCCGATTGCTGCACGTCCCCTACAACGCCCACAACCCCCCATACCCCGCCGGCAATGTTCAGGTCTGCGCCGAGTGGTTCCTCGCGCGAAAGATACGTCCGGACAAACGCCTCGTTCACCACGGCCACTTTCGCCGACTTCGAGCCATCCCTCTCGTTCGGATAGCGCCCGCGGAGAAGCGGGATGCGCAGCACCTGCAGGTAATCCGCACTGACGTACGTCACATTCGTAATCTGCGACGTGCCTTCCCTTCCCGGCCGGCGGAGCGGCATGTTCAGCGCCCGTTGATACGGCGGCGTTGTGCCCACTCCGACCGCCTGCACGCCGGGCAGCTCGCGAAGGCGCGCGACACCCTCGCGAAACAGGCGGTTCACGTGTTCGCTGGTCGCGTATCGAGCGTCATCGAGCGAGACCGTCCCGATGATAACCCCCGTCCCGTCGAAACCCGGCCGCAGGCCGCTGAGATAAGTGAACGTGCGGATCAGCAGCCCTGCCGTTACCAGCAGCACGAACCCGAGCGCGATCTGCGTGACCACGAACATCCGCCGCTGCCAGTCCGCTGCGCCGCGGGCTACCGCGCGTCCTCCGCTTTCCATCAATCCCGACCTGACGTCGATGCGGCGCGACTGCAGCGCCGGCACGATGCCGAAGATCACGCTCGCGAGCACCGACACTGCCGCCGTCACCAGCAACACTCGGGCGTCGAGCTCGATCGGCTGGGTCACACCGTACACGTCTCTGGCCATGATCCGCAGCCCGAGCATCCCCGCGTATCCCAGTGCCACCCCTACCGTACCCCCGCATACGCCGAGCACGAGACTCTCCGTCAGCATCTGCCGGAACACCGCGGCGGAGCCGCCTCCAAGCGCAATGCGCGTCGCGATCTCACGCCTCCGGGCCGCCGCGCGGGCGAGCAGCAGCCCCGCGATGTTCACGCAACCAATCAGGAGCACAGCCCCCACTGCCGCCCACAACACGAGTAGAGGCTTGCGCAAATACAGGGTGAGGCCCTCTTGCATCGAGACCAGTTCCAGCGTCGCCTTCACCTCCGGTCCCACCTCCAGGCGTCCGGGAAACGAGTGACCGATCACCTCCACCTGGGCTGCAGCCTCTGGCCAGGTGGTGTTCGGGCGAAGTCGCCCCACGATCCGGTAGTTCGCTCCCCCGCCCTCCCCCGACCGCGACGGCCGCAGGGGCGTCCACACATCCGCGATTGCATTCGTCCGGAAACCCGCCGGCATGATACCGACCACTGTGTATGGCTCGCCGCGCAGCAGGATGGTTCGCCCCACCGCAGCGGGATCGCTTCCGAGAGCGCGCTGCCACAACGAGTGGCTCAGCACCGCGACCGGAGGGCCCCCCGGCCGGTCTTCGTCGATGTTGAATCCACGTCCGACCACCGGCGCAACCCCCAGCACCCGAAAAAAACCGGCGCCGACCCGTTGCTGCCTGACATACTCGGCCGCGCCCGCTGAGACGAAGTTCACGCCCAGGGATCCCCCCGAGTAGACGGCGACATCCAGGTGCGCGGCGTGGTCGCGAATCGCCTCCCACATCGCCCCGTTCTGGTTGGTCCGAATCACTTGTCCATTGACGGACGTGCCGATCTCAACAAGACGTTCCGGCTCGGGGTATGGGAGCGGCCGCAGGAGCACTGCATCCACGATGCTATAGAACGCCGTGTTCGCGCCGATGCAGAGCCCCAGCGTCAGCACAGCCGCCGCGGTAAACGCCGGCGCCCTGTACAGCATGCGAAAGCTGTAGCGCACGTTGCGTGCGATCTCGTCCGGCCAGCGCAATCCGCGGGACTCCCGGCACTCCTCGCGCACGCTTTCGACGGCCCCGAACTCGGCTTGCGCACGCCGCTCCGCCTCCTCCCGGGGCAAGCCCGATCGCACCAGGTCCTCGACTCGCAGTTCGATATGCGATCGCAGCTCGATCCGCATCTCTTCCTCGAAGCGCGACCTGCCCGCCAGCGCACGCCCGAGCGACCGGATGCGAGCCAGCACGTCACACTTCCTCGGGAGTGGCATTGAGGATCTCGCCGACCGCCGCCGCCAGACGGTCCCAGCGCGCCCGGTCGTTCCGGAGCCTCTTCTTGCCCCCTGAGGTCAGCCGATAGTACTTGGCACGCCGGTTGTTATCCGAAATTCCCCACTCGGATTCGATCAACCCCTGGTGCTCGAGCCGGTACAGGGCCGGGTACAGCGAGCCCTGCTCAATCTGAAGGACATCACGCGAGATCTGTTGGATGCGCAACAGGATTCCATAGCCGTGCAGCGGACCGAGCGATACCGCCTTCAAAATGAGCATATCCAGCGTGCCGGGCAGAAGTTCGGGAAGCGGCATGGAGCACTCCTTTCCTAGTTTGCCTAGGAATAGATCCTACACCCGTGCGGCCGCCGCGTCAACGATAACCATGGCGATTCCCCGGACATATAATGAACTCTGCTTTTCGAGAGGAGCCGTCGATGCATGTCCAGCCAGCCGTGCGCGGTGATGAGGTGTGCTCTGCTGCTGCGCAACATTGCTGCGACCCCTGCGATAGCAGCACCGGTCGAGCGGCGAAGGCTGCGTGCTTCCGCTGCCGCTTCCCGGAGCGCGCACGGACGACCTTGACCCGCATTGCCGCAATGGCTGTCCTTCTCACGCTTGGTGCGGCCGGCGCGCTGGCTCAGAGTTTCGCCATTGTCATCACCAGCAGCTCGCCCTTGCCGGTGGCCACACTGGGGTCGAGCTACTCGTTCACCTTTGCCGCCTCACCCAGCGCGTCGTTCACGTGGAGTCTCGCGGCAGGCAGCTCGCTTCCCGCGGGACTGTCCCTGAACGCGGGTACCGGAGAACTCTCCGGAGTGCCGTCGGTCCCGGGCATTTTCGCGTTCACAGTGGTCGCGACCGATCCGTCGGGCCTCAGCGGCAGCAAGGCGTTCTCACTGACGGTGATGGGGATCACGTCGGCCACCCCTCTGCCGAGCGCCACGCAGAGCGCTTCTTATTCATTCACCTTTACCGCCGCGGGCGGACAGACGCCGTATGCATGGTCGATGCTCACGGGATGCCCCTCGTCATTTGTGACCGCCCCGCCGCCGCCATACACGATTCCGGGGATGACGTTCAACGCAGCTACCGGAACGCTCAGCGGCGTCCCGACAACAGCCGCAAGCCATGTTTTCACGATTGTCGTCAGCGACAACAATGGAATGACCGTTTGCAAGAATTTCGGCTTTACGGTCAATCCGCCCGTGACGGTGACGACGTCTACGATCCCGAGCGGAGCCGTGGGTGTCCCGTATAGCGCCTCGTTTTCCGCGACCGGCGGCCAGTCGCCCTATACCTGGGCTGTGACCACGGGGTCCCTGCCGCCGGGCCTCGTTCTCAATTCGAACGGAACGATTACCGGAACACCAACATCTCCCGGCCCGTACGCGTTCATCGTAGCCGCAACCGACAGCAATACGTTTGCACCCGGGATCGGCTCGAAGGCATTCACGATCAACGTGATCGCCATGCTGTCGACAAGCCCGCTGCCGTCGGCCGTCATGAACAGCCCGTACACGTTCACGTTTACGGCCGTCGGGGGGTTGACGCCTTACATGTGGACAGTAACGGCGGGAGCGCTTCCCGCCGGCCTGACACTTGCGACGAGCGGGGTCCTCAGCGGCACGCCAACCGCGGTCACAACAGCAACCTTCACTGTCACTGTCAGCGACAGCAACACAGCGGCGCAGGCATCCGTCAGCCGGCAGTTCACGCTTGCCGTGCTCGCAGCCGTGACCATTCAGTCTGCGTCTCCATTGCCTGACGCTGTCCAGAACAGTCCCTATTCGTTTACATTCACCGCGGCTGGCGGCTCCGGCGGGTACACCTGGACAAGCACCGGTTCCCTGCCCTCGGGTCTGAGCCTCAACTCCACGACAGGCGAATTGAGCGGCACGCCGTCCGCGGCGCCAGGCGTGTACAGCTTCACGATCATCGCGACGGACAGCGGCGGCCGCTCGGGCCAAAAAGCGTTTGACCTTACGATATTGGCGCCGCTCACCATCACCACGGCATCGCCGCTGCCTCAGGGAGTGGAGGGGAACCCGTTCACTCTCAGTTTCACCGCCAGCGGAGGCCGGGAGCCATATTCCTGGTCGCTCAGTGGCGGATTGCCGGCGGGTTTGACTTTCACGAACGGCACGATCAGCGGCACTCCATCCGCTGCCTCGTCATCCACCATCACCGTTACGGTCAGCGACAGCGCCGGGCGGAGCGACACCAAGACATACCTGCTGACCGTCCGCACCCGTCCGCGGATTATCACGAGCTCGCCGCTGCCTGACGGGACGATAGACCGGGGCTATACGGTGCAGTTCTCAGCCACAGGCGGAGTGACGCCTTATACGTGGTCGCTGACCGGCGGCGCTCCAGGTCTCGCTCTGGATGCGGCGAGCGGGATCCTGAGCGGTACACCCAACGCCCTGGGCGACTACACCTTCACCGTCACGGTGCGGGATGCCAGTGGCATCACCGGCCAGAAGCCATTTACAGTCCGCGTGGTTTCGGGCATTCCCGAACTGGAGATTCTGACCCGATCCGTGCCGGCGTTTCCCGTGGGTGTGGCAGTGTCGTTTGCGTTCGCGGGCAGAGGCGGCGAGCCGCCGTACACGTGGACCGCACAGCAGGGCGTGCCGCCGGGTCTGACCTTGCGGCCGGACGGATCGCTTACCGGAACGCCGACTACGGAAGGTACCTACCGGCTCAGCATTCTGTTGACCGACAGCGCGGGGCGGTTTACGGGAAGCAGCTTCGAGGTGCGGGTTACAGGCGTGCCGCTGACGCTCGATCCCGCGGCTCCGCCGAGCGGCATTCTCAATAGCCCGTATCAACACGGCTTCCGCGCCAGCGGCGGCAGACCGCCCTACTCGTTTGCGCTGACGGGCGGGTCGCTGCCGGCCGGACTCGCGCTCGATTCAGGCGGCGCGGTCAGCGGCAGTCCCACTGCCGCCGGCGCCTCGAGCTTCACCATTACCGTGACCGATGCGGCGCGCAATACCGCCTCGCAGCAATACTCGATCACCATCAACACCGGCAACCTCGAAATCACGACAGCGGAACTGCCGGATGGGGCCACCGGCAGCCCGTACGCCGCGAGTCTCGCGGCGAGAGGCGGCAGGCAGCCGTATACCTGGAGCATCACCACCGGCAATCTTCCGGCCGGATTGACTCTGAATGCCCGCACCGGCGAGATCACCGGCACTCCGCAGGCGGACGGCCGGACGACATTTACCGTGACGGTAACCGACGCTGCTGAACGTACTGCATCGCGCGGGTTCACGATCAACATCATCGGGCGCCTACGGATCACGACGCCATCGCCGCTCAGCGATCTTACGGTGGGCGCCCCGTCCAACCTGGTGATCGCGGCCGCCGGCGGTGCGCCGCCATACGCATTCAGTCTGACCGCCGGCGCGTTTCCCGCCGGCTTGCAGCTCGAGTCCGATGGCCGGGTCACGGGCACGCCTTCGGCCACCGGATCATTTCGCATAACGGTTCAAGTTCGGGACTCGCGCGGCGAGACCGCGAGTCGCGACTACACCGGCCAAGTCGTCGCTGCGTTGATGATCACCACCCCGGCTGAATTGCCCGATGCGACTGCCGGGGCCAGCTCGAGCATCGGCCTCGCGGCAACCGGCGGCACCCCGCCTTATCGCTGGCGCGCGCCCGCCAGTCTGCCGGCCGGCATCAGCTTGAGTGATGACGGCGGATTGACGATTTCCGGCGGTGTTCCCGGCCAATCGAGTTTCACGATTGAAGTAGTGGATTCCGCCGCCCGCACCGCCTCGCGGACATTCACGCTGAATATTCGCGTGCCCATGCTCTCGGGCGTGAGTATTGACTCGCCGGAGACTCCCGTGCCTGCCGGGCAGCCGCGGCTTGCGATATCCATTGCGGAACCGTTCCCCGGCGGCGACATCATGGGCATCGCGCGCCTCTCGTTCGCTGCCGATGCGGCCGTCAACGCCGACGACCCGGCCGTACAGTTCGCCACGGGCGGCCGGATCGCCACCTTCCGCATTCCCGCCGGCGCGACCGAAGCCGTGTTCACGATCCCGAATCAGGCCATCCAGACCGGCACGGTCGCGGGAACCATCACGATCGCCCTGACGCTGCAATCCGGCGGTCTGGACGTGCCCTGCAACTGCGCGCTCACACGCACGATTCAGATTCCGCGCTCGGCGCCGGTAATCCGGAGTGTGCGCGTCATCTCCACCGGTTCCGGGTTCAATGTCGAGGTGGCCGGGTACTCGACGTCGCGCGAGATCACGCGGGCCGCGTTCCGCTTCGCCGGCAACAATCTCGATACGACTGAATTCATGGTGCCCATGAGCGCGGTATTCGCCCAGTGGTACCAAAGCGGACCGTCGGCTCAATATGGCAGCCAGTTCCTGCTGACGCAGCCATTTACGGTCCAGGGCAGCACGGCAGACATCACATCGGTGACTGTGATCTTGACAAATGTACAAGGTGATTCGCGGCCGGAAACCGGCAACTTCAGATAGCCGGACCGCGGTGGCGGGTCCGCAAATCGCGTGGACGGCTGGCGGGCTGAAGGTGAGTACCTCGGTGATGCGTAGACGGACGTATAATTGACTCTGCTTTTGGAGGAGATTGATGCAACTGCAGAATCGCGCGCTGGCGGTCGTGATGTCCTGCGGCCTGGCCGCGTCCCCGGCCATGCCGCAGCAGGCGCCCGCGAAGTTGAACATCGTCATCGTCGAAGGCGAAGGCGCCATTAACAATATCCGGCAGCGCGTCGCGCGTGAGCCGATCGTCCAGGTTGAGGATGAGAACCGGCGTCCAGTCGCGGGCGCGGTAGTCACCTTCCTGACGCCCAACCAGGGTCCCAGTGCTGTATTCGCCGACGGTACCCGCTCGTTCACCATGACGACGGACGCGAATGGCCGGGCAGTCGCGCGCGGCCTGCGTCCCAGCGGGGGCAACGGCCAATACCAGATCCGCGTGACGGCCTCCAAGCAGGGACAGACCGCAAGCGCCACCATCAGCCAGACCAACGCGCTTGTGGCAGCGGCAGGCATCGCCGCCGGCAAGCTGCTTGCGATTATCGCGATCGGCGGCGCGGCAGCCGCGGGAGGAGTGATTGCCGCCACGCGTGGAGGCAACGGCGGGTCGACCGGCGGTCCCGGCGGTGGAGCGCAACCGCCGCGCACGACCATCACGCCGGGAACGCCGAGCGTGGGAGCGCCCCGATGAAAACCGCACTTGCTGTCCTGGTCGTCGGCGCGGCTAGCCTGCACGCGCAATCGAGCATCGAAGGCCCATCACTCGGCTATATCTACGATGCAAAGGCCGGCGCTGCGCGGCCCGTTCGCGGCCTGCTTGGCGCCGCGGTAATCGGCGAACCGCTCGCGAGCGACTCTCCTCTGCGCAAAGCCCTGGTCTCGCCCGCGCACAACTACCTTCTCGGCGTCGCTGGTGACGACGCGGCCGTCGCCCTCGTGCTCACGAATTCAGGAGAACTGCGTGTGCTCGAGGCGGCGCGGCCCGCGCCCGACCGTATCGCGTTGAGCCCCGGCGGCGGTGCCGCCGCGCTGGTCTATGGGGAAGCCGTTCAGATTTTCACCGGTTTGCCCGAGGCACCCGAGGTCGCGCGCGAGCTCGCTCTCGCCGCTGCGCCGGCCGCCTTGGCTGTCAGCGACGACGGCTCGCTCCTGCTCGCCGTCACGCGCGAAGACGAGTCGGTCGTGGTGTCTATCCTCGAGGACGGCGTCGAGACACGCCTGATCACTTCTGCTGGTGCCGGCTCTGTGCGGTTCCTTCGTTCCAGCCGCGATGCGCTCATCGCGGACACAGCAGGCAACCGCGTGCTGCTCCTGCGCGATGCTTCCGAGCTGGTCACGCTGGCGAACCTCGACCAGCCGAGCGCAGCCGCCGCGTCCCCCGACGGCCGGCGCATCGTCGTCGCCAGCGCTGCCTCACGAACCCTCGCCGCGCTCGATCCCAACGGAGAAATTCTCTACTCGGCGGAGTGCGACTGCACGCCCGCGTTGCTCGAGCCTCTGGCCGGCGGCGCGCTCTTCCGCCTGACCGACCCCGCCGAAGGTCCGGCCTGGGTTTTCGACGCATCCGGTCCCGAACCGCGGCTCGCCTTCCTGCCCGGCCTGGGAGCTAGCGATGAGTAGATGGCTCGGGGCTCTCTTCCTGCTCGCCGGAGTGGCCCCGGCACAAATCATTGTCCCCATCACCATTTCGCCGGACTTGCCGCCTGGAACCATAAACCAGAATTATTTCGTCCAGTTTTCCGCGAGCGGCGGATCGGGTGCCTACCGTTTCAGCTATTCCGGTGCCACAATTCCCGGACTCAACTTCAGCCCATCGCAGGCCACGTTGAGCGGATTTCCCACAGCCGCCGGCGATTACGGATTTACCATCACTGCGACGGATGCGCAAACCGGCAGGCAAGGGTCCCGCCTTTACACGCTCCCGGTGCGAACACCGGTAGTCGTCGGCGGCGCTCCTCCAAACGGCCAGCTTGGCGTCCCGTATTCCCACACGTTCAGCAGATCAGGCGGCCAGCCGCCGTACACGTTTTACAACGACTGCTCCACGCCACCTGGGCTGAATCTGAATGCTTCCACTGGAGTACTGAGCGGAACGCCGACACAGGCCGGGAATTTCAGCTATTGTTTTGGTGCCTTCGATGTGCAGGACCGATCCAGCAATGTCTTAACCGGGACAATCGCCATCGCGCAGCCGCCGCCGCCCACCATCAATCCCGCTGCGCCGCCCGAAGGCACCGAAGGCACTCCCTACAGCTTTCTCTTCACCGCGAGCAACGGACTTGCTCCGCTGACCTGGTCGATCAGCGGCGTCCTGCCGCCCGGGCTCAGCTTCTCGAGCGCGAATAACACCGGAATTCTCTCGGGCACACCCACAGCCACCGCTACTTCCACCGTCAACGTGACCGTGGTCGATTCGTTACGCCGCGGCGACACCCGTGCCTTCACCATCACGATCCGCCCGCGCGTGCAGGTCACCATCACGACCACTTCGCCGCTCCCGGACGCGCCCCATAACCGGCCTTACTCCATTCAGTTCAGTGCGGTCGGCGGCGCCACGCCCTACGCCTGGTCGATCACCGGCAACGTGCCCGCGGGCTTGAGCTTCGATCCTGCCACGGGTGTACTCGCGGGTATTGCGACGAATCTGGGAACCTACGGCTTCGCCGTGACGGCACGCGACGCCAATGGGATCGCCGGGCAGAAAACATTCAGCCTGCGTGTGGTTCCGCCGGAATTGGAGATCGTCACTACTTCCGTTCCTCCGGGGCAGATCGGCGTGCCTTACTCGTTTGGCTTTGTCGCGCGCGGCGGCGTGCCTCCCTACACGTGGACCGCGCAGCAGGGCGTTCCGCCCGGTCTCGCCTTGCGTCCCGACGGCCTGCTCACCGGCACTCCGACCACGGAAGGCGTCTACCGTCTCAGCGTCCTCGTGTCCGATATCGATGGACGCCAGGTGGGATTCACCTTCGAAGTACGCATCACCGGCGCGGGCCTCGCGCTCGATCCCACGAATCCGCTGAGCGGCAGGGTGGGCGTTGCTTACCAGCACCAGTTCCGCGCCACCGGAGGCACGCAGCCCTACGCATTTGCCGTGACTGTCGGCTCGCTGCCGACCGGGCTTCAGCTCGACGCGGCAACGGGAGCGGTCTCCGGCACCCCCACGGTGGCCGGCGCTTTCACCTTCACGCTTAGGGTCACCGACGCATCGCAGGCCACCGCCTCCCTGCAGTACACGATCACCATCAACCCCGGCGGTCTCTCGATCACCACCACGGAGTTGCCGAACGGGACGGTGGGAGTGGAATACCTGGTGGCGCTCGCCGCCACCGGCGGCAGGCAGCCGTACACCTGGGCCGTGGCGGATGGCAACCTCCCCGCTGGCTTCGTCCTGAATCCGCGCACCGGCGCGATCGCGGGCAACCCGCAGGCGGAAGGCCGCTCCACATTCACCGTGAGGGTCACGGACGCGAGCGAGCAGACCGCGTCGCGCGCCTTTACGATCGTCATCACGGGCCGGCTGCAAATCACGACTCCGCCGCCGCTCACGGGCCTGGTAGTGGGTGTCGCCTCGAACCTGGTGATCGCGGCCAGCGGAGGTGTTCCGCCCTACACCTTCACCGTGACCGGCGGCGCCCTGCCCGCGGGCCTGCGCCTCGAATCCGACGGACGCATTACCGGAACTCCATCCGCCGCCGGGGCGTTCAGTGTCACCATCCAGGTACGCGACACGCGCGGCCAGACCGCCAGCCGTGATTACACGGGCACGGTGGTCGCCGGAGTGGTCATCACGACCGCGGCCAATCTGCCCGAAGCCACCGTGGGCTCGCGAAGCGCCGTCACATTAGCGGCCACGGGTGGTACGCCGCCGTACCGTTGGCAGGCAACCGGCAACCTGCCCGGCGGAGTCACGCTGAGCGGCGAGGGTGTGCTCACCATCGCACCTACATCCGCCGGCCAATCCTCGTTCGCGATCCAAGTGACGGATGCGGCGAACCGGACGGCCTCACGCACGTTCAATCTCACCGTTCGCCTCCCCGCGCTTTCGGGGGTGACGGTCAACGTGCCCGAAGCCCCACCGGCATTCGATCAGACTCGCGTCACCATATCGACCGGCAGCCCATTCCCTGGCGGGGACATTGCCGGCACGGCTCGCATCACCTTCACGTCCGATGCGGCGGTCAATGCGGATGACCCGGCCATCCAGTTCGCCACGGGCGGGCGCACGGCGACATTCCGCATTCCGGCCGGAACCACCGAAGCGGTCTTCACCACGGCGAATCAGGCGATCCAGACAGGCACGGTTGCGGGCACCATCACGCTGGCGGTGACGCTTGAATCCGGCGGCGTCGATGTGCCGTGCAACGACTGCCAGCTCACGCGCACCATTCGCATCCCGCGCTCCGCGCCGGTGATTCGCGGCGTGCGCATCGTCGCGACCGGGTCCGGGTTCAACCTCGAAGTGACGGGCTTCTCCACTTCGCGCGAGATCACGCAGGCCACTTTCCGTTTCACCGGCAGCAATCTCGGCACCACGGAAGTGACCGTGCCCGTGGGGCCCGTGTTCCTGCAGTGGTACCAGAGCGGCCAATCGGCGCAGTTCGGCAGCCAGTTCCTGCTCACCCAGCCCTTCACGGTGGCAGGCAGCACGGCCGACATCACGTCGGTGCAGGTGACCTTGACGAACGCGGTCGGAACATCACAGCCGGCGACCGCGAATTTCCGGTAGCTCGTGGGCCAGGTCGCGGGGCGGAACCGCGCCGCACTCACGAGGTCCTTCGGCGAGCCGTTTTCCGGCGCGCACGCACTTGCGCCGAGCTCCGCCTGGCCTGAAGCGACGCCAGATAGTGGCGGGTGACTTCCTCCCTCGAGATGGTCGAGAATTCAGCGGGAGGGCAAGATGACAGAAGGCCGGCCCCGCGCTACCACCACGTCTCGCCCGTGGCGAGGTGCGCCCGTACCACGTCCGGGTTCAGCTCGATGCCCAGGCCCGGCTTGTCCGGCACCTGGATATAACCGTCCTGAATCACCGGCCCGTCCCACAGCACCACCTTATCCATCCAGTCGCCCTTGCCGATGATCGTCTCGCACAGCAGGTAGTCGCGGATCGACGCCGCCCAGACGACTGTCGCAATCGTGTTCACCATGCTGCCGGTGTTGTGGTTCGCCATGGGCAGCCCGAAAACGTCAGCCAAGTCCGCGATGCGCTTGGTCTCGAGCAATCCGCCCGAGTTGCGCAGGTCGGGGTGCAGAATGTCGCAGGCCTGGTTGATGATGAAGTCCTTGAACTCCGCCCGGCGCGCCAGGTTCTCGCCCATGCAGACCGGCACGTTTGAAGCCGCCACCAGCCTCTTCCAGGAATCCGAGTAATCCACCGGCAGCGGATCTTCCAGCCAGAAGGGCTTGATCGGTTCCACCGCCTGCGCCAGCTGAATCGACGCGCGCAGGTCGTACTCCCAGTGGCAGTGCACCATGACGTCGTGGCCCCAGCCAATCGCCTCCCGGCAGTTCTCGTAACCTCGCCGGATGTGGGCGAGCTCGGTGGTGGTGAGCACCCGGTTCGACCGGTCGCGCGCGTGGTCTTCGCCCTGCTTCGTGCGCTGCGGCGAAAACTTGTGGCACTTAAAGCCGGACGGCCCCGCTTTCACGCGCTCGGTCCACTCGCGGCAGGAGGCCGGTTCCAGCATGTTGCGCGGCGCCATGTGGTCGTACATCCGCACCTTGTCGCGAAACTTGCCCCCGAGCAGGATGCTGGCCGGTACGCCCAGCGTTTTGCCCGCCAGGTCCCACAGCGCCATCTCGATGCCGCTCGCGCCCCGCAGGAAGGAATGCGCGGAGCCGTCGGTGTGCCGTCCCAGGCCGGTGTAGAGCA
The DNA here is from genome assembly GCA_016178155.1 of Acidobacteriota bacterium. Lineage (GTDB taxonomy): Bacteria > Acidobacteriota > Terriglobia > Bryobacterales > Bryobacteraceae > JACOTZ01. The sequence continues at coordinate 31,345 of JACOTZ010000098.1, forward strand.
CGTCGATCTCGAGCGGGTCCTTGCCGATGAGCAGCGGCTTCAGCGCGTGCACCTGTTCCTTTATGCCCACGCCCGGGCTGCCGTAACCCTCGCCGATGCCGTACATGCCCGCATCGCTGTCCACGCGCACGAACGTGTAGTTGCGCTCGGGTCCCTGCATGACCATGGTCTTGACATCGCGGATCCTGGTGCGTCCCTTCCCGGGCGCGGCCAGCGCGTGATAGCGGGCGAGCCATCCCGCCGTCACAGCGCCCGTGATCGACCTCAGAAACGTCCTGCGCGTGTTCATTTCTTCTTCCCTCCGATCTGCCATTCGGTGAACGGCGACCGTGCGCCGCGGATCGCGACGTCGATGCAATACGGCTCGCCCGAAGCAAACGCGCGCCGCACCGCGCCCGCGACGTCTTCCAGCCGCTCGATGTGCTCGCCCTTGCCGCCGAAGCCCTGCATGATGACGTCGTAGCGCGTGGCACGCAGCTCGCAGGCCACGGTGCGGCCGAGGTTCGTGGTCGCGTTCTGCAGTTCCCGCTCCAGTCCCCAGCCCGCATCGTTGCCCACAATGATCACGACCGGCAGCCCGTACCGCACCATCGTATCCATTTCGGCCAGGTAGAAGCCGAGCGAGCCGTCGCCGGTGATCATGACCACGGGCTTGCCCGGATTCGCGAGCTGCAGCGCGATCGAGTTCGGCAGGGCGGACCCGATCGTCCCCAATGGCCCGAGCCGCAGCCAGCGTCCCGTCGCGATGGCCGGCACCGAGGCGCGGCCCCAGTGCGTAAAATCGCCGCCATCCCAGGCGTACAGCACGTCCCGCGGCAAGGCTTGCTTCAGCTCCGCATAGAAGGCCGCGGGATGAATGGGAGCCGCGCGGTCCACCGCCTGCTGCGCCAGGTGCTGCCCCCACTCGCAGCGCAGCTTGCGGGTGCGGTCGAGCCAGGGCTTTGGCTCCCACGGTTCGGTTCCAAGCTCATCGAGCATCGCCCGCAGCGCCGCCTTCACGTCGGCGCAGATGCCCAACTCGAGCCGCCGGTTGAGTCCCAGCTCTTGCGGATGCAGATCGACCTGGATAAACCGGGCTTCGGGCGCGAACAGCCGCGGCCCGCCGAGCGCCAGCCGGTAATCGATGCGCTTGCCGAGCACGAGAAAAAGGTCCGCCTCGCGGAAGACCGTATGCACGGCGCGGTTGAGCGCGGGATCGGCGTAGCCCATGCACAGCGGGTGCTCGTCCGCGACGGCGCCCTTCGCCATCGTGATGGTGTACAGCGGCAGTGAGGTGCGCTCGATAAACTCCCGCAGCTCGGCCTCCGCGTTCGCCCACCAGATACCGCTGCCCGCAATCACCACCGGCCGCGCCGCCAGGCGGAGCGCGTCGAGCGCCTTGCCGATCTCGGCGCCATCGGGCTTGGGCGGCTCGAACTGCACGGGAATGGGGGTCGGGACCGCGCCGGCTGCCTGCCCCTCGAACACGTCCACGGGAATCGTGAGGTGCACCGCGCCCTTCCGGCCCGAGTTGGCCTCCGAGTAGGCGCGCGCCAGGTGCAGCGGAATCTGCGCGGGGGTCGCCGTCTGCGCCGCCCATTTCACTACCGGCCGCGCCATCCCGACCTGCTCGATGTCCTGGAACGCATTGCGCTCGGCGAGCCACGCCGCCCGGCTGCCGCTCACTGCGATCAAAGGACTACACGCGAGCTGCGCGGTCGCGATCCCGGTCAGCGCGTTGGTATGGCCGGGGCCGCCGGTCACCAGCGCGATCGCCGGCTTGCGATGAATGCGCGCCCAGGCATCGGCGGCGTGCGTGACGCCCGACTCGTGGCGCATGTCGATGATCCGCATGCCCGCGCGGGCGGCTTCCGCCAGCACGGCGTTCAAGTGATCGCCGACCAGCGTGAAGATCTCCTGAATGCCCAGATCGCGGGCCGCGCGAACGAAGAGTTCAGCTCCGGTGGGCACCGCGGGCTTAGTAACCCTTCTGCTTGTCGACCACGTTGATCAGCGCTTCGCCCTTCGCAAAGCGCTCGATGTTTTCCTTCAGCAGCGACATTCGCCGCTCCTGCACACGGTCCGAGACCGTCGCGACGTGAGGCGTGATGATCACATTTTCCATCCGCCACAGCGGGTGATCTTTGGGCAGAGGCTCGGGGTTCGTGACGTCGAGTCCTGCACCGGAGAGGTGCTTGGAATCCAGGGCTTTCATCAGCGCGTCGGTATTGTAGATGGGCCCGCGCGACACGATCACGAAGTAAGCTCCCTTCTTCATCAGCCCGAATCGCCGCTCATCGAACATCGCGGTAGTCTCAGGCGTCTGCGGCGCCGAGACGAAGACCACGTCGGCCTCGGGCAGTACCGTGTCCAAACGGTCCGGCTTGACTGCCCGGTCGAACTGGGGACCGAAGGACAGGTCCTTCGGATCCACAGCGATGACGCGCATGCCGAAGGCTTTCGCGCGCTGCCCGATCTGCGATCCGATCCCGCCAAAGCCCACCACCACTGCCGTTTTGCCGTTCAGCTCGATCAGCCGGTGCCTGCCTTTGCTCCACTCGCCGGTCTTCATCTCCGGGATGATGTTGTCAAGATTGCGGGTCAGTCCGAGCAGGAGCGCCAGGGCATGATCGGCTATTTCAGGGCCTTGAATGATCTTGCAGTTCGTGAGCGTGACGTTGCTGTTGATGAACTCGGGGAACCGGTAGCGCTCGACTCCCGCGCTGTAAATCTGGACCCATTTCAGCTTCTTCGCCGCCCGGAAAAGCTCCGGCGAAATCGTCCCGAAGATCGCGTCCGCATCCGCGACCTGCCGGGGGCCGTTCTCCTGGTCGCCCGCGATCAGCGCGACCTCGGAGCTGGCGCTCGCCAGGTCTTTGATCGCATCCGGGGCCATCCCGAACACCACGATCTTCCTGTTCTGCGCGGGCGCGAGCAGCGTGCAAGTGAGTAGAAGTAGTAGGGCTTTCATCGAACTCTCCTGTTCGGAGAATTCTACCGCAGTCGGGAGGTCAGCGGCTGCCGCCGCTCATGCGCCAGCGTTCGAGTTCGAGAACTCTGCCCTCGAGAAGAACCAGGCGCTCCGTCGCGCTGGTGTTGAGATTGCTTTGAACGGCTTAGAGCTTTCGCATGCGGATCTCGTGCGCTCGCGCATACGCCTCGAAACCACGCAGGATTTCCGTCTGCGCGTCGCGGACCATCTCCTGGAGTCTGTCGGCTAGCTGCGCCAACGATTCGTCAAGCTCTTTTTTCGTAACCGGCCGCTCTGCCATACTCACCCAGAATTATACGCCCGGACCCGATACGATATCCCCATGTGCCTTGCACTTCTCGCACTCGCGATCGCCGCCATGGTTGCCGCTCAGCCCTACGACGTCCTTATTACCGGAGGCCGCATCATGGACGGGACGGGCAACCCATGGTACGAAGCCGACCTCGCCATCCGCGGCGACCGGATCACGGCCGTAGGGCGTCTCGCCGGCCGGCCCGCGAATCAGATCATCAACGCCCGTGGCCTGGTTGTCGCGCCCGGCTTCATCGACATTCACAGCCACGGCGGCCGCGGCGTCGCGCAAAACCCGGCGCTCGAGAGCGCCGTCCGCCAGGGCATGACCACGCTGATCGAGGGCAACGACGGCGGCTCGCCGGTTCCACTCGGCCCGGCGCTCGACAAGCTTGCCGCCACGCCAACCTCCATCAACATCGGTTACTTCATCGGCCAGGGCGCTATCCGCAGAAACGTCGTCGGGCTGGTGAATCGCAAGGCCACGGCCGCGGAGATCGCGCGCATGAAGGAGCTTGCCCGCCAGGGGATGCTCGACGGCGCCTTCGGCCTTTCCACCGGCCTGTTCTATATCCCCGGCAACTTCACGCCCACCGAGGAAGTGATCGAGCTGGCGAAAGTCGTCGCCCCGTTCGGCGGGATCCACGTATCCCACATGCGCGACGAGGCCGCCGGCATCCTCGACTCCGTGCGCGAGACCATCCGCATCGGCGAGGAGGGCGGGCTGCCCACGCAGCTCACGCATCACAAGATCGTGGGCAGGCCCAACTGGGGCCGCAGCACCGAAACGCTCGAGCTCGTGGAACAGGCCCGCGCCCGCGGCGTCGACGTGACCATCGATCAATATCCCTACACCGCCTCCCACACCGGATCGTCCGCCCTGTTCCCGCAATGGGCCCAGGAAGGCGGATCGAAAGCCCTGGCCGAGCGTCTCAAGGCCCCGGACATGCGCAAGCGCATCATCGCCGAAATGATCATCCTCCTAAGAGACAACCGGGGCGGTGGAGACCCGAAGAACGTACAGTTCAGCCGCTGCGAGTTCGACCCGTCGCTCGCCGGCAAAACGCTCGCCGACGTCACGCGCGCCCGCAGCCTCGAGCCTACCTTCGAGAATGCCGCCAATGCCGCCATCGATATCCAGCTCAAGGGCGGCTGCTCAGCCATCTATCATGCGATCCGCGAAGACGATGTCGAGCGCATCATGCGCTCCCCGTGGACCATGGTGGCTTCCGACGGCGAGGCGCCCATCTTTGGCAAGGCATCGCCCTCAACCTTTGGGATCGCGGCCTCCTGCGCCCGGGCATGATCGCCGACATCGCGGTATTCGACCCCGCCAGGATCATCGACCGCTCCGAATTCACCAACCCGCACCAGTACTCCGAGGGCGTCCATCACCTGTTCGTCAACGGGAAAGCGGTGTTGCTGGATGGCACAATGACCGGCGCCCGCCCCGGCCGCGCGCTGCGCGGGCCTGGATACCAGCCCGGCGAGCCGCGCTGATCCGACCGCCTGCGCGGCGCCCGGATGCCGATGCGCCTGCTATCATCAGCTACATGCAGGCACATTTGAATCGCCGCCAATGGGCCGGCTCCGTCGCAGCCGCGCTTGCTTCCGGGACGCTGTCCTCCGCCGCGCCCGCAAAACAGGAAAACCACGAGGGGTTCAAGCTTGGCGTCGCATCGTACTCGCTGCGCAAATTCTCGCGGGCCGACGCGATCAAGGCGCTCAAGGCGCTGAACGTCGAATACATCAACATCAAGGAAGCGCACGCGCCGCTGACATCGGCGCCGCAGGAGCTGGCGCAGGCCCGTCGCGATTTCGAGGAAGCGGGGATCAAAATTCTCGGGGTTGGCAACGTCAGCTTTCAAAAGGATGACCCGGTCCAAATCCGCCGCAATTTCGAATACGCGAAGGCGCTGGGGGCACCACTCATCGTCATGGCGCCCACGCGGCAAACGCTGCCCAAGATCGAGACGATGGTGAAGGAGTACAACATCAAAGCGGCGGTCCATAATCACGGCCCCGAGGACAAGCATTTTCCGGGACCGAAGGACGTGCTGGCGGCGGTGAAAGACATGGACCCGCGCGTCGGCCTGTGCATTGATGTCGGCCACACCGCGCGCACCGGCGTGGACGTTGTGGAGGCGATCCGGGAGGCGGGCCCGCGGCTGCTCGACATGCACGTGAAGGACTTGCGGGCGCTGATGAACAAAGCGAGCCAGGTACCGGTCGGGGACGGCGCGATGCCGATGCCGGCTATTTTCCGGCTGCTGAAGAAGATGAATTACCAAGGCGGCGTGATGCTCGAATACGAGGTCGATGCCGATAACCCGGTGCCGGGCATGCAGAAGTCATTCGCGTATATGCGCGGCGTGCTCGCGGCGCTGCGGTCGTAGCGGCGCGTCCTGCGTCAGCTTTGACGGACGCCCGCGCACGGCCGCGGCCCAGTCCGCCGGACGGGACACCAGGTTCGCTCAGTCGTCCGTTTCGTCATTACGGCAACGTACTCCTGCGGCAGGACGGGCCGTCCGTGACCTTCATGCTCCAAGCGCAGCCAGCGCGTGCTCGGCCACGCGCGGCACATAGTTGTTGGAATCCTTGAGCGCGTTCCGGAGCGTCGGTTTCGCCTGGGCGGCGAGCGTCCCGAGGTCATCGAGCGCGAGGGCCGCATGCAAGCGTACCCATTCCTCTTCGTGGCCAAGCAGGGTCGCCAGCGCGGCGGCGTCGCGCAGACCACGCGCCGCGGCCACACGAACCACCGGCGCCGGGTCGCCGCGCGCTTTGTTGAGCGCGGCCGGATCCACTCTGCCCAGGTGCGTCGCAGCCCAGTAGCGGATGGCGGCGTCCGGATCGTTGAGGCCGGCCGCGAGCTCCTTCGGGTCCGCGGTCAGGGCCATGCGGCGGACCCGCGCCAGCAGGTCGCCGGCGCGCGGCTGGCGTGCGATCGCGTAGCGGCTGCCGAGCTCGCGCTCTCGCACTACCAGTTCGGGCTCGGGGATCAACCCGAGGTCGCCGGTTTCGCGCATCCAGTTCTCGTGGACGCGGCGCATGCGCGCGAGCACTTCGCCCAGCTCAGGGCTCGCGGCGAGGTTCCGGACCTCGTGTGGATCGGTCCCAAGGTCGTAGAGTTCCTCGGGAGGTTTGTGGTCCGCCATGAACTGTGCGGCTTCGGGCGGCAGCTTGCCTTCAGCGTGGAGACGCCGCAGGTCCTGCATGGTCGCGCTGCCTTCGGCCGTGCGCATGTGCTGGTAGTAGGGCTTGAACGGCTCGTAGTTGCGGACATAGCGATAGCGCCGGTCGCGGACGGCGCGGATGATGTCATAACGCTCGTCCATGCGGTCGCGCGCGCCGAAGACATAGTCGCGCGCGGGCGTCAGGCGGGGGCCGAGAAAGGCGCGGCCCTGCATGTGCTCGGGCACGGGCACTCCGGCGAGATGCAGCACGGTGGGGCCGAGATCGAGCAGGCTCACCAACTGATCGTCGACCGAGCCCGGTCTTCCCTGCCCTGCGGTTTGAAACTTCTGTGGAATGCGCACGAGCAACGGCACGCGCGTGCCGGAGTCGTAGAGCCAGCGTTTGGCGCGCGCCAGGCCCGTGCCGTGATCGCCCCAGAAGAAGACGATGGTGTCATCGGCGAGCCCTGCCTCGTCGAGTTCGCGCAGGGCGGCGCCCACCTGGTAGTCGAGCGCGGTGACCAGTTCATAGAAGTTGGCCCAATGGCGGCGCGTCGCCGGCGCACTGGCGTGGTATGGGGGAATGCGCATGCGGGCCGGATCCTGGCGCTGCCCGGGCCTGAGTTCCGATGTGGCCTTGACCCACTCGTCGCCCGACCAGCGGATGCGAGATTCGTGGGTGATGGTGAAATTGAAAACCGCGAAGAACGGCTGGCCGGGTTTGCGTTTCCGCCAGTGCGCACTCCGGCTCGACTCGTCCCACGCGCCGCGCGGAACGGGGAAGTTGTAATCGGTCTTCGAATTATTCGTGCAGTAGTAGCCTGCGTCGCGCAGGTACTCGGGGAAGCAATGCACATGCTGCGGCAGCCGCGCCTGGCAGCGCATGTGGTGCGAGCCGAGCGTGCTCGGGTACATGCCGGTGATGATCCCCGAGCGGCTGGGTGCGCAGACGCCCGCGACCGTGTAAGCATTCGTATAGCGAGTTGCCTGGCGTGCGAACCGGTCGAGAACCGGCGTAATCGCCGCGGAGTCGCCGTAACAGCCAAGCAGCGGGCTCGTGTCTTCGCACGAAAGGAAGACAATGTTCGGGCGGACGCGTCGGCTCGGGAGCTGGAGAGCGGGCGCGGCAGTCGCCAGGAATTCACGGCGCGATGTTTTCGTCACGACCAGCCATTGTGACAGATGGCGGGAACGCGGAGACAGGCGCGCCCGGCGGAACTGGGGGTTGCAGACGGCGGCCGCGATTTTCAGAGTGCGGGCGGCGCCTGCCTCATGCCTTGCGGATGTTGACCCACGTGTGTACGTGCGGGTGACCGCGGAAATACCACAGCATGTTGGGAGATTCGAGTTGCCACACGTCCCACACGCCGTCGCTGCCGAGATCGAGGTTCTTGTAGAAGGCCATTGAGAGCGAGGGCACGCCGCCAGCTTCGCGGATATAGCGCATCGCCTCATCCGCGTCCGATTTGCGGAACGGCAGCAGCAGGTCGCGCAGGACGGCCTCGACCAGGCGCTGCTGGTCCTTCGAGAGATCGGAGACCGGGAGGCCCTCGACGCGCGCGTCTTTGTGCTTGAGTGCGACGGTAGCGCTGGCCTTCTCGGCACGCGGGTCTGCAAGCAGGGCCGCTTCGCGCTGCTTTCCGCTGAGCGCGCTGAAGACCTCGTTGGCGCGCCTGGCCTGGAACCAGTACACGTTGCCGGGATGGTCGGGCTGCTCGGTAAAGTTCGGTCCGGCCTGGTGGCCATAGAAGATGGGGCCGCCAAAGGCGGAGCCTTCGACGGAATTCCCGTCGCAGCGCACGGTGCAGTGCCGGCCGGTGAGCACGAACTCGAATTTACCGCCGGCCGGCTCGCCAAAGAGCGCCACCGAGTAGTTTCCCAGTCCTCCCGCATCATCCTGCACGTGCTGCATGACCTTGTCGACGAATTCCGGGTTGTGCAGGCCGCGGAAGATCTCTGTGATCATCGCTTGCTGATCGGGCGTGTAGAACTTGCCGACGGGATGCGGCGTGATGTGCCAGTTGTTATCGACCTTGGAGCGCAGCGGGTGGTCGAAGGGGAACGCAAT
>JACOTZ010000389.1 GCA_016178155.1 Acidobacteriota bacterium
CACCGACCCGGCGCCGGCGCCGGGCCAGCTCTACCGCAATCCCACATACAAGAACATCTCGCCACGGCTGGGGCTGGCCTGGGACGTGTTCGGCGACGGCAAGACCTCGCTGCGCGCCGGCTACGGGTGGTACTTCAACACCAACAACCAGCAGAACCTGATTGTGACGGTCACGAATCCGCCGGCGACACCGCGCATTGTGATCGCGAACCCGACGTTTCCGGTGCCGCCTTTCCAGCGCGGCGCGGGGAACACGATGCGTCCCGTCGAGTGGAACCTCAAGAACCCCAATGTGCACGTGTGGAACATGAATATCCAGCGGCAGCTTTGGGCCGACACGCTGGTCACGATCGGCTACGCGGGTTCGCGCGGCGTGCACCTGCTGCGCAATGGAGACGTCAACCTTCCCACGCCCACGCGCCGGGAGGACGGCACGCTGTTCTTTCCGGTGGTCGCGCCGCGTCCGAATCCGGCCTTCACCACGATCGAGCTGAAGCGCAGCGACGGGAACTCGTGGTACAACGCTCTCGTATTTGAACTGCGCAAGCGCTGGAGCAGGGGCCTGCAGTTCCAATCGTCCTACACTTTCTCGCGCAACATCGACACGACGCAGGCATCGACGTTTTTCTCGGACGCGACCAACGGCACGACCTCGGCGATGCCGGAGTTTCCGGGCTTCCAGTACAACAAGGGGCTCGCCGATTATCACGCGCGGCACAACTGGGTGCTGAATTCGACCTATGAGCTGCCCTTTGCGCGCGGCCTGGAGGGCGTCCCGGGCGCGCTGTTTTCGGGCTGGGAAGTCTCGGCCATCGCTCATGTGCGCAGCGGGAACCCGCTGACGGCGTTTGTGGCGCGCAACCGGTCGCGCTCGCAGTGGTCGCCGTCGCTGGCCCCGGGCATCGGCTTCGATCGTCCGAGCCTGGCGCCCGGCCGCACGCACGAGAGCGCGGTGTTGGGCCGCCCCGATCAGTACTTCGACCCGACCGCGTTTGTGCTGCCGCCCGCCGGCACGCTCGGGCAGCTCGGGCGCGGCACGTTCATCGGACCGAACCTGCGCAACCTGGACTTTGCCGCGATGAAGAATTTCCGGCTGGGCGCGCTGCGCGAGGGCGCCAACCTGCAGTTCCGCGCCGAGGCGTTCAATTTGTTCAACCGGCCCAACTTCGGCCCTCCGGCGCTGACCGCGTTCACGGGCGCCGCCGACAACGAGCGTCCGCTATCGTCGTTCGGGCGCGTGCGCTCGACCGTGACCTCGTCCCGGCAAGTCCAGTTCGCCCTGCGAATCAGCTTCTAATATGGAGTGGCTGCCAGTTGGGGCGGAACGCCGCGCCGGCCGCGGAGGTCCGCGCGAGGGTGGATGTTCGGTTCGAGTTTTGCGGACGGGCAGCCGCAGATTTCAGACCCGTTCATGGCAGCGGGTCACGAACTCCCGGCGGACCGGTGGTGCGGGTAAGCCGTGAGCCAGCGAGAGCGGGGCATCTTCGTCGTCGTCGAGGGGATTGACGGCACGGGCAAAAGCACCCAGGTGCGGATGCTGGCCGGGGCGCTTCGCGCGGCCGGCGAAGACCCGTTGGTGTCCCGCGAGCCTACGGATGGCCGCTGGGGGCGCAAGATCCGTGAGTCCGCGACGACGGGACGGATGTCCGCCGCGGAAGAACTGCGGGCGTTCATCGAGGACCGGACCGAGCACGTGAATACCCTGATCCGGCCCGCGCTCGATGCGGGACGGATCGTGATTCTGGACCGGTATTACTACTCGACCATCGCCTACCAGGGCAGCCGCGGCGCGAATGTGGAGGCGGTCAAAGCGGAGATGGAGGCGCGCTTCCCCCGCCCCGATGTGGTGTTCCTCCTGGATCTCGATCCCAGGCTCGCGGTGCAGCGGATCTCGGAGGCGCGTGGGGAAGATCCGAATGCGTTCGAGGGTCTCGAAGCCTTGGCGCAGGTGCGCGAAGTTTTCAATTCTTTAAATCAGGCGCTCATTCGCGTCGATGCGGGAAGGCCGCCGGAGGTGGTGCATCGCGAGATTGTGAGTGCGCTGGCGAGCGAGTTGCGGGCGGCGGGGCGCGCGGAAACGGCCGAACGGCTGGGCGGACTTTGACACGTCAGTCGCCTTTTGCGCCTGCGGGCTTGCCGCGGCGGCGAATGCAAGACCGGTACATAGTCCGTCCGTTCAAGCCCGGCTCAGCAGGAACGCCGTGTCTTCCAAACGCCCGCTTCCGTCCACATTGACCGCGAACTTCGTCCGCACCATCCGGCCTCCGCGCCGGCGCGTATCCCACAGCGCTGCCGCCGCATATTCGCCATCTTTCCGCAGCGCGTAGAAATTCAGGTCGAACTGCTCGAGCCGCGCGCGGTCGTCAGCAAAATTGCGCGCTACCCGCTTGAGTGCGTCGAGGCACGCTGCTTTCGGGTTCATCCCGTGACGCATGTTTTCCACGATGGTGTGCGCGCCCGCGATGCGAATGTTCTCCTCGCCCCGGCCGGTCGAGCCGGCGGCGCCCACGTCCTGGTCCACCCACAGTCCAGCGCCGAGAATCGGTGAATCGCCCACGCGCCCCGGAATCTTCCAGGCGAGGCCGCTGGTGGTGGTCACGCCGGAGATCTCGCCCTTGCGGTTCAGCGCCAGGCAATTGATGGTGCCGGTGGGCGGACGAAGGACCTGCTCGACCGCCCACGCCAGGGTTTCCTCATCCGCTTCCGGAAACGCCACCTTGAGGGCGGCCGAGGGTCTGCCCGGGGCATCCAGGCCATCGGTCCAGTTGTTATGCCCACTGCCGTCGCGCAGCGAGCGCTTCCACACCAGCCATGCCAGGCGGGATTTCCCGGTCAGCAGGTCTTCTTCCTTAAACCCGTAGCTCTTCGCGAAACGCAGCGCGCCCTCGCCTACGAGCATGATGTGGTCGGTTTCTTCCATGACCAGCCGGGCCACCTTGGAGGGCGTCTTGACGCCGCGGAGGGATGCTACCGAGCCGGCGCGCCGGGTAGGCCCGTGCATGACGCAGGCATCCAGTTCCACCACACCCTGCTCGTTCGGCAATCCGCCGTAGCCGACGCTTGTATCGTTCGGGTCCTCCTCGTTTACGTTCACGCCCGCAATCACCGCGTCGAGGGTGTCCTTGCCACGGGCCAGATAAGCGATCGCAACCTCGCAGGCGCGCAGGCCGTTCTCGCTGCTGACGACGGTGTTTTTGGGCCCCGCGGTCTGTGCACCCAGCGCTCCCGCCACTGCTGTTCCCGCCAGCCACTCGCGTCTGGTCATGTGGAATCTCCTCGCGCCGATTCTCGCACAGAGGCCGCGGCCCCAACATGCAGGCGACTCTCGGAGGGCGCGAGCGATAGCCGGAGTAAATTTGTCTGGCTCGGCGGCCAGTCCCGAACAGCGTTATGTCACAGTCCCGAACAGCGTTATGTCAAAGGTACTGCTGGTAGGAGCCTGGGGGTCATCAGCCGGGGAAAACACGGGCCAGCACTGTTCAGTTTTCCCGGGAAAGTGCCGAACTATAGAGATAACCGGAGCTGTGGATAAACACCGCAAATTTCGATCGCTGGCATCCAAGTTCTTCTTTTTCACCGCTGCGCTGGTGCTTTGGGTCGTGGGCGTCGTTCTTGCCTACGACCTGCGCCAGGACACCTTCGATTTCAAAAAAGGCGTGCTGCTGGTGGTAGTGGTGCTGCTGGTGTCGGGCGCGATCTGGCGCATGAGCATCCGACTGCTCACGCGGCCGCTGGTACAACTGCGGAAGGGCATCACATCGGTCGAGGAAGGACGGCTCGAGCCCATCGGCGTGAACCATACCGCGGACGAAATCGAGATGCTCGCCGAGAGCTTCAACCGCATGATCGCCGCGCTCGCGAGCTACCAGCAAAAGCTGCTGAGGAACCAGGAACAGTTGGAGGAGCTGGTGCGGCAGCGCACGGAAGAATTGCAAGCGGCCATGCAAAAAGCGCTGAAGGCGAGCGAGGCCAAGAGCGAATTCCTCGCCAACATGTCGCACGAGCTGCGCACGCCGATGAGCGGGATTCTGGGCATGCTCGACATCATGCTCGACACCAGTCTCACGGCCCAGCAGCGGGACCATTTGCAGACCGCGCAGAGCTGCGCTTATTCGCTGCTGGCCATCCTGAACGACGTGCTCGACCTCTCAAAAATCGAGGCTGGCCGCATGGCGCTGGAGATGGTGCCGGTGAACGTGCGGGGGCTGATTGTCGAATCCGTGAAAGCGCATTCGGGGGTCGCCTCGCGCAAGGGCCTGAGTCTGACGCCGGAGGTGGCGAGTTCTGTTCCCGAGACGATCGAGTCGGATCCGCTGCGCCTGCGGCAGATTCTCGCGAACCTCATCAGCAACGCGGTCAAATTCACCGACGCCGGCTGCGTGACCGTCCGCGCCTGGTGCGGCGCCAGCGGCGATGCGCCCCGGCTGCTCACCCTCGAAGTCGCCGATACGGGTATGGGCATCGCGCCGGAAAAAGTGGCGGAGATTTTCGAGAAATTCACGCAGGCGGACGGCAGTATCAGCCGCCGCTACGGCGGCACCGGGCTGGGCCTCGCGATCACGCGGAGCCTGGTTGAACTGCACGCTGGAACGATTTCGGTCGAGAGTACGCCGGGAGCCGGGAGCACCTTCTCCGTTGCCATCCCCTGCGTCGAGGTGCTCGCCCAACCCGCTGCCAGTGACTTGCGGCACGCCGCGCCCCCGAACGGGAATGGAAACGTGAAGCTCAGCGTGCTGCTTGTGGAGGACAACGTGGTCAACCGCAAGATGGTTGCCGCCATCCTCGGCCGCGACGGCCACTCCGTCGTGCACGCGCAGAACGGGCAAGACGCCTTGAGCGCGCTCGAGAAGGGCGATTTCGATCTGGTGCTCATGGACATTCAGATGCCCGGCCTCGACGGGCTGGAGACCACTCGCCTCATCCGCCAGCACAGCCGCTGGTCTTCAGTGCCCATCATCGCGATGACGGCCCACTCCATGGATGGAGATCGCGAGGCATGCCTCAATGCCGGCATGAACGGGTACATCTCGAAACCGGTACACGCCCAGCACCTGCTCGCGATCGTTCGGGACGCAGCCGGGCACGTCGCGCCGTCGCGGTCCACCACGGGCCTGGCGAACTGATCGGGAAGACATGCCGGCTCTACGAGCCGGTCACGAGAGCTGCCGATCACGTTCGGGCCGGCGCGGCGAGGCTGTCAATCACCGCGCTGGTGTACTCGGAGGTGCTGGCCGACCCTCCGACGTCGCTGGTGCGCGGCTTGCCCTCGCGATAGACGGCTTCGATCGCGTTCCGCAGCCGCATCGCCGCATCCGGCTCGCCCAGGTGATCGAGCATCAGCACGGCCGACAGCATGAGCGCCGTGGGGTTCGCGAGTCCGCGTCCGGCGATGTCCGGAGCGCTACCATGCACGGCCTCGAACACCGCGAATTCGTCGCCCAGGTTGGCGCCTGGCGCCAGCCCGAGGCCGCCCACGAGTCCCGCCGCGAGATCGGACACAATATCGCCATAAAGGTTCGGCAGCAGCAGCACGTCGAAGGTTTCCGGCCGCATGACGAGCTGCATGGCTGCATTGTCCACAATCAGCTCTTCGTATTTGATGCTCGGGTGCTCGGCCGCGACCTCGCGGCAACAGCGGAGAAAGAGGCCGTCACTCAGCTTCATAATGTTGGCTTTATGCACGGCCGTCACCTTGCGCCGGCCGCGCAGGGCCCTCCGGAACGCCGCCCGCGCGATCCGCACCGATGCCCGGCGCGTAATGATCTTCAGACTCTCGACCACGTCCACGACGACTTCATGCTCGAGCCCGGAGTAAACGTCCTCGGTGTTTTCGCGGAAGATAATCATGTCGATGGGCACGTCCGCGTAGCGCGTCTTCACTCCGGGCATGGCCCGCACGGGACGCACGTTGGCGTACAGGTCGAATCTCTTGCGCAATGCGACGTTGACGCTCGGAAACCCGCCCGCCACCGGAGTCGTTACCGGGCCCTTCAGTGCGACCTTGGTCGCGGAGAGCGACTGGACGACATGGGACGGGATCACCTCGCCCGCGCGCAGAATGATGTCGGCGGACAGTTCCGCCATTTGCCAATCGATCCCCACGCCCGTGGCCGCCACGGCGCGCACCGTCGCCTGGGCCACTTCGGGCCCGATGCCGTCGCCGGGGATCAGGGTCACCGCATAGGACACTACCGAGATTATAGTGGTGCGGGCTGTTGGTTGCGGCCTCGTTTATCCCTCCAGCCCGCGTTGCACCCCTTGCGCGGCACCCCGGCCGTGTGAAACAATCACCCCCCGGGTATGCGTTACAGCCGCCGTCATGCCATCCGGTGTTTTGCCGCTTTTGCCGCCGCGCCCTTCGCGCGTGCGCAGCAGGCGGGCGCCCCTCTGGACCTGAACGATCCGTTGTTCCAGCCAGTGCGGGTGATGGACTTCGCCCCGCTCGCGAAGGCCAAACTGGATCCCATCGCCTGGGGATACCTCGAGACCGGCTCGGAAGACGAAGTTACGCTCCGGCGGAATCGCGAGGCGTTCGATGACCTTGTGATTCGCCCCCGATCGCTCGTGCGGATGCAGAGCGTCGATCTGGCGACGCAGTTTCTCGGGCGCAACCTCGATTTTCCGATCGTTCTCTGCCCCGCGGGCGGGAAGAACTGCTTCTTTCCCAACGGCGAGGCCGAAGTGGCGCGCGCGGCGGCCGCCGCCAAGGCCGTGCACATTCACAACTCCGGCGCCGAGCAAGTCCAGGCGTCCGGCAAAGGCCCGGTCTGGTGGCAGCTCACGACCGGGGCGCAGATCAGCTCCAGCACGAACATGCGCCGGTGGGTCCGCAGTCTCGAAGATCGCGGCTGCTCGGGCATCTGCTTCAGCGTGGACATCATGTACGTCTCCCACCGCGACCGCAACCTGCGCAACAAGCTGGACCGGGCGTGGTGCGAGGCCGGCATCCCCCCGCGCGACGCCCAGGGCAATCTGCCCAAGCCGCAGAACCCCGAGCGCGCCGGGGTCTACCCGGCGCGCCGCACACCGACGCCGGACTGGAACACGGTCGGCGAACTGTGCTCGCTGACGAAACTTCCGGTTTCGATCAAAGGCATCCTCCGCGGCGATGATGCCGAGCTTGCCATCCAGCACGGCGTCCGGTGCATTCACGTGTCGAATCACGGCGCCCGGCAGCTCGACCACACGCCCGCGACCATCGAGGTTCTGTCCGAAATCGCGCAGGCGGTGAAGGGCCGTGTGCCAGTCGTGGTGGACGGCGGGTTCCGACGCGGTACCGACATCTTCAAGGCGATTGCGCTGGGCGCGACCGCCGTCGCCATCGCGCGGCCTTATCTCTACGGGCTGGCGGCGTTCGGGCAACGCGGGGTCGAGCGCGTGATCGAGCTGCTGCGGACCGAACTGGCGCTCGACATGGCCCTCGCGGGCACGCCCAACCTCGCCGCCATCGACCGCGGCATGGTGAAGTATCGAAGGGAGTATCGACAGCTATGATGAATCGCCGGTTTTTCGTTTCCGCGCTGGCCGCGAGCGCCGCGGCCAGGGAGGCGCCCGTCCGCACCGCGAAAGTCGTCAAGCTCTTCCAGTCGCCCGAGGGACATCCCAACGCTCTCGAGGCCACGCCCGAGGGCCTGTGGGTGGGCGAGCAGACCACCGACAATGCCTACCTGCTCGACTGGAAGACGGGCAAGGCGCGCAAGAAGGTCGAGACGGAATCGTCAAACACCAGCGGCATCGCGTACGGCGGCGGCTTCCTCTGGATGGCCGCCAACGGCAAGGCGATCGGCCGCGACCCGAAACCTACTGATGCGAAGAGCGGTGAAGTCGTCAAGGTCGATCCGGCCACCGGGAAAACCCTCGCGCGCTACCCCATGCCCGGCGGCGGCGGTGTGCACGGCATCCTGTACGTGGATGGCACGCTCTGGCTCACCTGCCTCAAAATGAAGAAGCTGTGCCAGGTGGATGCACGGGACTTCAGGGTCATCCGCGAGATCCCGGTGCACCTCGGGCGCGCCCACGGTCTCGCCTGGCAACCTCCCGCGATCTGGGTGATGCACTCCACCGATTATGTCGTCCACAAGCTCGATGCGAAGGACGGCACACTGCTCGAGCAGATCAAGCTCACCAAGGACAAAGACCCCGATCCGCACGGGATGGACATGTACAAGGGCAAGCTGTACTACTGCGACGCGGGGATCGCGCCGGGCGGCGTTGACACGAAGAGTCCGGGTGCAGGCTACATCTGCCGTATCGATTTGTAGCGGACGCCGGGCGCGCCCCGGCGAGAAAGCTCCCGATTTCCAGCCCGCTCGATGGCGGCCCGTGATCCATTAACTGGGCATTCGGCGGGGGCGCATCCGCGCGCTGGTCGCTCTACATTTCGACATGGCGGGCACGACTTTCCCAGGACGGGCCGCCGGCAGCCCCGGTGCTACGGTATAGCTTGATGACCCGGCGGCACCTCCTCGGCCTGACAGCGGCCGCACGATTGCGGGCGCAGGGTGTGGCGTCGCGCGGCGTTAAACCGCAGCCCCGGGGCAAGCCCTCCGGACTGCCTTTCCATGCGAAGTTCACCGATATCGCCGCCCAGGCGGGGCTCCGGCATCCGGTGATCTACGGCGGCGTCGACCGGAAGACCTACATCATCGAGACCACCGGGTGCGGCTGCGCTTTTTTCGACTATGACAATGACGGGTGGCTCGACATTCTTCTGCTCTCCGGCACCCGCATTGACGGCAATCCTGAAGGCGCTACCAACCGTCTTTACAAGAACAACCGCGACGGCACGTTTACCGACGTGACTGAGAAGGCCGGGCTCGCCCGCACGGGCTGGGCGTCCGCGGTCACCGTGGGCGATTACAACAACGACGGTTACGAGGACCTGTTCATTACCTACTGGGGGCAGAATGTTCTCTACCGCAATAACAGGGACGGCACCTTTGCCGATGTCACCCGGCAAGCCGGGCTACTCAGCCAACGCACCCGCTGGGGCACGGGCTGTACCTGGCTCGATTACAACCGCGACGGCCTGCTCGACCTGTTCGTCTCGAATTACCTCGAGTTCGACTTCGCCAAAGTGCCCAAGCCGGGGCAAAGTGCAACCTGCACGTGGAAGGGAGTGCCGGTCAACTGCGGTCCGCGCGGGCTTCCGCCCGGCACTCATCTGCTTTACCGGAACAACGGGGACGGCACGTTCAGCGACGTCAGCACGGCGTCCGGGATCGCGAAGGCGCGGGGCAGCTACGCCATGACCGCGGTGGCCGCCGACTTCGACGATGACGGGTGGCCTGATATCTTCGTCGCCTGCGACTCAACACCCAGCCTTCTGTTCCGCAACAATCACGATGGCACCTTCCGCGAAGAGGGACTCGAGCGCGGCGCGGCGTTGAACGAGGATGGCATGGAGCAGGCAGGCATGGGCGCCGGGATCGGCGATTTCAACCTGGACGGGCATTTGGACCTGTTCAAGACGCACTTCGCCGACGACACGAATGTCCTGTACCGCAATGACGGCAAAGGCGTGTTCGAGGACGTGACCATTGCCGCCGGCATTGGAGTGGAAACGCGATACATCGGCTGGGGAGCGGGCATCCACGATCTTGATAACGACGGGCAGCCCGACCTTTTCTACGTCACCGGCAGCGTGTATCCCGAGATCGAAAAGCTCCTGCCTGCGTATCCCAACCGAACTCCGCGGGTCGTGTTTCGCAACCTCGGCGGGGGCAAGTTCGAGGAGCTGATCGAGCAGGCGGGCTCCGGTGTGGCCGCTGCGCACGCCTCGCGCGGCTGCGCCTTCGGCGATTTCGATAACGATGGGGACATCGACGTGCTGATCGTCAATCTGAACGAGCCGCCCTCGCTTCTACGCAACGACGTCAGCGGCGGCCACAACTGGATCAAGATCAGG
Organism: Acidobacteriota bacterium; assembly: GCA_016178155.1. Taxonomy (GTDB): domain Bacteria; phylum Acidobacteriota; class Terriglobia; order Bryobacterales; family Bryobacteraceae; genus JACOTZ01. The sequence continues at coordinate 9,908 of JACOTZ010000389.1, forward strand.
CTGATCGGCACGAAGTCAAACCGCAGCGCCATCGGCACGCGTGTTACAGCGCGCTATGGCGGCAAGATCCAGGTCCAGGAGCTGTGCGCGCAATCGAGCTATTATTCATCGAATGATCCGCGCCTGCACTTCGGACTGGGAGCGGCGAAGACGGTTGACATCGAAATCCGCTGGCCGAGCGGCGCGAAGGAGAGTTTCAGGGGCTTGCCGGCCGGCCGCATCGTTACCGTTCAGGAAGGCAAAGGAGTGATTCCCTAGCCGAGGTTCGTCACCACCACTCCCTGACGGTCGTGGCTCACAACGCTTCCGCTGATTTGACGGCACTTACTGAGCCGCGCGCGTCAGCAAGCGGTTCGAAATCCTGTCGGTGACGAACTTCGGCTAGAGTAGCTGGAGGCTGGTTTCAATAAAGGAAACAGATATGCTGATACGATTCGTCACTGCCTGGATGATCGCTGCCGGGCTGCTCGCAGGTGAAACCCGCGACATCACGGCCAAGGTTTTCTATCGAACCTTTTCCCGCTTCTATCCGCCGCTAGCCAGGATCAAACCGGGCGACATCGTGCGGACGAAGACTCTCGACGCCGCCGGCAAGGACGAGCAGGGCGAGCGGCGCCATCCGGAATTCGGCAATCCGCTAACCGGACCGTTCTACGTGGAGGGCGCCGAGCCGGGCGACGCGATCGCGGTGCGTTTACGAAAGATCCGGATGAACCGCAACTGGGGCTGGAGCGCCTACCGGCTGGGGCTGTTTTCGGTGACGGCCGATTATGCGGAGGGCGTCTACCCGAATCGATACAAGGAGAACCTGGTACATGAGGGGCGCGCGAACAACATTCCCTGGGACATCGACCTGAAGAGCAGCCTGGTGAGGCTGCGGGAGCCGGTGAGCCAGCGGATCAAGCTGGAGTTCCCGGCGCGGCCGATGCTCGGGTGCGTCGGCGTGGCGGCGCAGGGAGACTTCTCGCCCCCCAGCTCGATCTCCGGGCCGTACGGCGGCAACATGGACTACAACGAGGTGATCGAGGGAGCGACCGTGGTACTGCCGGTGTATCATCCCGGGGCACTGCTGTACCTGGGCGACGGTCACGCGTTGCAGGCCGACGGCGAGCCGACGGGGACGGGGGTCGAGACGAGCATGGACGTCGAGTTCACGGTGGAGATTCGGAAGCGCGTCAGCCTCTCGAACCCGCGGCTGGAAACCGCGGATTCCATCGTGAGCGTGGGATCGCAGCCGGAATTTCAGAGTCCGCTCGACCGCGCGCTGCAGATCGCGACCACGGACATGGTGCGCTGGCTGGTCAACGATTACAAGCTCGAACCGTGGGCCGCGCACATGTTGATCGGCTACCAGGGCAAGTACGACGTGATCACGGTGGGAGGCTCCGTGGCGCTGAGGATTCCGAAGCGGGTCCTGCCGGCGCGGCCGTGAATTCCCAAAGCGAGTCAATCGATCGCGGGCGAGGAGGGTCTCCCGATCTGATATCCTGCCAGCCGGATGTACCTCAGGGGCAGCACTTGGGTCGCATTGTGTGCGATTGCCGGCGTGCTTGCCTGGTCGCAGTTGACGGCGCCGCCGGCGCACCAACCCGAGACGGAGATTTCGCCGGGCGCGGCATCGAGCTCCGGGCTGCGGAAGCCGCTTCTCCTGATTCGCCGAGGTAAGACCGAGGAGGCGCGGCAGGAGTTGCGGCGGCTGCTCGACGGCGATCCCACGAATGCCGAGATCTGGTACCAGATCGCGCGATCGTATTTAATGGATTTTCACGCGGGCCGCGACCCTCGCCGCGCGCGCATGTCTCTGAGCCTCGCGATGGAGGCGCTTGCGAACACGCTGAAGGGCGACCCGGACCACGTCTATGCCCTGCAAGCGAAGTCGGTGATCCACGCCCGCGCGGAGCTGCTGTACTACGATCCCAACCTGGCCTACGATCTAGCCACGCGCGTTGCGCGCTTGCAGCCGTATGCGAACGAATACCTGCTCGGGCTCGCCGAGTGGATGTCGGGCGAAGTGCGATTCACGGGGGAAAGCGGCCACCGCGTGCCGCACGATCCTTTGCTCGGGCTTGATCGCGCGGCCGGCATACTCGAGCGCGTAATCGACGGCGCCGTACCGTACAGCAACGAAGAATCGGCCGCATTGTTCCTGATGGCGAAGACGCTCGCCAAGCGCGGCCGCTTCGCTGATTCGCTCGAATTCTACGACCTCACGTTGAGCCGGCCCGCCACGGACGAGCAGCGGATGGCGGTCCAGCGCGAGCTGGGCGCGAGCCTTTACCACATGGGCCGATACGGCGAAGCCGCGCGCGCGTTCTATGCGGCGCTCGAGGTCCGCATCAATGCAGTCGACCAGTGGCTGCTCAAGGTCGCGCTGGAAGCATGGAAGCAGGAGCTGTCGGACCTGCCGCCGGAGTTTGTGTTTCCGGCGGCGGCGCCGCCCGTCACCGGGGCGCAGCTCGCGTTTGCGGATATCGCGAAGGATCTCGGCGTCAACCGTCTGGACGGTAACGGCACCTGCGCCTGGGGCGATTACGATGGCGACGGCGACCAGGACCTTCTGCTCGCGGGCAGCGGCACGTTCATCGCGCTGTACCGGAATGACGGCGGGCGCTTCGTCGAAGTCACGGCGGCTGCCGGTCTCGATCGCGTCCCGTCCGGCTATAGCCTCAACGTCATCGATTACGACAACGACGGAAAGCTTGATATCTACCTGGCGCTGAACGGCTGGAGTGGACCCATGGCGAACCGGCTGTACCGCAATCTGGGCAACGGCAGGTTCCAGGACGTGTCGAAGGAGAGCGGCGCGGCTGATGCGGGCTC
>JACOTZ010000099.1 GCA_016178155.1 Acidobacteriota bacterium
CAGCCAGCCGGAGCCGCTGGAATCGGCGACGAGCGCGCCGCCGGCGATCTGCCACTCGGCCTTGCCTTCGGGGGTCCAGCCGAACAGCGATTCGCCGTCGAAAAGAAGGATCCAGCCGTCCGAGATTTCCTTGGGTGTGAGACTATTGACCTGGGCGGACAAACAGGCGCAAGCAAACAGGGTCAGAGCGATGGGTCTCATGGGAGTGTCTTTCATCGTATCTCGTGTATGATCTCGCCTCCGAGGACCGTCATGGTGACGCGGGCGGAGCGGATCTGGTGGGGCGGGATGCGGGTGAGGTCGCGGTCGATCATGGCGAAGTCGGCGAGCTTGCCCGGCTCGAGCGCGCCTTTGCGGTCCTCCTCGAAGGAAGCGTAGGCGGCGGCGCCGGTGTAGGTGCGGAGCGCTTCTTCGACGGTGATCTTCTGCTCCGGGACCCAGCCGCCGGGATTGCGGTCGTCGAGGGTGGCGCGGGTGACGGCGGCGTAGATGCCTTCGAGGGGCGACGGCGGCGCCACGTACCAATCGCTGCCGAAAGCGAGTTTCGCTCCGGTATCGAGCAAAGTGCGGAAAGCGTAAGTGGTCTTGATTCGTTCGGGACCGATGACCTTTCCTGCCCAGCGGCCGTCGTCAATGGCGTGATAAGGCTGCATGCTGGGGATCACGCCGAGCGCGCCGAAGCGGGGAATGTCGGCGGGCGAGATGTGCTGGGCATGCTCGATGCGGAAGCGCGGATCCTCGAGATTCAGCTCGCGGCGAACGCGCTCGAAAATGGCGAGCTGGGTACGGATGGCGCGGTCGCCGATGGCATGCACCATGACGTGGAGGCCGGCCCTGGCGGCGGCGTAGGTCCAGTCGTAGAGCTGCCCGGGCGTGTTGACGAAAAGGCCGCGGTCCCCGGGGCTGCCGTTGAAGGGCTCGAAAAAGGCAGCGGTGCGCGAGCCGAGCGAGCCGTCGACGAAGCCCTTGAGCGCGCCGATGCGGAGCCAGTCATCGCCGCGGCCCTGGAGCTTCACGAGCTCGTCGAGCTTGTGCCAGGTAGCGAGCGGGACGGCGGCGTAGATGCGAGTCCTGAGCTTCTTGTTGCGGTGTGCGCGCTGGAAGGCGGCGAGATCGTTCCAGCTCCCCATGTGATGCACGGAAGTGACGCCCCGGGCGGCGACGTAGCGCATGGCAGCCTCGAGGGCGCGGTCGGTCATCTCGGGGCTGCGATCGGGGATGACGCGCGCGACGAGGCTCATGGCGTTGTCTTTGAGGATGCCCGTGGGCTCGCCGCTCTCGTCGCGGACGATGGTGCCGCCGTCGACCTCAGCGGTGCCGCGGGTCACCTTGGCGGCCGCGAGCGCGAGGCTGTTGGCGAGCGCCATGTGGCCATCGAGGCGGTTGACCCAGACGGGGTGGTTGGGGGTGACCGCATCGATCCAGTCGCGACGCGGCAGCTCCCCGCCCCAGAGCTCGTGATCCCAGTCGCCGCCGGTGATCCAGGCGCCGGGAGGCGCGGCGGCGGCGAAGTCGCGGAGGCGCGCGACGAACTCCGCCCTGGTTCGGGCGTCGCGGAGCTGGACCGAGGAGAGGCGCAAGCCGCCTTCGAGGAAGTGGATGTGCGAGTCGATGAATCCCGGAACGATCATCTGGCCGCGGGCATAGATGATGCGGGTGTCGGGGCCGGCGAGCTTGCGGATGGTGTCGTTGCCGCCGACCGCGAGGATGGTGGCGCCGCGCACGGCGATTGCCTGTGCCCAAGGCTGGCGGGGATTGCCGGTCCAGATGCGCGCACCGACGACGGCGAGGGTCGCGGGCTGGAGGGCGTTGCCAGCGAGCGCGGCGGCCGCGGGCGTGGCGGACCGGGCGCGGGCGGCGAACAGGCGCGCGGGGTTGTCGTGGAGGATCATGCGCGCGACCTCGACGGCTTCCAGTTCGGTGCAGAAGCCCTCGGTGACCTTCTCGTTGAGGACGCGGGCGACGTTGCGCCGGGCCATGACGGAGTGCGCGTAACTGAGCTCGGGATAGCGATAATCACCGCCGAAGGCCATGATCTTGTTGGCGGGCACGGTCTCGAGGAACTCATGCAGGGCGGCGCGAGCGATCGCAGGCGAAATGATGTACGCCCAGCAGAGATCGGCGTGCACGTTGGGGAAGATTTTGGCGAGGACGGCGAGCTCGTGCTGATACGGATAGCTCATGTGGAACAGGTCGAACTGCACGCGCGGGTAGAGGAAGAACAGGTTGGTCAGGTGCGTAGGGTTCGAGTTCCGGATAAAGTTTCCGTTGCCGGCGTGCAGGCCGGTGTGGATCTGGACCGGCACGCGGTGGGCGCCGGCGAGGCGCAGCATGTGATGGAACATGTAGTCCTCGAGATTGCGGTACGGGCGTTCGACGCGGGCGCGGAAGCCCTGGGGCTGCGGGCGGGCATTGCGCATGAGGGCGTCGAAATCGGCCGATGCCTCGCGCGAGGTCACTTCGCGGAAGAGCAGTTGGCGGTTGTAGGCCGCGGTGGACTTGACGGTCACCATGCCGGCGGCGAGGCTCTGCTCAAAGCTTTTTTCCATTGCCTGCTCAAGGCCGTGGAGGCTGGTGACGGAGACGCCGGTATACTCCTGCATGCGGCCGACGGCGGCGGCGTCGGCGGGCATGATGAACTGATCGAACTTGCGCGCGAGGACGAAGAACTCGGGATCGGCCTTGACCGGGGCGCGGTTCCAGTAATCGTCGAGAACGGAGAAACGAATCTTCGCCCGTTCCTTGAGGACGCGGCGGTAGAGTCCGGGCCGATTCTGCGCGCGGATGGCGTCGTTGATGCGGCCGATGGTGCCTGAGGAGATTTCGGAGACGCCATAGATGTCGCGCACTGCGATGCGGAGCGCCTGCCCATAGCCGGTGAGGCGCGCGCATTTCCAGTAGGGCTCGAAAGCGCGCCAGCGATCAGCGGCGGCGGCCTTCTGATTGCGGACGAGGGCGAGGCCGTCGCCGGAGAGGCCGGCGGAGATCACATCGTTAATGGCGTAATGGCCGGCGAGCGTGAAGAAATCGACGGGCTGCGAGGTGCGCTCGTCTTCGGGCAGGATGTGCTCGTGGGTGTTGACGATCTCCATCGACATGACCGCTTCATCGATGCGGTTGGCAGGCTTCGCACCGGCTGCGGCCGGCAGCGCGGCGGCGGCGGGCAGGTGGGCAATGAGCGAGCGGCGGTCCATAGGTATACGGTAGCTTGAGTGCGGCGGGCGAGCGCGTGTGCGTCCGGCACAACATGTGGCAATCGCTCGCTCGCGGTCGCGGCTCGGAATCAGCGCACGCATTTGCGGAAAGTGGTCCAGTGCAAGCGCCGGCGTGAACGATGCGCCAGCGGGTGATCGGGAACCTGAGCAGCCGCGGCCGGTTTCGGTTCGACACTTCGGGTTTGGACCGAGGGGGCATGGGGTTACTTGATGGCCTCCGGTGCGCTGTCGCCGGGCGGATGGGCGGCCGGAACAGGGGCGAGGGGGGGCGGCGGCGGAGGTTCGTTGGGTTCGTTTCGCTCGCGCGGCGGGGGCGGTGGCTGAGTGCCGGGCTTGGGGGTCGTGGCGGCGGGCTCGGAGACCCCGGCGGACGCCGCTTCGGACTCGAGCTTGCGGCGCGCGGCCTGCAGGCGCTCGAGATTGCGCAGGGTGCGGTCGTAGGCGTGGCAGTAGTGGGAACGATAGCGGACATAGAGAGCGAGAGTTTTGTCCCGGTAGGGGTTGGAGAAGGCGGCATTGAGCTGGGCGGAGGCATCGGCGCCGGCGTCGTCGAGCTTGGCGGCCTCGTGGGCGAACAAGTCGCGCTGGGCGATGTCGACGCGGAGCATGCCCCAGCGGTGGGCGAGGATCTGGTCAACGAGGTCGGCTTCGAACTCGTCGGCCGGATCGAAGCGGGCGTAGTATTGGTGGCGCAGCGTTTCGTAATGCTCGTGGTCCTCGCTTGGGAGCAGAAGGGTGCCGGCGGTGAGGCCGTGGCGGAGGGCATTCATGGCGGACCGGGCCTTGCCCTCAGGGGTGACCGGGCCGCGGGATTTAGCGCCGTTGAGGCGGGCAATTTCGGATTTCGAGAGTGACATAAAGATTCCTTTCTTGCTGGGGTTTGTCAGTTTCCGGCTGCTTTTCCCGCGGGCGGCGCCGCGGGAGCGACTCGACTTTCGTCTGCCTTGAGCGTAGCGGAGGGGTGGTGCAGAATTCCCCGAAACGGTTTTTGGGGATTGGCTTTAAGACGCTGTTAAGAAAGGAATTAGGGCTGAAGAAATATTTTTTAGCGATTTGTGATCGGATCGCGGCGGGGTGCAACGAGGGGTGCAGACGGGGCGGCGAAGGAGGGGCGAGGGCGCAGATGCGATGCTGAGCGCTATGAGGGACAATCTGCGCTACCCGATCGGCGAGTTCGTATGGCAGGGCGCGTTGAGTGCGAGCGAGCGTAACGGTCTGATTGAAGGGATAGCAGCGGCGCCCGCGGAAATGCGGGCTGCGGTTGACGGGCTCGGCGATGCGCAACTGGACACACCGTATCGGCCTCGCGGGTGGACGGTGCGGCAGGTTGTGCATCATGTGCCGGACAGTCACCTGAACAGCTACGTGCGTTTCAAGCTGGCGCTGACGGAAGACGAGCCGACGATCAAGCCGTACGACGAAGCGCGGTGGCCGAGCTGCCCGATTCACGGCTGACGCCGGTGGAGACCTCGCTCGCGCTGCTCGAAGCGCTGCACGAGCGTTGGGTGACGCTGCTGCGCTCACTCACGGCGGAGCAGTTCGGGCGGCGGCTGCGGCATCCGGAGCTTGGGGTAGTGGACCTGAACCAATCCGAAAAAGATCGCATGCATTCCGGGGGCGAATGCGATGATCAGAGACACGGCCTTGGAATATTTCGAGTTGCGCCGCGCCTTGGAGCATCACCAGGACGTGCCTGAAAAGGAGCTAGTGGTTCACGTTCATCGCATGGCGTTGGTGGTTGATAACGTTGAGATTACAGCCCTTCCATACAACATCAATAAGGGGCAGACCCTGGGCGTTCGGATTTCAAGGGAGGAGCGGCGCTATTCTCCCGGCGTGAAAATTACGCTCAGCCCGCAGGACGCGCATGATCTCGAGTTCACTATGCGGAATGTGCTGGCTCCGGAAATTTTCCGGGCGCATATCGAGGCAGGCAATCCGCCTGCATCGGCCGCGACTCCGTAACCTTTATCGGGCGCAATAATCGATACAGTTGTCTTGTCTGCGAATCGACCCGGCGTTGTGCCAAAAGATCCATTCGGAACCTGGGTGTTGGGCGTCAACTTGCCGAAACACGCGCATCCCGTGCTCTTGCACGGGTGACCTCGACGCGCGCCCTCCAAAAGCACGGAACGGCGACTTCTCGGCCATGTGGAAGCGTGTGCGGGTGATCGGTGGCCGCCGCAAAGATCAGGTGCCAGCGGCTCAATCCCTTCGGATAGGTAAGGGACTCTACCGGCGCCCATTGCTCTTCCCGCCGTATCTGTTCCGCAACGACGTCGGCGCCGCTTCTATATACGCGGTAAGCGCGTGAGTAGCTTTTGGAACTGATAACCCGGTAGAGCCGATTGTCTATGAACTCCATAGCGCAGTTGTTCTCCAGCGCAATTCCAGTTCCCCCAATCTTGTGAATCATTTCCCGGAAGGCTCTTCGCCTGGGAACTCCGCGCGTCATGCTGTTGTAGTGGGGACAATGCACCGCGTTTATAAGCCCAAGTCCCTTGACGTTGATGTACTTCCAATTTCTTGGATCATAGAAGGACATCGAATCGGAATGGCCGGAATCGAACCAGCAGATTGCACCCGCACTAATGCCGGCCAGGACGATTCCGTGCTCGTAGGCTGCCCTGAGAAGCTTGTCCACCCCCAGACGCCGCCACACGCGCATCATATTGAGCGTATTCCCGCCACCGACATAGACGATGTCTGCCAAAAAGATCTTCCGCTCGATGTCCTGTGCCGAGGGCGGCGCGTCTATGAGAAACAAAACGTCCGTTTTACACTTCAAGAACTTACCAAAATATTCTGCGAAACGCGTGCAATATCGGCCGGAATCCGAACTCGCGGTCGGAATGAAGAGCATCTTCGGATGCTGTTTATTCGAAAGGCGAATGATCTCGCGATCGATATCTTTCTGGATATCCCCTTGATTCAGCAGTGGCTGCTGGTGACACGTTTTGAGGCACCCTCCTGCACCGTGGCGGGTCGGACTCCTGCTTAGCTCGCCGGGCCGGCCAGCGGCCGGACTGCGTGCGCAGCGCCCAAGCCTCCGCGCACTCCGGATTAGCACTTGCTGAGTCAAGGGGATATCCAGACGATATCTATCGTGCCCCTGGTTCTGATTTCTCCGCCGCCAATCGCGACAATTGCCCTACCCATCTGTCGATTGTAGCGTTGGAATTGAACTCCGGGTGCTCCGGTGGCCTTCTAGGCGGATCTGGATCCGCGGAACTCGCAAGCCTGAGATCAATTTGACGTATCACGCCTAAACCGCAGACGGAAGTGGCCAGTTGACCTTGCTGACCTTGCTGCATACGGCGTCCTGAACCGGGGGGCATGTACGCTCGCCTCTCCTCCCGACATTTCGTCGCGACACCGCTTGACGTTCGGACAGAACTGTCCGAAGATGGAGCGATGAAGGGTGCGGAATTCGAGCGTCGGCTGCGGAACCTGGCGCGGCGCAAGAAGGTCGCCTGCCAGTTTGTGGCTGACAAGGGAAAGGGAAGCCACGGCCGCTTGTATTTCGGCGACGAATTCACCACCCTCAAGGATCGAAAGAAGGAAATCGGCGCTGACCTGCTGGCGAAGATGTGCCGGGATCTGAAAATCGATCCGCACGAGCTATGAGAGGTAATCGTATGTTCGCTTTTGCGTATCCCGCGAAGTTTGCGGCCGGCAGCGACGGCCGCGTACTGGTTGAGTTCGTCGATCTTCCCCGTGTCGCGACCGATGGCAAGGACGAGCGCGAGGCGTTTGAAGAGGCGATGGACGCTCTCGGATCCGATCTTTCCATCCGCCTGTCCCGTCGGGAGGAGATCCCAGCGGCCTCGGCCGCCAAGCGCAACCATCGTCTGGTGCCCGTGCCACTTTGGCTTGCGCCGAAGTTAGCGCTTTACCTGGCGATGCGCGATCAAGAAGTCAACAACTCGGAATTGGCCCGCCGGCTTGGTGTTCACGAACGAGTGGTCCGCCGCATGCTTGATCCACAGCATGCTACCAAAGCGGAAAAGATCCAGGCCGCCCTGGCGGTCTTGGGCAAGCAGATGACCCTCGAAGTCCGGGACGCAGCTTAGCCGAGGTTCGTCACCACCACTCCCTGACGGTCGTGGCTCAGAACGCTTCCGCTGATTTGACGGCACTTACTGAGCCGCGCGCGTCAGCAAGCGGTTCGAAATCCTGTCGGTGACGAACTTCGGTTAGCGTTCTTGGAGGACCGCCTGTTCCGAACAAGGCGGGGGCGCCAGCCGCGGAAAACGTCCGCGGGGAAAGCAACCGGTTGTCCCCCTCTCCGCGACGGCCGGAGCGTTTACCGGACATTGGTATAAGAGCCGGCTTAGCCGGGATGCCAAGCGCTGCCACTTGGCCGTATCACGCCCGTCCTTCCCCTGCGCCCTGGCGCCGCGCGACAGAATCCAAAGAGGCAGCCGCCGGAATGGTGCCGTGTGCCCCCGGCGGGAGAACGGCCGGCGCCGGGCAGGTAAGTGGTATAACAGTCATATCAGATGCGCTTCAGCTTCGATCCGCGAAAGAGCAAACGTCTCAAAGCGAATCCAAGGCGTGGCATCGGGTTCGAAGAGGCGCAGGAGTTGTTTTCCCGGCCTTATTGGCTCGATCAGCGGTCGGACTTTCCCGAGCAGTATGTGGCCGTCGGCTGGGTGGGCGACCGCCTGTATTCCGTGATTTTTGAAATCCGGGAAGATGAAGAGGGTGAGATCCTGCATCTCGTCACCCTGTGGAAGTCAACGAAGGACGAGGTCCGATTGTATGAAGAAAACTCGTAAGACCAAGCCGGTTTCCGCCGAGACGATTGCCCGGTTAGCCGATCGAGGCAAGGACATCACGCATTTCTTCAAGGGCCAAGGCCGCATGGTTCAGCCTATTCAGCGGGTCAATGTGGACGTCACTGCCAGCATGTTGGAGGAGCTGGACAAAGCGGCCCAGGATCTCAACGTGAGCCGCCAGGCCGTCATCAAAACGCTGGTCCGGCAAGCTCTCGATCAACACTATCTCGCCCAACGCTCGCGCCGGCCTTAGCCGAGGTTCGTCACCACCACTCCCTGACGGTCGTGGCTCAGAACGCTTCCGCTGATTTGACGGCACTTACTGAGCCGCGCGCGTCAGCAAGCGGTTCGAAATCCTGTCGGTGACGAACTTCGGTTAGCAAGACCAGCAGCGGTGATGGAGCCCGGGATTCGGCCACTCCCCTGGGCCACGCTCATCCGAGCCTGTGACGGCGCAGACGTACAGGGACACCCATCGGATGCGGCAGCCGGACCGGTTTGAATACGCCTCCGGGCGGCGGCCTGGGCGCGTCTTGTGTCCGGGGCGCTTGCGCAGCGTCTCGCGACCGCCGGACGTACTTGCCGGCCGCAGCAGGAGCAGGCCACGAGCGTCCACCGCACGATGGTTCTCCATTCGCGAAAGTGCAGGCGGTCGCGGAGCTACAGCAGCTTGTGGGCGATGACGGCGTAGTCGAGGCCGTTGAAGAAAGCGGCGCGGAAGTCTTCGGGGAGGGAGGCGAGGGAGGGCATGGTCTCAACGGCGGGGGCGCGGCGGTGGACTTCGATGCCTCCGAAGCCGAACTCCTCGAGGTAGAAGGCGAGGAGGGCGGGCGGGATGGGGCGGGTGTGGGTCGGGTCAATGTAGAAATGGGTGGCGAAGATGGCGAGGCATTCGGGGTTGGGGGTTTCGAGCACCAGGACGCCGCCGCGGCGGAGGCAGGAGGCGGCGAGCTTGAGCATTTCGGGGAGGCGCGCGGGGTCGAGGTGTTCGATGACCTGGGCGGAGAAGATGCCGTCGAGGGCGGCCTCGGGGAGAGCGCCGAGGTAGTGAAAGAGGTCGGCGACCTCGGCGTGGTGGCCCTTGGCGCGGCAGGCCCGGACGGACTCGGGATCGAGGTCGATGCCGCGCGCGGGGACGCCGGCGTCCTTCATGAGGTCGAGAAACTCGCCGCGGCCGCAGCCGATGTCGAGGACATCCGTGCGGCCCTGAAAGCAGCGGATGTAGAAGCGCTGGTTATCGCGGACGTAGTCTTCGGCGCCGCGGAATCTTTCGGCGAAGTGGAGGTAATCGAAGGCCGGAGCGTGGTCCGGGGGGGCAGCGGCGGCGGGCTGGGGCGCAGGCGGCTGTGAAGGGGTGAGGGCGGCTCGCTGCCGAACGGTACGGAGCTCGGAGTAAATGAGGCGCTCATATTCGAGGCGAATGCGCTCGAGGTCGGCCCAGAGGCGCCGCTGGATCTCGGCGCCGGTGCGCTCGAGAGCCGCGTTGTATTCGGCGTGCTGGGCGTGAACGTTGTCGCGGAAATTGGATTCCATGAGCAGGGCGCGCTGGTGAAAGGCGGACTGAAGATCCGCCACGCTGCGCAGGAACTGCATCTCGTTGGTGAACAGTTTCCGCTCCCATTCCTGGCGCCACTGGATCCAGTGGGCGCGGATGTCGGCGAGTTCGGCGGCCTCGGCGCGGAGGGTGGCGGCTTCCTCGAGCCTGGCACTGAGAGCGACGATGGCGCGGTTGGAGTCGTTGAGCGCGGCGAGGAGCGTATCGAAAACGTCGAGCGCCGCCCGGTTGAAATCGATCTGGTCGCGGACGAACCAACCGAGAGCGCGGGCGACGGTGCGCTTGACGGCTTGAATGGTATTGTTGACCAGCCCGGGCGGGCGCGGGTTGACGGAGCCGATCGACGCCACTTTGCCTTCGGCGGCGTCGCGGGCGTGGAGGACGGGGAGGAGGTCGGGGAGCGGAACGCCGAGCTTCGCCGCGTCGCCGCGCGGATGGCGGGCGCGGACGCGGGCCTGGATTTCGCGGATGACCGCGGCGAGCTCTTCCGCTTTGAGGTCGGGTTCAGCGGCCATGGCGATGGTAGGTTGCGGTGACGCGGGAGCGGATGCCGCCCCTCGGGGTAAATTCGCCGATGACGGTGGCGGAGACGGGGTCGCAGGCTTTGACGACGTCGCGAAGGAAGCGATTGACGACGTTCTCGTAGAAGATGCCGAGGCTGCGGTAGGCGAGCTCGTACATTTTGAGCGATTTGAGCTCCAGGCAGAGCTTGTCGGGCACGTAGCGGAGCGTGAGTGTCCCGAAGTCCGGCAGGCCGGTCTTGGGGCAGACCGAGGTGAACTCGGGGATGACGATCTCGATTTCGTAGCCGGGGTACTGGTTGGGCCAGGTCTCGATCTCGGGAAGGGCGGCGTCGATGCCGGACCTGGCGTGCTGCTCGGTGTAGTGGCTCATGGCGCGGCGCTTGCCTCCTTGCCCGCGAGCTCAGCGGCGAGGTGATCGAGGAAGAGGCCGACGTCGGTGACGATGCCGATGGCCTGTCCGGTGCCGCGGTCGCTGACCTTGGTGGCGACGGCGGGATTGATATCGACGCAGATGAGCTTGACCCAGCTCGGCGACATATTCCCGATAGCGATGGAGTGGAGCATGGAGCCGAGGCAGAGGACCACACCGGCTTCTTTAAGATGTTTGGCCGACTCGTCCTGGGCGACGTTCATATCGGTGATGGTGTCGGGCAAGGGTCCGTCGTCGCGCAGGCTGCCGGCGAGGACGAAGGGCACGCCAGCCCTGACGCACTCGTACATGATGCCGGATTTCAGCTTGCCTTCGCGCACGGCGGCCTGGATGGAGCCGGAGTGATAAATGGCGTTGATGGCGCGCATGTGGTTGCGGTGGCCGTGCTCCTCCTGGCGGCCGTCGGCGAGGCGGACGCCGAGGGACGTGCCGAAGAGCGCGGCCTCGATGTCGTGGACGGCGAGCGCGTTGCCGCTCAGGAGGGCGTGGACATAGCCTTCGCGGATGAGGCGGCCGAGATGCGGAGCGCCGCCGGTGTGGACGACGACGGGCCCGGCGACGACAACGATCTTCTGTTTTGCGGCGATGACCTGGCGGAGGATGCTGGCGGCCTGGCGGACGGCCGTCTCGACCTGGCGCTCGGAGGAGATGCCGTTGGACATGAATGCAAAAGCGAGGCGGTCGCGCTCCTTGGATTCGGGCAGGACCTTGATGCCGAGCATGCCGGTGACGACCATGTCGCCGCGGCGGAGGTCGCGGAGCTTGCGGCAGGAGGCGCGACCGTTCTCGATCACGAGGAGAGCATCCATGCGCTGGTTTTCGACTTCGATCCAGCGGCCCTGGTGGTGGACGAGCGTGCGGTGATTGGTGGTGGAGTAGAAATCGTCGGGAGCGGCCTT
>JACOTZ010000390.1 GCA_016178155.1 Acidobacteriota bacterium
AAACGGGCCTGATACCTCTATCCCCTGAACCCTGGATGCCGTCCCTAAAAACGGACTAGGCTCGCCCTCCGGTGTGGAGCGCTCTGCTGCCCTCCCCCCTGGACAGGAAGGTAATTGAGATCACATGCGCTTGGATTTGCCCAGCGGGAGTCCGCTCTTCCCAAAACGGGAGATCAGTCTTCTATCGCTGCGCTAGCCGAAGTTCGTCACCACCACTCCCTGACGGGTCGTGGCTCAGAACGCTTCCGCTGATTTGACGGCACTTACTGAGCCGCGCGCGTCAGCAAGCGGTTCGAAATCCTGTCGGTGACGAACTTCGGCTGGCGCGATCAGTTCGAGTTTGAAAAGCGCGCTGTCTCCCCAGGTGAACGGAGAGCCGCGCTCCGGCTGCCCCTCGCGGTTACATGCAGGGTGTTGCCGCCATCCGATCACACGCCGAGCGACTCGGTGTATCCTCAGCAGTTATGAGGACCCGTGGAGGAACTATTGGGGCATTGACCGCACTTATGTTGGCCGGCTCGCTTTGGGCGAACTGGCCCCAGTGGCGGGGCCCGGACGCAAACGGAAGTTCGCGCAGCGCGCGCGGCCTTCCCGTCACCTGGACCGAAACCGAGAACGTGCTCTGGCGCACTCGGACGCCGAGCTGGAGCGCGGCGACCCCCATCATCTGGCAAGACACGGTGTTTATCACCTCCGCGGAAGAAGGCTCGGTAAGACTGCGGGAGGGCAGGCGTCCCGGAAGCGGGCCCGCTCCGGACAAGATCTTTCTGCTCGCGGTCAACCGGAAGGACGGCTCCATCCGCTGGCGCAAGCAGATCGACAGCGGCAACAAGCTCTTCCGCAAGCAAAACTCGGCTTCGCCCTCGCCGATCACCGACGGCAGGCACGTGTGGATCATGACGGGCAATGGCAAGCTCACCTGCCTCACCATGGACGGCAAGGAAGTATGGAAGCGTGATCTACAGGCCGAGTACGGGCGCTTCGGACTCAATCACGGCTACGCCTCGACGCCGCTGCTCCACGGTGACCGGCTCTACGTGCAGGTGTTGCACGGCATGCACACCGACGATCCTTCTTACGTATTCGCGGCCGACAAGGCAACGGGCAAGACTATCTGGAAGGTGGAGCGGCCGACGGACGCGGTCAACGAGTCACCCGACAATTACGCCACCCCCCAGATGGCGGTGGTGGAGGGCAGGCCGCAACTGGTGATCTCGGGGGCCGACTACGTGACCGGCCACGACGTGGGCACCGGCAGGGAGCTGTGGCGCATCGGCGGTTTCAACCCGACGAACAACCCGGCCAACCGCACCATCGCGTCATCGCTGGTGATCGGCGGCAACGTGTTCACCCCGAGCACGCGCGGCCGCCCGTTCATCGCTTTCCGGGCCGGCGGGTCGGGCAATATTACGGGCAAACGCGAGTTGTGGACGAATAATCTCGGCGCCGACGTGCCCACGCCCACGACCGACGGGAAGCACATCTATGTGCTGGGCGACAACGGGATTCTGCACTGCCTCGAAGCTGAGACGGGCAAGGTAATCTACCAGGGGCAGCGGATCGAGAGCGGCACCTACAGCTCGTCGCCGCTGCTTGCGGACGGCAAGATCTACTGCACGAACGAGGAGGGAACAACCACGGTGGTGAAGGCGGGTCCGGAGTTCGAGATTCTCGGGGTGAACAAGCTGGACAGCCACACGCTCGCGAGCCCGGTAGCAGTGGACAACCAGATCTTCCTGCGGACGGCGGACTATCTGTATTGTCTACAGAAGAAATAGAATGCATTTGCCAATAGCGCGGGCAGTTTATGCGCGCTGCTGGCGCCAGGGTTGCCGGAAAACCATAACGCCGGCCCGCCGCACGGCATCACCGTGGGGACTCGCGGGCGGCGAGGATTCCACGGTAATCGCTGGTAAAGGTGAAACCAGGAGTGGTTTGATTTCGCCATGTGGTTTTATACAGTTCCGGTTCACTGAGCAGCCTGCGGGGCAGCCGTGAGCTCGGCCACGACGAGAAAAATACGATGCGCGTTTGCTTCCCACGAATTTGCGTGTTTCCCACCCGCGGCGATCGGCGCCCGGTCCGGCTGCGACGTTACGCCGCCCTGCGCGCAGCTCTGCTGCTCGTGCCGGCGGCCGTATTTGCCGCCGCGGACGAGTGGCCGCGCTGGCGCGGGCCGAATGGCGACGGCATGGCCCGCGGCGATGCGCCTGTCCGCTGGGACAGCGCGAGCAACGTCGCCTGGCGGGTTTCCATCCCCGGCCGGGGCCATTCATCCCCCGTGATCTGGGGCGACAAGATCTTTCTCACAACCGCCGTTCCAGTGGGAGCGGCATCGAGGGCGGAAACCGATGCGGCGCCGGACGTGCGGGGCCGCAGGCGCGGCGGCGCCGGCGGGGGTGCGGGCGCCGGGAGCGAGCACAGATTCCTTGTGATGGCGCTCGATCGCCACACCGGCAAGCTCCTCTGGGAGCGGACCGCAAAAGTCGCCACGCCGCACGAGGGCTACCACGCCCGCTACGGGAGTTTCGCGTCCAACAGCCCGGTCACCGATGGCCGCCATCTCTACGCCTTCTTCGGCTCGCGCGGCCTGTATTGCTACGACCTTGATGGCAAGCTCGTCTGGGAAAAGCAGTTCCCGCCCATGCGCATGCGCCTGGGTTTCGGCGAGGGCGTCGCACCCACGCTCGACGGCGACGCTCTCTACCTGAAGTTCGATCAGGAGGAACGCTCTTACATGCTCGCGCTCGACAAGCGCAGCGGCAAAGAGCTGTGGCGCGTGGAGCGCGACGAGCAAAGCTCCTGGTCGCAGCCCCTCGTGATAACGGTGAACGGCCGCAAGCAGGCGGTGGTGAGCGCCTCGAACCAAGTCCGCTCCTATGATGCCGCCACGGGCAAGCTGATCTGGCAGTGCGCCGGCCTGGGCAGCAACGTCATTCCAGCGCCGGTTTCGGCCGGCGGCATCGTCTATGTGATGAGCGGCCACCGCAACCCCAACCTGCTCGCAATCCGGCCCGGCGAAGGCGACCTCACCGCCGGCGAGGCCATGCTGTGGTCCAACAACCGCGGCAACTCCTATACAGCCTCCCCGGTGTTGCACGAAGACAAGCTCTACTTTGTGAGCGACAACGGGATGCTGAGCTGCCTGAACGCGCGCACCGGCGAGCCGTACTATCGCCAGCAGCGTCTGCCGAAGCCGTACAGTTTCAAGGCATCTCCGGTAGGCGTGAACGGCAAACTGTACCTGGCGACTGAAGACGGCGACGTAGTCGTGGTGAAGATGGGTGAGAAGTACGAGGTGCTCGCCACCAACACGCTGCCCGATCAGATGTTCATTGCCAGCCCGGCGGTCGCGGGCGGCAGCCTCTATTTGCGGAGCCAGGACGCGCTTTACTGCATCCGCGAGAAGTAGATCAGGCGGGCGCGAGTTCTGACCCCGGGCCGCGAAAATGTGCTCTCGGCCGCCGTGAGCGGCTGTCAAATGTAAGCCGGGGACGGTTCAGCAGGCGCGGGCGAGCCGCGCGGGTGTAAGATCGTCGCGATGGTCACTCGAAGACAGTTTTTACTTGCCGCCGGGGCTGCCGGGGCGCCCCGGCTCAGCAGCAGGGAGCGGGTCGATCGTGCGCTGCGCGGCGCCGAGGTCGACCGGCCGCCGTTCACTTTCTGGCACCACTTCGGCCTGGAGAAGTTCCCGGGCGAACGGCACGCGCGCGCCACGCTCGCCTTCCACGGGAAGTTCGGTACCGACCTGGTCAAGGTGATGTCCGACTACCTTTATCCGAAGCCCGCGGGCAAGTGGTACGAGCTCAAAGTCGAATCCAACCCCTTCCCCGAGCAGATCCAGGCGCTGCGCATCATCCACGATCAGCTCGACGGCCGCGCCTACTTTATCGAAACGATATTCAACTCGTACAAGGTGGCCGAGAAGCTCTCGTCGGACAAAGAGGTGAAGCGGCTGATGCGGGAAGACCCGCGCGCGCTGCTCAGCGCGATCGAGGTGATCAACCGATCGCAGATCAACCACGCGAAGCGCGCGATCGAGGCGGGGGCCTCGGGTATCTTTCTTGCCATTGCAAATGCGGATCCCGGCGTGCTCCCGGCCGGCGGCTACGCGAAGTTCAGCGAGCCTTTCGACCGGGCGCTGCTCGATGCGGTGCGCAGCGCTCCGCTGAATACCCTCCACCTGCACGGCGACCGCGTCTATCTCGATCGGTTTTACCGGGGCTGGCCGGCGGCCGTGATCAACTACTCGGTGCATGGCACGGACGTCCCGGTGGGAGAGGTGCGCCGGCATTACGGCGGCGTGCTGATGTGCGGGCTCGATGAACGCAACTTCCGGTCGCTTTCCGAACCGCAGTTACGGCAGCAGTGGCAGTCCGCGCAATCGTCGGCGGGCCGGCGGTTCATTCTCGCACCCGGCTGCTCGGTGCCGAATGACGCGACCGACGCGGAGCTGCGACGGCTGCCCAAGGTGTTGGCAGGCTGACGCCGGCATTCGCGTGCTGACGCGCGCGGCTCAAACGTGTTCATTCTGAGCGACTGACCAGGCCTGCGGCCCTGGTTGTCAGACATAATCTCGGGAGACTCGTCGTGAACGCCGCCGGCCCGTTTTCAGCGCGACGGATGGGGACGGCTCCGGGCCGCTGCGATAATGGAACTTGGCTTGCGTCCTCTGTGAGACCCGGAAACCCCGCCGCTTTTGCCCCGGAGTGCGCGGCGACATCTGCTCGCTCTGCTGCGGCACCGAGCGCGAGGTCAACGTGGACTGTCCGCTCGACTGTCCATATCTTCAGGAGGCGCGCCAGCACGAGAAGCCACCCGTTCTCAACCCCGACGACTTTCCCAACCGCGACATCCGCATCACGGACCGGTTTCTCGAAGATAACGAACCGCTCCTGACTTTCCTCGCGCGCAGGCTCGCCGAGGCCGCCCTGGAGGTGCCCGGCTTGATCGATTTCGACGTTCGCGAGAGCCTGCAGTCTTTGATCAAGACCTACCGCACCATGCAAACCGGCCTGATCTACGAGTCGCTACCCAGCAACCCGCTTGCCGCCCACGTCTTTCGCCGCGTGCAGGCTGCCGCCGGCGAGATTCGCGAGGAGGTGGCGCGCGGCTCCGGCGTACACTCGATCCGCGACGCCGATGTGCTGGGCGTGCTCGTCTTCCTCGAGCGGCTCGAGCTGCAGCACAACAACGGCCGCCGCAAGGGCCGGGCCTTCATCGATTTTCTGCGGCAGTTCTTCCCGCAGCGCTCGGCCGAGCATCTCGTGCGGACGTGACGGCGATCATCCTGTTTGCGCATGGTTCAAGTGTGGCGGAGGCCAATGAACCCGTGCGCGCCGCGGCCGCCGAGCTGGCCCGCCGCGGAGGATTCCCCGTGGAGGCGGCCTTCCTCGAGCTGGCCGCGCCCGATCTGCGCCAGGCGGTCGAGCAAGTGGTCGCGCGCGGCGCCAGGCGCGTCCTCGTCGTGCCCTACTTCCTGACGCTTGGCATCCATTTGCGCCGCGACCTGCCAAGGATCGCGGCCGAAATTTCCCGCATCTATAAGAATGTCCGGATCGAGGTGTCCGAGCCGCTCGAGGGACATCCCGCGCTCATCGAAGCACTGCTCGACCGGGCGAGGAAAACACTGAATGGGGGTGGCGGTCCTGAAAGCGCGGCTGGTTGAATCCCGCGATATCGCGCCGGAAGTCAGGCACTTCGTGTTCGAGGTCCCGGAGGTCGAGCAATTGCCCTTCCTTCCGGGCCAGTTCGTCTCGTTCTCGCGCGACTTCGAAGGCAAGAAAATCACGCGGGCTTACTCCACCGCTGCGCCCCCCGGCGGAAATCGCTTCGAGTTGTGCCTCAACCTGGTGCAAAGCGGCCTGTTCTCGCCGCACCTGTTCGAGATGAAGCCGGGCGAAGAAGTCGACATGAAGGGGCCGCTCGGCTACTTCACGATGCGCAAACCCCCGGGCGACTCGATCTTCGTGGCCACCGGGACCGGCATCGCCCCGTTCCGCGGCATGCTGAAAGGCTATCTCGAAGGCGGCGGCGACCGGCAGATCACGCTGGTCTTCGGGGTGCGCTACGAGCACGGCCTGCTCTACCGGGATGAATTCGAGCAGATCGTGCGCGACTACCCGAACTTCCACTTCCAGCCCGTGCTCAGCCGCCCAGGCACTGACTGGAAGGGACGCACCGGCCACGTTCAGCCCCACGTGCTGGAAGTTCTCGGAGACCGCCGCGACATGGATGTATACATTTGCGGGCTGAAAGCCATGGTCGACGACATGCGCGCGCAATTGAAGCAAGCGGGACTCGACCGGCACCACATTATCTTTGAGAAGTACGACTGACGGTACCACCGACGTACGGCGATCGGGACGGGCGATTCAGGTGATCGGTGAATTCAACATTGCCGCGGGCCTGTCGAAGAGATTAGAGAAGGTGGGCTCTCGATGCCGTTGTTTGCCGCGGTTGTGGCGTTCCTGCTCAGCGCCGCCGGTCTGCTGCTGGCCTTGCCCGGACCACGCGGCGCGGCGGATTATCTCGTAATCGGCTCGGTTTCGACCATGCTGTCGCTGGCCGCGGCCTTCGCCCTGCTGCTCCGGACCCGCGCGCCCCTGCAGCCGCTATACCGGAAGCGACCGGCCGGCCGCGGCCGTTAACTTGACCTCGCGCACTTCGACCCGATCGTAGACTTCCCGCGTCTGCGCCAGCGAGGCGAAGGTGAAGCCCGGCAGTCGCGCGGATGCCGTGCCTGCCGCGACCCCCCAACGGACCGCATCCGGGAAGCCGTGCTTCTTCGACATGGCCCAGACGAACGCGGCCGAAAGCGCGTCGCCGGCGCCGATCGGACAAACGGCATCGACACGCGGCGGCACCACCTCGTAGAGACCGCTCGCATCGCGCGCAACGGCGCCCCGGCTTCCGAGCGACAGCATCACCGACTGCGCGCCCATGGCGTATAGCCGCTCGGCGGCGTCGAGGAAGTGCTGCCGCGTGATGAGGGCGCGGTTGAGCAGCCGCTCGGCTTCCGACTGGTTGGGACTGACTACGGCCGGCCGCGATTCCAGGCCGTGCAGCAGCGCATCGCCGTCGGTATCAAGCAGCGTGCGCACCCCATGTCCGGCGGCCAGCTTGATCAGCTCGCAATAGAAATGCGGGTCGACGCCGGGCGGGATCGAGCCGCACAACATCAGCCAGTCGGCCTTGCCGATCTTCTTCTCGACCGCTTGGGCGATGCGGTCCAGCTCCTTCGCGGTGATCTTCGGCCCGGCCTCGTTGAGCTTGACCGTCAGGCCCTGTTTGTCCGAGATGGTCAGGTTGGTGCGGATCTCCTCGCGGATGCGCACGACTTCCACCGGGAAGCTGCACTCGCCGAGCAACTGCTCGAAGCGGTTGCCCAGCTTGCCGCCGGCCGTCACCACGGCCAGGGTTTTTCCGCCGAAGGAGTGGATCACGCGCGAGGCGTTGAGGCCCCGGCCCCCCGCGGATTCGCTAGTCGAGAGGATGTAGCCCCGGTCCTCGAACGCCAGCCGGTCCGCCATGACCGTGCGATCGATCGCGGGATTGATGGTCAGGGTGAGGATCAAGCTTTAGTGTAGCGGAGCGAGCTCGCGCGACACCGCGCCTTACGGTAGGATGCGGCATGTCCCCGATGAAATTTCCGCGATAGCGGCGGCGCTGGTCATGAAATTCCGCCGCCGGCTGATTGCGCGTGCAATCACCAGAAACGGATCGTCACATGTTTCCAGTCCTTCGGCACGTGCACTCCGCTTACCTGAAGTTGGAATTGCCTGCCGTCCTGAAGAAGGCCGCGGGCGGAAATCTCGATAACCGCACCCCGGAGGTCGTCCCCCGGCGCCCAGGGATGGTGGGTCATCGTGAAGAAGCTCGCGTAGCTAACCTGGTACGAGGGCAGTGCTTTAAGCTCAGCAAGCGTGAGGTTCCCGTCGGCTGCGGCGGCCTGGAGCTGCGGCCATGAAACAAAAAGAATCGCTACGGCGCCGAGGCCCGAAAGTCTGCCTTGAATTGGAATAACGTCTTCCGGCGCGAGTGACTTCCGAATCTCGAAGCCCTGAACGGTCAGCGTGCATGCAAACGCCGCCGGGGCGGCTGCCCGGATGTCCAGAAGGTTGAAATCGCCCGGTACACACGCCAGCTCCCGGAAGAAGGGAATCGCAGCCCATTCATCAGTGTGGATGGCCTGCAACCCGATGCCCGGAAGGTCGGAGATCTGGGCATAATAAGGCGGCCCCTGAGACAATGGCCCAGGGAATTCAAGCCGTACGTTTGCGAGCGCCGCCGCGGTGCTGACAGCCGCCATCACGGCGAGCAGATATTTGCTGCGTGTCATTGTGGTCCTCCCTTGTTTGGATCTGCGATCGCTTTGCGTGTAGCGTGGTGACACGGAACAGACCCGATCACTCGAAAACCAACTGCATAACGTGAGTAAGTTCGGCGTCCACGGTGAGCATCACATCCACACGGCCACGCCCAGCGAGCGACCTGGGCAATTGCATATTCACCTGGTCCAGTCCCGGGAACTCGCTCTGTGGGCCGGCATAGGTAACCGGCGCATTCACTCCACCGACGGTCGCGCTCACGTTCCCGGCAAAGCGCAGTCCCGTCCCGAACAAAAGCAGGAATAGCTGGTCCGTTTCCGGACCCATGTCGATCAGCCGCACGATTCCAGTGGCCGACTCGAAGACCGATTCCACTGCCTGCACACCATCACGAACGCGCAGGAGCAGTGAGCCGGCGGTGAAAAATTGCGGGGCGGCGGCGCGGACTTCCAGCTCGCCGGTGGAAACCGTGGCATCGGCGGAAGGGATCGTGATCCTCGCGTTCCCGAGCGCGGTATCGGCCGGGACGATGTAGTTAACCTGCAGGGGTGAAACGTAGAGCAGCGGGGCCAATCTCTCAACGCCGGCC
Organism: Acidobacteriota bacterium; assembly: GCA_016178155.1. Classification (GTDB taxonomy): domain Bacteria; phylum Acidobacteriota; class Terriglobia; order Bryobacterales; family Bryobacteraceae; genus JACOTZ01. Next base: position 8,920 of record JACOTZ010000390.1, read on the forward strand.
GAATCGGTTACGGTGACCGTTGTGCCGCCCCGTGAAACCGGCGGATCGCGCGGGTCACTGGCAAGAGCCGCCGTGGCAAACGTGCCTCCGCACGCGGCGGCGGTGATGATCGACTCCGGCGCGGCACGGCTCCCATGTACGATCGCCCTTCCGACCGGGAGAAACCGCGAGTTGCTGTTCCGGCCGGCGAGGTTGAGCACGACGTCGTGGTACCCGTCGCCCGGGGGCACGCGGAAGCTGACATGGTAGACTCCGGGGTCAGGGCTCAGGACTGACTCCACCACTTCCGCCGCCTGGCCTCCAATCGCGACAGTTGGTGTAAGCAAGGTCGGAGAGTTCACTCCTGAGGCCGTTGCTCCCAGTCCCACTGCACGTATGGTGACGAGGTCGCCCGCCGACGCCGTCTGGCCCTCGGCGCAGCTCAGGGATGCTCCAGGGATGAAACCGGTCAAACCCGGGGCGTACTCCTCGAGCAGGATCTTGAACGGCGCCGACCTGCCGGCACTGGTTTCTACGACCACGCCCGCGGGGCCCACGGCGAGATCGAGGGGGAACACCACCAGAAGGTATTCAATACACCCCTCGGCTGTGCAATCGTCCCAATGAGCGAGCACCGCGGCTCGCTGGGTATTCACCTCAACGGTTGCATTCTTACTGAAGTTCCGGCCGACAATCTCGGTCAGGATGCCAGGACAAAGACCAAAAGGCGACGCCACGGCCAGCACAGCCGGCGTCTCCGCGATCAACTCACCGGGGACGAGCAGCCAGAGTCCGGCCAGTAGTCCAAAGCTGATGGCTGGCGCCCGCATACTCTGCAGTTTTAGCGGCAGAAATCCGGATGAGCAAGGTTTATACGGTATTTAACATCCGGCAAGTTCTTGAGCGGAGGTTGCATGAGGAGGTGGCACAACCCAAGCCAGCCGGCATCGACGTTGCACTAGAATTGGAGAGCGCCCAGGAGTCGTTATGCCCCCTCGGCCCGATGTTGGCCAGCCAACAGCCGCTTGCGTGCCCGAATCGATGATTCGCGCGCAGTTGCAAGAGATTCTCGCGAGCGAGACGTTCTCGAGGTCGGAGCGGCTTAGCCGTTTCCTCCGGTTCATTGTCGAGCAAACACTGGACGGGCAAGCGGCAAGTCTCAAAGAGCAGGTTCTCGCCTGCGAGCTCTACGGAAGGGGCACGGACTTCAACGCCGCAACGGATCCGGTGGTACGCGTGGATGCGCGGCGGCTTCGAGACAAGCTCCGGGAGTACTATGCGGATTTCCCCGAACAGCCTGTGCTGATTGCTCTCCCGAAGGGCGGCTACATTCCCACTTTCCAGATGCACCCTCGAGCGCCCCTTGAGGTTGCAGTCCAGATGCCTCCGGCTGCCGAGCGGGAACAAAGCCGAATGGCGCCACGCCCCTGGTGGAGGCGGCTTTGGGTCGTGGTACCCGCCACAACCATTTGTATCGTAATCGGAGTCGCCGTCTGGCTGCCATCGCCGAAGAGTCGGAGCGATCCTCCCCGGCTCGTACCGCTGACCTCGTCCCCGGGTGACGAACGATGGCCATCGCTGTCTCCGGACGGGAACTTCGTTGCGTTCCTGTGCGCCGCGCCGCATCAGCCAGAATCTCCGGATATTTGCGTCAAAGCTGTGGGAACCGACACAATCCAGCGCATTGTTGAGACGCCGGCGGCCGAGTCGGGGCCAGCGTGGTCTCCGGACGGCCGGGACATCGCGTTCGCTCGCACTGAGGGTGGGAAGGAACTGGGAATCTTCATCGCGTCTCGAATGGGCGGCGCCGAGCGCAGGATTTCCGAGACCGGGACGGCCGTAGCTTGGACGCCCAATGGCAGGTCTGTATTGATTCGCGACACACTGCAACACGGGCGTGGCCCGTTCGCGGTTTTCGAAGTCGATCTCGACAGCTTGCGACGCCGCCGCCTGACTCGGCCGCGGGTTGGGGCCGGCGAATGGTCGTTCGCTGTTTCCCCAAACGGGGAGACCCTGGCTTTGATCCGCTATCAACGCCCAGGCGTCAGCGATCTGTACGTGATGTCCATGAAAGGAGGCGAGCCGCGGCGTCTGACCGATTGGAACAGCGTTCTCCGGGGGCCGGCATGGACGCCGGACGGTGACGAGCTAGTCTTTGCGGCAAACGATCGCCTCTGGCGCATTTCGGCGAAAGTTGCGCAGCCTGGCCGCGGCACGCCGATCCCCGACATCCCGATTCCGGCCGGCCACGTTTCCATCTCGCGGCCTGGCAAGGGACAGAGCGCCAGACTGGCCTTTCACACGCCACAACAACAGGTCAGTTTGCGGAGAATCGACCTCGAGACGGTCGATGGGAGCGGGCTTTTCGAGGCCATCGAACCTTTTTCGCCGGCCACTCGCAAAGACATCCCAGGCCCTTTCTCACCGGATGGTTCAAAGGTTGCATTCACCTCTACTCGCGGCAGCGCGGATTATGAACTCTGGGTTGCCGACGCCAGCGGCGCGCATGGGCGGCAGTTGACTTTCTTCGGCTCGAACAGTTTAATGATGGCCCACTCGTGGTCACCAGACAGCAGGCAGATCCTGTTTGAAGCTGCGGTCGAGGGTAATAGCGATCTGTATGTTATCTCCGCTGATGGAGGAAAAGCGGCCCGGTTGACGACCAGTCCCGCGATCGAGGGGCTTGCCGATTGGTCGCGCGATGGGCGATGGATCTACTACACGAAGATCGGTTCCGGCATGGATGGTGAGATCTGGCGTGTTCCGGCTCAAGGTGGGCCCGCTCAGCGGATCACGAACACCCCCGGTAACGAGCCAAAGGAATCGCCCGACGGCCAATCCATCTACTGTGTTGACCGGCCGCCGCTCGGAGGCGTGAGCGGCCGGCTGATGAGAATCCCAGCGGGTGGGGGTGAGGCAAAGAAGGTCCTTGACGAGATTTCGCCGTTTTATTGGTCCGTGACAGATCAGGGCATCTATTTCGTGCGAGAAGACAGGCAGGTGCAATCGATCTATCTCTACGGCTTCGCTGGCGAAAAGATCAGGCGTGCCGGCAGACTTCCATTTCGCGTTGCACACTTCCCCCGAGGCCCCGGCCGACTCATCGTCTCCCGCAATGGCCGGTGGGCGCTCGTCAGCGTCACTGACCGATGGGAAGGCGATCTCATGCTGCTGGACAACTTCCGCTAAGACGCACAGGCCCTGAGATGCGGGTGGGAAGCACGAACACCGGCGGCGGCGGAGCCGCGCCCCAGAGAACGATTCGCTCACCATGTTCGTCCCTGCAAAATGCCCCACGAGTACTTCATACAGGACGTGCGATAGCGACTTTAGCCCTAAGTTCTTCGGCCCGATTGAAACAAGTCTAGGGACAGCAACAGGTTAGTGAATTTCCGGGAACTGCCTACTGCCTACGGAGCGGGTGTTTATTTCAGTCGCAGGGGGACTCGTAAGAGATCGAAGGCACGC
>JACOTZ010000391.1 GCA_016178155.1 Acidobacteriota bacterium
GAGCAGAGGCCGTGCGTGATCCCGTTCAGACGAGAGCGGGCTTTGCCACCGACGGACTGCGGACCGGTGGACTTCTGCGCATTGCGGCGGTTGGCCGCGATCTGCGTGGCAGTTGCCATTCGAATCACTCCTGTTGGCTGAAAATACGAAGGCCGGTGAGGTCCGGGGATTTGGGGGTCCCGGGCCGCACCGGCCTATCCTGATTTGATTTTATCGGGAATTTCGATTTGTCAAGAGGCAAACTGGGTAAGTTGTTGAAAATGGTATGTCGATTTTTGTGAACGCGTTGTGACCGCGCTTCGGCTCAAGGGCTGGATCACCGGATCGCAGCCATTCGCCGGCGCAACGCTCCGGCACATGCGGATTAACGGCGTGACGCTCTTAGTCGAAGTTCGTCACCGACAGAATTTCGAACCGCTTGCTGACGCGCGCGGCTCAGTAAGTGCCATCAAATCAGCGGAAGCGTTCTGAGCCACGACCGTCAGGGAGTGGTGGTGACGAACCTCGGTTAGACTTGCCGGCGGCGGCGCGGCAAGCGCGAGCGCCATGGTCGCCCAGCTTGTGCCCGCTGCTGAAATCCACTGATCGAAACCGTGGGGAAAACCGGCATCGAAATACGGCTGAAAGGCCATCGCGCGCGTCTTGACGTACCAGGAGCCGTCCTCCTGCTGGGTCGTGAGCAGGAACCGAACCGCGCGTTCGTATGCCGCATGGGAGACGGGTAGTCCCGCGGTTTGCAGAGCAACCAGAGCTTTCCCGGTCGCGTAAGCGGTGCTTTCCATGGAGGCGATGTCGGACCAACCGCCATCCGCTCGTTGCACAGCCAGCAGATCCCGCATGGCTTGCCGGGTCGCGTCCTTATCCTTGCCGGCCCAGGCGAGGCCGAGCAAGCGCCAGCCCCTGTCGTCGTTGTTTGCCGGCCGGGCTCTGGCGAGCCACGCCGCGGCGAGTTGAATCGATTTCTCATAGGCAGCCTTGTCGCTTTTCGGCGCGTAAAGCTGCAGAGCGCGCATCGAAAGCGCGGTTTGCCCGATATAAAGTGAACACAGCGGCGGCCGCGTGTCGCCCGAGCCGAACGCCCACTGCCCATCGGGCATTTGACGCGACTTCAGGTACATGGCTACAGCATCGGTGTTGAGATTAGCCGAGACGGACGCATAGTTCAGGTACCGTCCCGATCCGGACAGCGTGGTCTCCGCCCAGGTGCGTACCTCGTTACCATTCAGACGAATCACGGGATACGAACGGCCCGTCGCAGTTGCCGTATAACCGGCACACCCTGGTCCGTATCCATAGACGGTCCACGTCACTGTGTCGGGCTGTGTTTGCACGGTCTCTCCACCCGCGAATCGGGGGGGTCGGAAGCTGCCGTGAATACCGCCGTCACGTTCTCCGCCGCGTTCATGGTCAAGTTTTGCGGGTTGACAGTCCCACTGAGGTCGCCGCTAAACCCCGTGAATTGGTAGCCGGCGTTGGTACTCGCGCCTGATCTGGACGACCGTCCCGCTGTTGTACCAGCCGCTCGCGGGTGAGATCGTCCCGCCCCCGGAGGGGCTCACCGAGGTCGTGAGGTAGTACTGCTGCGCTGCCGGCACCGTCCAGGTTCCCATCGGCTGCCATTCGGAGTGCAATCCTTCGTTGTTGTAGGCAATCGGGTAGTCGTTCTTCGTCCCGGAAAAGGAAGCTTGAAATGTGACGGAGACGGTCAAGGTGAGCTGGTTGCCGGAGCCGCTCACGGACGACCCGGCGGCGTCGATGCTGCACTGCGAGTTGTTCTCGTGCCGGAGGTCCGCGGCACGATGCCGCTGGACCAGTTGGAGCCCGAGTTGTCCGCCAGGTACAACAGATTCGAGGCCCGGTTGTAGCGGATGTAGCAGGCGTTCAGGCCGGAAAAGGAGGTGTTGAACAGAGCATACATTTCCGACAGGTTCGTGTAGCCGGACGGGCTGGAGGCCTTCCAGGTGAATGGCCCGCTGAGGCCGCTGCCGCTCGGAGGCTCAACGGAATCTGCCGTGGGCGCGGTCTCCACCCAGGCGTGGAAGGTGGTCCCCGCCGTTCCCGCCGTGGCATGAAAACCGGGCTGAAGGTGGATGCAGTTGCCCGCGACAAAGGTGACGCTCGCGCTGCCGTTGACGCTCGGCCGCCGGCGGAGGTATGGATTCGGCCTCGGCGGCCGGCGGGGGCTCGAGCGAGAAAGGCGTTCACGGAGCAGGGCGAGCAATCGGCGCTCCTGGAGCCGCCATCACTCGGTCCCGCATCGTTGCCCACCAAGATCTCCAGAACTGGAGAAACTCAGCTTCCCGTGTCTGGTCAAGCCGGCGCGTGCTGAGCGAGTACGTGTCCGTTTCCGGCGTCCCGTAAGGGGCAGGGCCTTGCGGTATGAGCCATTTGCCGTTAAGTGTGTTATATACGGTCGCGACGGGCAAATTGTCCACATAGCGGCTGAAACCCGTCATGGCAGATTCGCGTGTACCCGAATCCGTGCTATCCAGCAATCTTCCGAGGATGGGCAGCGTATCACGGGTATGGATAAACTTGAGCGCCCATGCAACACTGCGTTGCACACTCACATCAGGGGACGATGCGATTATACCCAGATAACGAATCACGTCGGGATCCGAGTCGCGCCTCGCCTCGATCGCGCTCAGCACAAACCCACGCATCTCCAGGCCCGGGATCAGGTCAACGTTACTGGCGATCTCCGCAAGGGCAGAAATATCGGCTGACCCGTAGTTCGACCTAAGTAATCCAGCGAGACCCAGGAATCTGAGTTCGGTATCGCCGCTCGCGCGCAGAGCTCGGTACAGTTCCGGCGTGACAGTGCTTTCCCCGATGTCAAAAAGAGCTACTGCCAAATCGTGGCACTGGGATCGATCAGTGCAAAACTGGAGACCGGCGGTCAGTTCGACTGCAAGCAAATCATGGACCGTGACTGGACGAGAAGCCGTGATGAAGCTTGCGCCGGTGCTTCCCTTCGGCAGCGGAAAATAGGCGAACTCAAGCGGAACCCACCCCTCCCGCACGCGCTGCAGTGCCCAATCCGTCCCGGAGGCCTTCCGAAGGAACCAAAGGCCGTACTTCCCCTTGAGGTCCTTATTGGCTTTGAGGGGCGAGACCCAGGAAACGCTGACCGCGCCTCCAGGGCGCAAATCCCCCTTGAGTGTGCGGGCGACGGACAACACAAACGCTACCGAGGTGCCGGTTTGCTGTCCTGACCGCACTTCGCCTACAACAACGGCGTCGGCCTTGTCTGCCAGCCGATCGATCGCCCGCCTCTCGGCATCCAGGGAGGGAAGGGCAGCGACGAAAGCGAGGATGAACAATGGCTTTGCCAGCCCAGTGTGGTTCACGATACCTCCTTTGGCGTTACCGTCGGCCATGACTACGACGGGTATTGTAACAGCGCGAGCCAGTCTCCCGGCGGGGTGTCGCGTCCCACCGAATGGACACTGATCCGAGGCCGAATACAGTTTGGCCCTCAAACTTCACTGTACGGGGCATGTCCACCACCCCGGCTCGTCCTTACCATGATCCGTGTACCGAACTTGCTTGTTTGGCTCAGCAGTGAAATACTTGCCCAGAGTCACTGTGTCCTGTGAGCCAACGAAGATAAATAGAGCAGCTGAGGCGTTCGCCTGCGTGGACAAGGGGACCGCCGGAATCCTCAGCGGGCCCGGAATGCTGGACAGAGGTGTGCAGCCATCGCAAGCGTACCCGACAGTATCAACAAACTTGCCGTCTCCGTCGGTTATCCAACTTCCCCATTGCGTCTGCGGTATGGGGTCCGTCCAGTTCACGCTTCCCCCGCAGGCGGTAGGGCTCGTCGGGAACTGTTCGTGGACGGCCATGTTGAACATTGGCGATCCACAGGCCGACATGAGCCGCAGCGTGTTATCCGAGAGGTAACCGGGAGGCGGCCCGGGCAGGCCGAGGTCCCTTGTACGGGGGTCGCTGTCGTCCCGCACGCTGTAGCTGGGCCAGTCAACCACAACGGCAAACGCGGCGCTCGAAACGCCGGCCAGCGTCGCTCGTACGTCCACCCTGGCGCACGCCGGCGGCTGCGAGATTGCTCTGATAGTGACTTTGCTGCACGCAGCGTCATCGCACGTCGTGCTTACAAATGTCGGCGTTTGACCGGTCAGCGGATCGGTAAACGACCAATATGCAGGCGAGCTGGCCGTGGGGGGCGTGCCACCGACACCCGGGGTCACGGTCAATTGGGTCGAATTGTAATAGCAGTTTGGGACCCCAGAAGCCGGGGCGCAGTTGTCGTTCACCGGTGCGGAGCCCAGGTACCAGATGCCTGGGTTACCCGAGATTGTCGGAGGACCAGGCACCAGCCTGGCTACAGGTCTATCGCGGAAAATCTGGGTTTGGTATCCGCTGAGCACCCCATAGGTTTCAAACTGCAAATAGTACGTCCCAAACCCCGTGACCGCGGCGTCCACAACATTACTCGCGGTCGGACCGGGTACGTAAAGAACCCCCGTGCCGTCGGCTGGCAGTGGCTTGTAATCGCCCGAGCTGGCAACCTCTACTCCGCTCCCCCAGACCTCGGATCCGCCTAGGAACAACTTGCCACGATAGTATAGTGTGACCCCGGCGGTTGTTCCCACCCAAACGTAAGGTCTGATTGTTGCGTAAATCTTGGGCTCGGCCGGATTAGGCTGAACAATCGTTGAGTCATTTGTCCAACAGTAGGCGTATCTGGTCAAGTCGCAGCTCTGAGCAGTAGGGGGTCCGCCCGACGAGGAAAGCCACATGCCGGCCGTTGGCGCAACTGTCGTAAACGAGCCGGCCGCGGTGCCCAGGTTCAGCGCGGCGTCGCGCGAGCGGGCCCGGTAATAATAGGTGGTGCTCGGTTGCAGCCCGAGGACGGTCTGCGAGTGCGGAGTCACCATGGCCGAGTCCAACACCGTCCAGCTCCCATAGGCCGGCGTGGTGCCGTACTCGATTTGCGTGTCGGCGAGTTCATTCGTGGTCCAGGTGATCGTCGCCGAGTTGGACGCCGGTGAATGCTGAAGGTTGCTGATAATCGGAGGTGTAGTATCCGACGCCAGCACCGTCCAGGTTCCCATCGGCTGCCATTCGGAGTGCAAACCTTCGTTGTTGTAGGCAATCAGGTAGTCGTTCTTCGTCCCGGAAAAGGAAGCTTGAAACGTGACGGAGACGGTCAAGGTGAGCTGGTTGCCCGAGCCGCTGACCGACGACCCGGCGGCGTCGATGCTGCACTGCGAGTTGTTCCTCGTGCCGGAGGTCCGCGGCACGATGCCGCTGGACCAGTTGGAGCCCGAGTTGTCTGCCAGGTACAACAGATCCGAGGCCCGGTTGTAGCGGATGTAGCAGGCGTTCAGGCCGGAAACGGAGGTGTTGAACAGAGCATACATCTCTGACAGGTTCGTGTAGCCGGACGGGCTGGAGGCCTTCCAGGTGAATGGCCCGCTGAGGCCGTTGCCGCTCGGAGGCTCAACGGAATCTGCTGTCGGCGCGGTCTCCACCCAAGCGTGGAAGGTGGTCCCCGCGGTTCCCGCCGTGGCACGAAAACCAGGCTGAAGGTGGATGCAGTTGCCCGCCACAAAGGTGACGCTCGCGCTGCCGTTGATGATCACGTTGCTGGCCGCCAGCGCGTTGTTGTCCGGGAAGTTGTAAGTGCCCGAGCTGATCGTTTGGTTGGGCACCTGGGTGGGATTCGAGCACTGGGCGGCCAGCACGATCTATTCCACTGCGACGGTCACGTGCTGTTGCGAATTATCGTTGTCGCCGATCGTCAGCACGACAGGCTGAGGTCCCGAATCGATGCCGTCCGGCACGACCGTGTTGAGTTGGATCTTGCCGGACACTTCATACGGGGCCGGGCCGGCGTATCGGATCTCCGCCGGCCGACCGCCGATGGTGAGTGAAACGGGCGCTGCCGGGCGCAGGAAGACATAGCCGGAAGGCCTGATATCGAATAGATGGGAAAGCAGGATACTTCCGTCTTGAAGGGTCTGGTTCCAGACACCGGCGCCGGTGGCCCAAATCTGGACGACGGACTCTTTCGGCGCCGGATTTTCAGCGCTGTTCGGCGTCCCATCCTGGTTTAAGATCCCGCTGCCGATGCCGATGGAGGTGAAGATTCCCGGCGAAGTGTCCCGGACCGGGACGGAGAAAGCAGGCGATGGAAACCGGTTGTGCATCACCACGACATTCGCCGTCTGCTGGCCGACGAGCGCATATGGGACCACAGCGTCAATCCGGGTTGTGCTGACGTACAAGATTGCCGCCGCGGCGCCGTTGAACGTCACCGTCGAGTTGCCTAGGGAGGTCGGAAACAGGCCGGCGCTATCGTACCGGGCTGTTATAGGCGGCGTGCTCAGGTTTGTTCCCAGGATCGATACGACCGTACCAGGCGAGATCACCGGCTGGAGCGTGGCGGCGTTGAGCACCGCCGTCACAACGGGCGCCGCGCGAATAGCGAGGCTCAGAGTGACGGTAACTCCGGCACAAGGAGGACATGACTTACCGGCCTCGGCGAAAAGGAGACGGACTGCGTGAACTTGCGACGGCAAGTAGGGCACGACATCCCGGTCCAGGCCTACCCACAACAATGCGGGGGTAACTCCGCTGGAGGGGGACACGACAAGGAAATTAGGCAGGTCGAGGGCTGAGCCCGCGAACTTGAACGGCACAGTGTCGGTACCTGCAGCGTTAGTAGCGGCCACACCGAGCATCTGAGGGGGAGGCAAGTCGAGGGAGTCCGCCGTGGCCCGAAAACTCATTTGTATCGGTCCGATGTGGATCGGCGGCTGCGCCAGAGCCATATGGGCCGCCGCAAGCAGGCAGCAAACCCTTACGAAAGGCCGCCCCACTGGGATCCGGCGCCTCATTAGCGACCTGCCCCGGTCACTCTGAGCCTTATCGCAGGAGGCTGCTGCCCGGCGGGCACGGTTAGCGGTATGGACGTGGTGCGTCCCTTCGGCAGCGCAATTCCGGCAGCGTCTGAAAGCTGGAAGAAGGAGCTGTGAACCACGAGTTTCACAAGAGAGTTGAAGGGGATCACCACCTGGTGGTCCCTCCCAGTCCGATCGCGCGAGACCACCGGCGCCGGGAGGAAGGCAAAGCCATCATTGCCGACTCCAATCAGGACATGAGCCCCGGGCGTCCTGCCTTCATGTTGCGAGAGCAGTTCTCCGGGGTCCTCCATGCGTATCGGCACTGCGGCTCCCCTTTTCATGGCTATAGTAACGGTCGCAATGGGCTGAGCAGGGGACAGGCCGACCTGGACAGGCTGCAAGCCCCACTCGCAGGGGTTGAGAAACGTGCTTCCGGGTACCTGGGCGCAGAGGCTGTACTGGCCATCATTCAGCCCACGAAATTGGAAGACGCCCCCGGCGCGGGTCACCGCGGTCCAGTCGGTCTGCCGCAGCCGTTTGGGATGCGGCGGCCGGAGCGCCATACTCACATAGCCGCCAACGATAGCGGTACCGTCCTCGCCCCGTAAGGTTCCGCTAATCACACCGCTGAAATTGAGCGCGGTCTGCTGGGCCGCGCACGGCGTGATGCAAATCAATGCAAGCGAAAGGCTTTTCATGACACTCCTGCTTATTGCGTCCATTTCCACCATCCCGAATACCGCCAGGGCCAGTAGCTGCTACCGTCACTCGCGTTCGTCAACCCCTGCCTGTTTCCAGTCGCCGTATACATATGCCTCTTCGTGGAAGATAAGAACTCGATGTCGAGGTTCAACTTCAGCACCTTGCCCTCAAAAGTCACTCGAGAGTCCGTTGACGCGGCACGGATCCGGCAGTAGCTGTTCGCCAAGTCGTGCCCTCCGGGCCCGACGACGGACGGCGATTCGGGAGTCCAGTCGAAGCCTCCGCCGTCTTTATCCAGGTACAAAACGCCGCATCCGCTCGAGGGGGTGCAGGTGCTGGTGTCCTCAGGCGGATAGAATATGAAGTGGCAGCCTTGAGCCCCGCTGTCAGGGCCGCCGCTGCCGGTATTGTCGTCGCCAGCAACGCTGAACATCCCCTGAATCCAGAAAATGTTGCCCGCCCCGTTTTCGACGTGTACATCGGTCGCCGGGAAGCTGACGACTTCGCGGCGATTGCCAGTCTCGGAACACTTGGATGGCAGGGGCCTGATCGGGGCCGCCAGATCTTGGATCGGGTTCACCGGCAAGGCCCGAGGTGCAAGCTGCTCAGCCTGTGGCGGCTCCGGTGCGGGCACGCCCGAGGCGGCCCCGGTCAGAGTCACATAGGCGTCACGGAACACGGGCCCGCTAGTGCCAATGGTTATGGTGTTAACGATATTGGTGCTCGCCTCGCGCTCGCCGAGATAGACGCCATACGTCTGTCCGGTAGACGTGTTGCCGGTGACCGTTACGTTCTGCGTGTCGCGGAAAACCGGGTCGCAAGGACCTCCGGGCTCGCGCGTCCAGACGAGAATTCCACCGGTTGGATACGCGGCGCCGTTGTTCGATGTCGTATTGTTCGTAATGGTAGCGTTGAAAACGCTGTTTGCAGCTATGCCTTCACTCTGATAGTTGGACACGGTATTCCGCTGAGCCGGGTCGTCGGCGCCCACGTCGATATTTCGACCCCAGAGTTCCAGGCCGTCGGTCGCGAGGTAGGTGGGACCGGTTAGCGTATTCCTGTAGATCTGAATCTTGTCTGTGCACTGGTCAAAGAAGACCGATCCGCCGGCTTCGTTGCCAGCCTGGGGCATGATGTAGTTATTTGTGAACGTGTTATTGCGCAAGGCGAACCAGCGTGCCGCGTTGATTCCCATCGCACCTGTGAGGTTGTTGGCGAAGGTGTTGCTGCCCTCAACACGGATGTTCCGAGGCGCATGTACGCTGGTGTCGTCTTTAAAGTTGGGGTTGCTGTCGCAGGCGCGGGAGTCGGAGTAGTTCTCTCCGTTCACACCCACGAGCAGACCGGTCACCTCCGAGGAGTTGATCGCGGTTCCCGTGATATAGACGTCATTAACTTCCTGCGGCGCTGTCGGGTAGAGGGCGATGGCGTGACCAGTAGAGCCTTCGAATGCGCAGTTCGAAATAGTGACGCTGTAAGGGCCTATGTAAGCGAAAGGATCCATCGGGCGCTGGCGTGTATCCGCATTGGCGACGTAGAGATCGGTACAGATATACGTCCCGTCTGGGTCGGGATCACCTCTCCTCCTTGCCTCGTGGATGTCGCGCTGCCAAGCTCCACAAGTCGTCGGCGCCGAGGGCGGAGGCGGCGACGGGCAGGGACTGGCTGGGGTCGAGAGTGCGGAGTTGCCGCAGAACGTCAGGTTTTGAATCGTGATCGACTGGGCGGGCGGAGCTACGTTCACCAGCATCAACTCGGAGGTGTGGCTCGCACCGCGAACCAAGGCAGTGGTTGATCGATCTTCGCCCGTGATCGTCACGTTGGAGCGCTTGACCTCAATAGTCGAATTAACGGTGTGCGTTCCCGCGGCCAGCGTGCAAGTGGCGCTGGTCGATATCAAGGGATCGAGGCACTTCTTGAGCGCCTCGAGCGGATCGTTGAAAAAGTTCGCGGTGTACGTCGTGGGAGACGACTGTGCCGTGATCGCGTGCGACAGCGCGCCGCTGTCATTCCAGTAGGAAAAATAGTACGGCAGTTGCTTCAACGTTGTGGCGATTGTGTGACTTGTGCCCGGCGTCCAGTTGAAAGTGCAGGGTGAAGTGCAGCCGCCACCGTCGACCGTGAGGGACAAGCCAGCCGGGGAGGTCGTGATGACGTGTTGCACCGTGGACCCGCCCGGCACGGCCCAGGTTCCCATCGGCTGCCATTCGGAGTGCAAACCATACGGTCGAACGCGATCAGGTATTCGTTCTTGACCCCGGAAAATGACGTCTGAAAGGTGACCGGGACGGTTACCGCGAGTTGCGTCTCTGAAGTGCTGAAGGATGCTCCGATGCCGTTGATGCTGCAATACGAGTTGCCCGCGCTCCCGGAGCTCCCTGGTGTGAATCCGCTCGACCAGTTCGCCCCGGAGTTGTCGGCCAGATAGAGGAGATTGGAGCCCCGGTTGTAACGGATATAGCACGCATTCGCCCCGGAAACCGAAGTGTTGAAAAGAGCGAATACCTCGGACAGGTTGCTGAAGCCGGACGGACTGGAAACGGCAAAAGTGAACGCCTGCGTGAAACCGCTGCTGCCTGACGGCGAGAAGGAAACAACGGACGGCGCGGTCTCCACCCAGGCGTGGAAGGTGGTTCCCGCGGTTCCCGCAGTGGCA
>JACOTZ010000392.1 GCA_016178155.1 Acidobacteriota bacterium
ATGTCTCCATCCAGACCACCGAACGCTACCTCGGATGCAAGCAGAGGCTCCGCGACGCGGTCAACGACCGGATGGGTATTGAGCCGGAAACGAACTGATTGCCGAAACGGCGGGGGGCCGGATCGCCCGCCCCTTGGCGACCAGCGAGGACTAATCCCGTGAGGTTCTCGGATCGATCGCGGAATTGTTTCCCGGATACGCCGTGAGCAGCCTTAATCGCCACTCTGTTAAGCTGGCAAATCAATCCGTGATCTCTTGCTGTCAGCTCACCAAACGATTTGGCACGTTAGCCGCCGTAAACGCCCTCTCCCTGGAGGTCGCGAAAGGCACAATCTGCGCCTTCCTCGGCCCCAACGGCGCCGGCAAATCAACCACTGTGAAGATGCTTTCCGGGCTCCTCGCTCCCACTTCCGGCAAGGCCACCGTCTGCGGGTTTGATGTCGCCACACATCCGCTTGAGGTCAAGCGCCGCATCGGTGTCCTGCCCGAAAGCCTGGGCCTCTTCGACGACCTCACGATAGGAGAGCACCTCCTTCTCACTGCTCAGATCTACGGTCTTACCAAGCAGCAGTCCCACCTCCGCATCGAGCAACTCCTGCGCGTACTTAGCCTCACCGACGGCCGCGACACGTTCGCCGCTCACGGCTCCCACGGTATGCGCAAGAAGACCGCGTTCGCCATGGCCCTGCTGCCGAACCCGGAGGTCCTCTTTCTCGACGAGCCTTTCGAGGCCATCGATCCCGCCACCTCCCAGATCATGCGCGAGCTTCTGGTCTCCGCAGCCGCACGCGGCATTACGGTGTTTCTCACGTCGCACATTCTTCCAGCGCTCGAGCGCATCGCCCACCAGTTCGCCATGATTCGCGAGGGTAAGATCGTTTGGAACTCTTCGGCCGCAGAACTGCCGGGATCGCTCGAAGAACTATATCTCGAACTCGCGGAACCGCCCGCTTCGGAGCAATTGGAATGGCTCGCATCCGGGCAATCCTAGTCGCGCTCATAAACGCAGTGCGGCGCGATCTCAAAACCGTGGGATCGTTCTCCGGCAACAATCTCTTCGTCGTCGGCATCGCGTTTCTTTTCCTAGGAGATCCCGGCATCTTCGTCAGGCTCTTCGCCTTCATCGGGCTGGTCCTTTTCATTCCGTTAAGTGCTGACCCCCTGCGCGTCTTGCCGCGCGATCGCCTGGCCGTCTGGCCGCTGAGCACGGCCGAGCGCCGGGCGCTGCGAATCCTCAGCCCGTGGCTCAATCCCGTCACTTGGCTCATCGTGGCGCTGGCGGTTTGGAAGCGCGTGTCGGTAGGCCTTAGCGCCGTGGCCGCCGCGGTATTCGCCTTCGGGTTCGTGTTGCCGTCGCTTCCTCCCGCCCGCAAGGGAGTGTGGCGCCGCTTACCCGGATTTCCGGGCCCGTTGAATCATCTCATCCGCAAGAATCTGCGCGAAACGCTTTCGACCCTCGATTTCTGGTGCAGTGCGGTCGTGAGCGCCATCTCCCTCGGGTTCCGTGCGGCAGGACTGCTACCGGCCGAGGCCTTGCTGCCGATGACGATCATGGTGACGCTCGCGCTCTCGACTTATGCGCAGACGCTCTTTGGTCTCGATGGCGATGGCGGAATGACGCGGTACCGTCTCCTGCCCGTCCCCGGTTGGCAGATCCTCGCGGCGAAGGATGTGCCCTTCCTCTTGGTGTCCGTGGTGATGACCTTGCCTCTGGCGCCAGGCGCCGGCCTTGCGGTCGCGCTCTCCGCTCTGGCGGCAGGCCATCACGCTTCCGTGACCCACCACAGCAACCAGGTTCGCTGGCGGTTCTCCAGCGGCGTCTCCTTCGCTACGAGCGTTTTTCAGGTTGTCGTGATGTCAGTAGCCGCCGCCGCAGTCCATGCGGTTCCACTCCTGGTGCTGCTTTGCGCGGGCGTCTATGGGTGGTCCACGTGGTGGTGCGGACGAGTGCTGGAGCAACAGCCGCTATAACTTCGGTGAATGTTACCTGCGCTGACTCGAATGGGCCGCGATCAACGGCGTTCAGTAGACCGATCTCTTCAATCCCCCGGATCGGGTAGCCCGAGGTGAGGCCGCCAGTGTGTTTCGGTTGCGGATATTGACGGTGCAGAATGGGCAAAGCGCGGCGGCAGTGGTCCGCTCCCCCCCTTTCGATCAGCGTGCGCGGCGAAGGAGCGATCACTTGGCTGCTCATGTTTCCACAAGACCGACGCTTGCGGCCAGCGCGGCTTTCCGCAAATCGCCGTCGAGAGTGGCGAGGGGCAGACCGGTCCGCTGCGCGAGTTCCAGATAAGCGGCGTCGTAAACGGTGAGTTGATGCCCGGTGGCGATGCCGATCACCGCATCCCACGTGGCCGGCGCGTGAGCAGCTTCTATGCGGATCGGTAGTGCTGCCAGATCGCGAGCAAACCGTGCGACCCGTTCCCGCTCGATCCGTCCTCGACGCACGGCCATGATGAGGCCATTCATGACTTCGGTAGGCCAATGGGCAGGCACAAGGATTTCTTCGCCCGCCTGTGCCCGGTCCAGCAAAGCTTCGGTCGCTGGCGTGGCTTCATCGGCGAAGCACCACGGTAGCGTCGCAGAGGCATCGGCCACGAAACCGGACATCAGTATTTGCGGCCCTCGTTGATGAGGTCCTTGATCTTGATGCCGCCGAGTGTGACGCCTTTGCGCAGTTCGCGAATATCGGCCACTGCTTCCGCGGGTGTCATTGTCCGGGCAGGAGCGGGAGGCTCTTTCTCGGCGAGTGTTTCCAGGGCGCGCGTGATCACCTCTTCGGGCGAGTGGTAGCGGCCGGTGCGGAGGTGAGCCGTGACCAGTTGCTCGCCGTGAGGGTCGAGGGTCAAGGTGAGGGCCATGACTCAGTATAAGACGGACGTTGCCGGTGCGCCCACCCAACCAGAATCCTGCACCGCGGAACCATAGGCGCCAAATACGCTCAAGTCCTCGGTAACGGCGCAGCGTTTAGAAATCCAAGTTGACGTCGCCGACTCGTAGATGTGGCCCTTGCTGCCGCGTCCCGGACGGTAACGCGCAATCGGAACTTGGAAACTCAGGACCCAGCGGCGCTACAGGTATCGTGCCGTGCGAAACCGAACCTGGCACCGCGGGGACCCAACCACGCCGAGCCATACTCCGATGGGCTCATGCAGATGATGAACCGAGCGCCGGGGAGGCTGAAGAGGGCGGCCACGCACGCACGTATACGCGGCACAGTCTCCGGAACTGCCGCGCTGCGCGTCGGCCGGGAAAACCGAGGCAGAAGCGCGTCTGAATATCGAGGAGGCGATCCGCCTTTACTTGGCGCCGTCCCCAACTCGACTTGCCACGCGATGCCGAGCTCCTTTGAGGTGATGGTTGGTGAGCGCACGACGCCAGGCGAACAGCGTTTACACAAGGAACTTGACGCTACCCCCATTTCGTACGGCAGTCTCTCTCCCGCGATAACCGTAACCGGAAGCATGAACATCCCAGCTCGATTTCCGGATCCTGCGCCACAGCCCATCCTGGTTGCTACACGAGCTGAATCGTGACCCGGCGGCCGACCATGGCCGCAGCCCGTTCCAAGCTGGATAGCGTGATGTCGTTCCTGGCATCGAGCAGCCGATCGACTTGCGTGCGGCTGGTTTTCAGCACGGTCGCCATGCGGTTCTTCGAAATCTTTTTTCCTTCATGGCCTGCGCGAGCTGCCAGGCGACCACCTCTTTGATCGCTTGGTTTTGCGCCTTTTCGAAGACCCTCTCCTCTTTCAGGAAGTCATCGATGCTGGAACCCATATGCTTCTTGCTCATCGCATCAACTCCTTCCGGCGCTTGCGCGCCAATGCCAAATCGTCATCCGGCGTCGCCCGCGTTTTTCTTGATGAACCCATGCAGCGCCACCAGATGTTCGCGATAAACGCACAGCAACACCCGCGGTGTGCGCTTCGTCGGAAGATCAGTGCGATTTCCCAAAGGCCGGTTCCCATCGGCCGGCACAAAGGCATACCTGCCGGCCAGCGCCATTGTGCCCGCAGCAAATCCTCCCTACCTCCTGCCGTTCCCCTTCGGGCAGTGCTTTCAGCCACTCGCGCACGATCGTCCACACTTCATTCCCTGCACCTTCCATAGCGCCCGCTCTCCAATTCCCGCTGAACCGGAACAGGCCCAAGGTCCACACGTCACCCCCCAATCGGCGCGCGACCAAGAAGTGGAGTAAAAGAGCAGGGACGTTCGCGGGCGGTGGCGCTCCGCTGTCTGAACGCAGAGCGCCGAGGGGCATTCACAAATTTCAGCAAAAGTCTAAAATAATTCTTAACTCCCACAGAATCATCCACAAACACCCTCTCCGCGGCCCCATTCTCCCACCCGGATTTGGCGCTTCTCCACACCACCCGTGCCATCCTCGGATCGCCTGAGAGACTCTCATGACTCGATCTGAAGCTTCCCGCCAAAACGGCGCCAAATCCCGAGGGCCGGTCACGCCCGCGGGCAAACAGCGGTCCTCCGCCAACCGCCTCCGCCACGGCCTCACCGCCGAGACCGTTCTCCTGCCCGGTGAATCCAAGTTTCGCTTTAATGCACTGCTCAACTGCTACCTCGAGCGCTTCTCCCCCGCCGACCCCCTCGAGAGCGCCGTGGTCCACGACCTCGCGTTTTCCCACTGGCGCCTGCTCCGCATCTTCGGAACCGAGAACGTCCTCATCGCCGGGGAAATGGCCTTCCAGGCCAAATTCGCCGACGAGCCCATCAGCGCCGCCGTCCAGAAGGCCCGCGCCTTCCGCGGTCTCGCCGATCAATCCCAATCTCTCGGCCTCATCCAGCGCTACGAGTCCCGCCTCCGCCGCGCCCTCGCCCATACCCTCGACACCCTCCGCGTTTTGCAGGCCAGCCGCCCCGCTCCGCCGGAGCCTTCCCCCGACCCGGCCAGCCCCGGCTCAGGACCTTCCCGGATATCCGGCCAGGCGTCACCCCTCGGCGCACACATCCCGCCCGAGCCGATATTCAGCGAGAACCCGCCGGACGCAAACGAAAACTTGACCAGCAAACCGGAGCAGCAGGCCGTCCGTGATCCCTCGACCCAAGCCCGGCACGAACAAAAAATTACCAAACGAACCCGGGCCGGTGACCCACAAGCCGGCTCCCATTCGCCCGACACCCAGCTTGCCGCGACCTCGCCTTCCGCATCTGTTTACGCATCGCAAGCTCCTGAAAAGCCGGAAGTTATCGAAGAAATTGGGTTCGTTTCGCAATCCTCTTCACCGGCTGCTTCGCCTGCACCAGACAGCCGATCGCGGCCGCTCAGAATGAACGCGTCAGCTAGCGGTGTGCGGGATGGCACACTCGAGCACGGGCCAGGCCGTCGGGAACAAAGGGGACAAGCCGCCGCTATAGCGCTGCGAACCGCTCCGACATCCGCGCTACGCCTTCACCAGGCCCAGCCCCGGGCGGTTGGGGAGAATGAGCTTGCCTTTCTCGACGGTCACCCCGCGATACGGATCGTTGGCGATCAGCAGGTTGCCGTCCAGGTCCGCCCAGTCCGCCAGGGGCGACAGGTGCGCCGCCGCCGTGATCGTGACCGAGCTCGAGACCATGCAGCCCAGCATCGTCTTCAGCCCGTGCGCCTTCGCCACCTGGATCATGCGATAGGCGCCCATCATGCCGCCGGTCTTGTCCAGCTTGATCACCACCCCGTCGTAGGCGTCCGCGATCTTCGGGATGTCCTCGGCGCGCAGGCAGGCCTCATCCGCGAGCACCGGGATGTGCACGCGGCTGCGCACCCAGCGCGCTTCCTCGAGCATGTGCGCGGGCAGCGGCTGCTCGATGAACTTGGCGCCGAGCGACTCGAGCCAGTTGATCTTGCGCACCGCTTCTTCCTTGCTCTTGAAGCCCTCGTTGGCATCGAGACGCAGCGGCTTTCTGGTAACGCTGCGCACCGCCTCCATCGTCGCCTCATCCTTGTCCAGGCCGACCTTGATCTTCAGCACCGGATACGGTTCCGCCTCGAGCACCTTCTGCTTTGTCGTCGCCGGATCGTCGATGCCGATCGAGAACGTCGTCACCGGCGCATCCTTCGCGTCCAACCCGAAGTAGCGGTAGAGCGGAATGCCGAGCTTCTGCCCCACCCAGTCCATCAGCGCGATGTCGATGGCCGACTTGGCCGCCCATTCCCCCTCCACCTTGCGCGAGACTTCCTCCATCACACGCGTGAACTGGAACGGATCGGCGCTTGCGAGCAGTGGCCGCACCGACTCGACGGCTGCGCGCGCGGTCGCCGCGCTCTCCTTGTAGCGCACGATCGGCGCCCCCTCGCCCCGGCCCGTAATTCCGCCCGAGGTGAAGCTCAGGTACAGCACGTCGCGGTACTCGCTCGACGACATCGTCGTCGTCCAGGTGTGCCGGAGACGAATGCGGAAAATCTCGGGTTTGACGGCGTTGCGCGGGGACGCAGCCGCGAGCGGCGCTGCGCCCGCGGCCGCCCAGGTCCTGATCCACTCGCGCCGGTTCATTCGATTCTCCCCGCGCCCACGTACACCTTCGTCCAATGCTCCTCGTCAAGCCTGCTGATCTGCACCACCGGTTTCAGATGCGCCGTCGCGTGGATGAACTCGCCGCTCCCGAGGTAGAGACCCGTATGCGTGATCCTGTTCGCCGACGGCCCGAAGTAGAGCAGGTCGCCCGCTTGGAGCTCGCCCTTCGATACCCGCTTCATGCGGCTCCACCGCGCCTGCGGCTGCGCATCCCGAGGCAGAGTATAGCCCCGCCGGCGGCAGAGCATTTGCGTGAAACCCGAGCAGTCGTAGCCGAAGCTCGAGGTCCCGCCCCAGGTATACGGCAGCCCTTGGAAGCGCTTCGCCAGTTCGATCATCTCGGCCACGGTCAGCGCCCGCCGCTCCAGGCTGATGTCGCCGCGCTGCACCCACGCCGTCCGGCCGTCCGCCAGTCGCACCTCCAACCAGCGGCGCTCCTCCTGCTCCGGCTCGGCCGCGACCTCGAGCTGCGTCTCGAACGGGACCGTCAGCAGCGGCCCGTGCTTCGTCACGCTCGGCTGGCGGTAAAGATTCGCGTACAGCGCCGTCACTTCCGCCACCCTGCCGGAGGCCGCATAAGCGCGTTCTCGCGCGAGCAGCCCCGGCCGCGGCGCCCAGCCGGTGTAGTCGTCCGGTGTGCGGATGCGCGCAAACTCGCCGCGCTCTTCGAGTACCTCGATATTCGTGCCGTAAATCGCCTGCGAGACCACGTCGGCGTCCTCGGAGGGCTTCGAGTACATGTTGAGGACCGGGCGCAGCACCACCGCATTCGCGGCGAGTGCGGGAGCAGCGAGGATGACCGCCAGCACGAGCTTGTCCATCTGATCCGACTATCGCACGCGGCCCGCTTTCAGCCGGTTCTCATACCATACGACGTTCCTGCTCTCCTGGCCGGCTACAAGGATGTCGAGGTCCCCATCGCGGTCCATATCGGCGAGCTTCACGTCGTAGCTCGCCTGTGTGGCCGAGATCTCGTGCGTGCGGAACCGGCCGTGCCCCGTGTTCTCGTACCAGGCGAGCCGCGGCGCCTTGGGTTCTCCGGCATATACGGCCGAGCACGCGACCGCGTCCACGTCGCCATCGCCGTCAAGGTCGCCTGGCGCAAGCGAATGCGGGTACTGGTGCGCGCCGTCAATCTCGCGCGGCTTCCAGCCGGGTCCCTCGAACCACAGCACACCCTTGCCGTGCCCGCGCGAGGACAGGAGGTCGGCCTTGCCGTCGCCGTTGACATCGACGACGAAGATGTTGCTCGCGCCTTCCTGGTTGGCGGCGATCAGGTGCTTCTTCCAGACCGCGCGGGGATCCTGCGGCGCTTCCCACCAGGCGAACCAATTACCCTCTGGCGGGGTCTTGGCGCCGCTCGCGACATCGGGCCGGCCGTCGCCGTTTACATCCCCGAAGCCGAGGTAGTGGCTCAGGCCCGGGGCATCTTTGTCCGCCAGGATATGGCGCTCGAACCGCGGCGCTTCGAACCAGGCGATCGAGTTCGGAAACGAACCGCCGGGTTGTGCGCTGTTGCCGATGAGGTCGGGCTTGCCGTCCCGGTTCACATCGCCGGTCGCGAGGCCGTGAATGCCGTTGACGCCGCCCTTGGTCGCGTCATCGACGGCGTGCAGCTTCCATGGCTGATCGAGCGGGTTCGGAGGCCGCTCGAGCCAGTAGATGAAACCGGGTGTGTACTGCGCCGCGACGTAGTCCGGATCGCCGTCGCCGTCGGCATCGAGCACCACGCTGTGGATCGGCGAGTGCCCCTTGTGCAGCGTGATGCGCTTCCAGTCGGGCGCAACGAAGAGCACGTCCTCCTTGCAGGTCGAGCAGTTGGCAATCACGTCCACGCGGCCGTCGCCCGTGAAATCGGCGGCCACTGCTGTGTTGGTGCGGAAGTCCTCGGTGACGACGTGGCGGACCCAGCCAGAGTCGCCGGCGCAGAGCAGGGCAGGGAAGGCAAGCGATGCTGTCAGGCGCATAGGCCGTATTCTCTCGCAAAATCGGGCGCCTGTTCGCCCGGCCTCGGACCGCATCTTCCTTTATGTCAACTTCATGGCAACGCCCGTGGCTGTCAGGCTGCACTCAGTAGCCGTTTCGTGAGACACCGCATCCCGGAGTGCAATCGTCGGTACGCCATTCACCGGAACGAGCCGCCTTCCCACCACGCCGTGATCCAGGAACGGCTCCGCCGGGCGACAGGCGGCGAGCAACCGATGGGTATTGCCTCCTCAGAAACTCGCACCCCGCGCCACGCCGCCTGCCCTGTCGCCGGTTGCGCGCTACGCCTTGCGGCCTCGGCCCTTCCGAACCGAGGCGCAGAATGATCCCTTCCGAGCCGCGCGCGTCAGCAAGCGGAATCCGAGACCGCACACTACCGGCCGGGCGTCACTGGTTCCGGCTTCTCCAGATCTTTCTTCATATCAACCGGGAGCCGCCACACCTTGTCGCCGGCCTGGTTCGTGAAGTACAGCCTCGAGGGAGATGGCGCGAAGGCGTCGCCGTCCGCCCACAGGGCGTAGAAGTCAGGATGCGCGTTCACCGGACGGCGGACGTACGTGTGATTATAACGGCTGTTGCGCGTGAGGGTGCGCACCTTCTTCCAGGTTTGTCCCTGGTCGCGGCTGAGCCACATCTCGATCTCGCCGCCGGTCCCGTAGGCCTGCGGTCCGGGCGCGGTCGGCCCGATAAAACGCCAGGTTCCATCGGCCTCCAAATACAGCGAACCGTAGTCGTAATTGTGATCGGTCTCCATCATCGGCCGGAAAATCCAGCGGCTGCTGTCCCAGCGCGCCGTGTGGAGCAGTCGCGGGCCATTCTTCGGACCCGATTCGTAACCTTTGCTGGTCAGGTAGACGATCACCGGCCGGCCGTCCTGGTCGTAGTTGAGATCCTTCAAGTAGACCAGCAATCCTTCCTTGCGGTAGTCCCGGACGAGTGCGGGGTTCTGGTCCGAGCGCAGCGGCGTCTCCACGCGGCGGCCGTCCACGGTCTTCCAGGTGAGGCCCATGTCGCTGGTCTCGAGGTAGTAAAGATTGGTCCGCTGATTCAGGCCGAGCGGGGGCGGATGCACGTTGAAAGCCGTGCCCAGGCGGCCGTCATGCGGCCAGCTCACCTGGTAGTGCCCCATCAGCAGGAAAGAGAGCAGGCGTGGCTCGCTCCACACCCGCCCGTCAGCGCTGGTCATCCAGTGCAGCGCGCGCCCGCTGCCCTTGCCCTCCGGCAGCTTCTGGTACCGCGTGTGCAAGAAGAGAAAACCCTTCCCTGGAAACCACCAGGGCTGGGGATAGGAGAAATTCGTGTCGAGCACCTGCTCGAAGGCATCGATCGAGTAAGGCTTCACCGACCGGTGCAGGTACGCCCGCCGGGAGGTCCCGTGCGCGGCGGAAAAGATCCACAAATAGCCCCGGTCGTCAATCGCGAGCGTGGGGTTGTCGTGCGCGTCCGTGGTCTTCTTGTTCAACAGAATTCGCGGCCGCGGAACCATGCCCGTGGCGTGGTCGTAATAAGAGACCATGTGGACCAGCTCTCCGTTGCGGTCGCGCGTCGTGCCGCCGTACACGAAGAACGTTTTGTTCGCTTCCTTGGAGTAAATGGCGATCGGGACGTGCTGCTGCGGGTAGGTTGCGAACCCTCCGCTGTACTTGTAGTGATACTGGTCGCCCGAAGGCTGGTTGTAATACCAGATGCCGCGGTATCCATCCCCGGCGGGAAGCGTCGCGCCCGCAACGGCAACGGCCGCGAGCAGCGGCAGCAAGTGATTCAATCGCATAGGCTCAGAAGAAGATTCTCAGTGCGAAGCGCACCTGCCGCTCGTCGGGCTGCGCGCTGGTCACTTCCGAGTAGCCGCCCAGCCGGCGGATGGACCCGTCGGCGTTGAGCTGCATCGCCGAGACGTTGCCGCCCGGGTTGTTGAAGTGCGGCGTGTTCGAGAGGTTGAACGCTTCGCCGCGGAATTGCAGCGTCCATCTCTCCGACAGCCGGAAATCACGGAACAGGCCGAAGTCCAGGTTCACCAGACCGGGGCCGCGAAGGATGCGCAGCCCGGCATCGCCGAAGCGGGGTTCCGTGACCGAGCGGAAGGCGAACGGATCGAAGAATGACGCGCCGCGGCCGACGTCGCCCAGCTTTTCGACGCTCGGCTTCGCCCGGTCGGCCACCTGGCTGTTCCCTGGAGCATTCAGCGAGGCGCCGCTGGCGGTGACGGTGAATGGGGTGCCGGAGTAGGCGCTGAAGATGGCGTTCGTCTGCCAGCCGCGCAGCACCCAGGAAACCGGACCGGCTTGCGCCCACGGCTTGCCGGGCCCGAAGGGAAGCTCGGCGAGCGAGGTGATCTCCAGGTTGTGAGTGCGGTCGAAGCCGGCGAGCGCGCGATTACGGGACATGACCTCAGGGGTATTGAAGAACAGCCCGCTGTCGTTGTTGTCGCCGAACGAAATCGCCCTGCCCCAGGTGTAGCTCAGGCCCATGGACCAGCCGGCCGAGAACCGCCTGTCCAGGCGTGTCTGGAGCGAGTGGTAATCGGATGTGAACGCGGGAGCGTGCAGCGTCGTGGAGACGCGGCGGCCGAAACTGGCGAAGTATGGCCTGCCCGCGACGCCGCGGCCCGGCGACGACGCGTTCAGGTCGACCCGGTTCGTCAGCCGGATGCTGCGCGTGGCGACGTAGCCGGCCTGACCGGTGAAGCCCAGCGGCAACTCGCGCTGTATGGTGAAGTTCCAGCTCTGGATGTAGCCGCGGTTGAAGCGGTCTTCCAGCGTGAGCGTGGTCACCGACGGAGGCATGGGGATCACGCCGTTGCCAAGATCGAGCGGCGGCGGCAGCGGAATGCCGTTCGCCAGCCGGCCGGCCGGCTGAAACGTGTTGTTCCCCACGACGGTTTGACCGATCACCGTCGGATAAGGGCTGCGCATCGGGATCGCCAGCGGGAACGGATCGATGCTGATCCCGTAGCCGGCGCGAAAGACCGTCTTCTCTTTCAGACGGTACGCGATGCCAAAGCGCGGCGCGAACAGCTTCTTGCTGACGCGGACGCCGGCGTCGCCCGGGACACTGCCCACGCCGCCGACCAGGACCTGGTTGGTCGTCCAGTCGAAACGCTCCACGCCCCGGTCCGCCCGGGTCACCATCGGGTAGTATTCCCAGCGCAGGCCGAGATTCAGGGTCAGATGCCGGCTCGCCTGCCACCGGTCGCGGAAATAAAAACCGTGGGCCCACAACCGCGTTTGCATCTCCGGCGTCGTTGGAATCGATTTGCCGGCGCTCGAGGGCAGCCCGAGCAGGAAGGA
Source organism: Acidobacteriota bacterium (assembly GCA_016178155.1). Classification (GTDB taxonomy): domain Bacteria; phylum Acidobacteriota; class Terriglobia; order Bryobacterales; family Bryobacteraceae; genus JACOTZ01. Next base: position 11,785 of record JACOTZ010000392.1, read on the forward strand.
TGCGAGAGAGTTGAACTGAGTGGGCGCAGCTCCGCGGTTCAGCGCCGTCGTGGCCCCGGTAAAGCTGAAGCCGCCTCGCGGCCCGAACGTGCCGGCGGGCTGATAGTGGTTCATTTCCTGGCGGGACAGCTCCATGCCCCAGCGCAGATTGTGCGCGCCGCGCGTCCAGCTTGCGTTCAACGCGTACTGGTATTGATTGTCCGTGCGGAAGCGCGGGCTCGAAGGCACCGAGCCGCCGAGATTCTCATAGCCGCTGACCTGGAATCCGGGAAACCCGCTCTCGCGGACGCTCGGGCCGTTTGTGCCGGGTAGCTTCAGATCGTCCAGGCCGATGTTGCGGCCGAAGAACAGATCGTGGCCGTTCTGGTTCTGCTGCGTGAAACCGAAGTGACCATCCAACAGGAATGTCGGGCTGAAGACGTAATTGCCGCCGAACGTGAGCGAGTGGACCGTGCCGTCGTCGTTGCCGGGAAAGATCGTGGCCACGCCGCGTCCGCCCGCCTCGCCCAGCACGTGCGGATCGAAGACCGAGTAATTGAACCGGCTGTAGCGGCTGAACAGCATGGCCTTGTTCGAGACGTTCCAGTTGATCTTCGAGTCGTAGTTGTCGCGGTCGAATTTGAGCGGAGCGCCGATGAAGTAGTTGCTGGAAAAGCCAGGCAAGTTCGGTTGCGGCGTCAGATCGAGCAGTCGGCGGCTGATCGGCTCCAGCCGGCCCGCGGGAATGACGGAGTTCGAGAACAGCAAGCGGCCGGTGCCGTCGGGCGCACCTGTCAGCGGATCGTAAATCCGGGCCCCGGAGTCGGAGAAGTTGCCGCGGCGGTGTTCCGGCGTGGCGACCGTGGCGAAGCGGCTGAAGCTTTGCCGCTGCCGCATCGCCTCGTAGTTGAAGAAGAAGAACAGATGGTTGCGCAGGACGGGTCCGCCGATCCTGCCGCCGTACTGGTTGAGCAGGTTCTTGGGAACGCGCTCGCCGGCCGGAACGAAGAAATGGCGGGCCCGCAGCGCGCTGTTGGTGTGGTATTCGAACGCGCTGCCGTGGAACTCGTTCGTGCCGGACTTGGTTTCCACGCTGACCACCGCGCCGCCGGCGAAACCCTGCTCGGCGTCATAGCTGTTCGTGGTGATGTTGACGGCGCCGATCGATTCGATCGGCGGCACATACGCAGTGATGTGAGGCAGCCACAAATACGTGCTGCTCGCTCCATCGATGCGCGTGTTGTTGTTGCTCCGGCTCGTGCCGTTCACGTTCGTGACGAACGCCCCGGCGGGATTGCCGGCGATCGAGTGGGCGCTGGCGGGAGGACTCGCGCCGGGCACCAGCTTCAGGAGCGACTGATAGTTGCGGTAGGCGCCCACCGGCAGGTCCGTCAGCTCCTTGGTGGTGAGGTCCAGGCTGACGTCCGAGCGGTCGGTCTGTAGCGGGGGACGCTCGGCGGTGACCATCACCGTTTCCGCGGTGTCACCCAGCTCGAGCTTCAGATCCACGCGCACCACGGCATTGGCCGGCACGTCCACGTGGATCTTTCGCAGGGGCCGAAAGCCGGCGGCGGAGGCATGGATTTCGTATCGCCCCGACTGCACGTTCGAGAGAAGGTACGCGCCCGCGCTGTCGGTTGCGACCGTGCGGGCGAGGCCCGTCAGTTCGTTGACAATCTCAATGGTTGCGCCGGGCAGCCGCGCGCCCGAGGGGTCTTCGACATTCCCCACGAGGGAACCATAGAGCACTTGAGCATCGAGAATCGAGGTGGCCGCCGGCAGGACCGCTACCAGCAAAATCACGAGAAGATGCCGCATTTCCAAACCTCCACCGGACTGGCTGCTTGCGCCATTATATGCGGAAGACACCATTCGGCGGCCAGCGCGGGCGGGCCTGGGCGGAGAGAACTCGCAGGCGAACCTGCGCCACCTTTCACAATCATATGGAAGTTGGGCCGGCTGGACAGGCGGCTTGAGGCACTCCTCGACGGCCTCGCGCACACGAAACTGATCGAGCGCGGGACGGCTCCCATCAGGCACAAATGCCAGTCAAGTGCCGGCCTCGGCATTGGCGGAGGGCTCGTGAGTTTCTTGGCTTCTCGTTGCGAAGCAGAACGGCTCGGCCCGCTCGCGGCCGGTGTCCCCTCGGCCCCCGGTGGCTGTTCACAAACAAAAAAGGGGCCGCGCGGCACTGGTGAGGCCGCACGGCCCGGATGAGTGGTGGAGTCAGAGGCTAACCGCCGGTCCCGCCCGGCGCGAGCTTCCGCAGGGGTCTCAGCTTCAGCAGCTCCGGCCGCTTAGAAGGCGGCGCTGCTGCGGATGCCCGATTCCTGCAGAGCGGTGCTCATCTTCTCGAGCGCCGACTTGTGGATCTGCGACACCCGGCTCTCGTTGATGCCGAGAACCGTGCCGATCTCCTTCATCGTCATCTCGTTTGTGTAGTAGAGCACTACAACTTTCTGGTAGCGTTCCGGCAGCCCTTTCATGGCCTGATCGAGCGCCGAGCGCAACTGCCGCCGGGCACAGATGTTGTCGGGCTGGGTCTCCGGGCGGCTCGGGAATTCCGGCATGGGCAGGTCGTCGTGCTCGGTGGCGCGGGTGTCGGCCGAAACCAGTCCGACGCTGCGCAGGTCGAGCATCATCTGCCGCCACCGCTCCATGTTGACGCCCAGGCGCTCGGCAACCTCCGACTCAGTCGGCGTGCGCTGCAGCTCCGCCGAAAGCTCGCGCGTCGCTGCTTCGATCTGCTTGTGCCGGCGGCGCAGGTCGCGCGAGGCCCAGTCGAGCTGGCGCAGGCTGTCCAGAATCGCGCCCTTGATGCGGTGCTTGGCGTAGCTGGAAAACGCCACTTTCTTTTCCGGGTTGTACTTCGTCGCCGCGTCGAACAGCCCGAGGATGCCGGCATGCACCAGATCGTCGAGCTCGACATGGACCGGAAGGTTCTCGTGCACGCGCACGGCGATCGCCTTGACCAGCGGCAAGTGCTCCAGGACAACCTGGTCGCGCTTAAGAAACCTTCCAGTTTCGGGCTGGGGCTCGCGGGCGCGAAAGGCCCGCTCCATACCCTTTCGTTCGGGTTGGCCTATCGCGGTGGAGATCTTATGCTCGACCTCGAAAAAGCGACAGGCTGCTGCCCAGTCGGTTAACCCGTTCGTTTGCAATACGTTCGAGACTGCGGTAGCCATAATCTCTCTCTCTCCTTGGGCTTGCGGCCCCCCGCAGCCGTGGGGGACACACCCCCCGTCAGGCCTGGCGGCTCACTTGCCCTCGTCAATGTTCGGGACATGAACTACCGAGCGACCCCCGTTTACTTCATCCCGTCTCGGGGTAGTCAGTAGGAATCTACAGAAGTCCCTTAACTCTTATCGGGATTAAAGCATTTTATTGAGCAAATGTACCTTAGCGGATCACCTTAAGTAACGGGCGGGATCTTACCCTAGCCAGCAAAACTTATGGGTGGGTAGAAGGGCCTATTCCCGCCGGCCGGAAAGGCTTGCGAGCCACGTTTTCACGGCCAAGCCCGCCAGCAAGATCCATACTGCGATCCGAATTTTTCCGTCCAACGTGAACCGCGCCAGCAGCGCCAGTACTGCATAGACCGACAGGGCCGCAATCAGGCGATTGTTCATGCGCGATCATTCTCGCACGCCGGCTCAAACGTGATAGTCCTAAAGTGTTTAAAACGTTCGTACCCCTTCGTGCAAAAGTATTACCACCCGCGCATCCCTGTTGCGCTGGGCCTTGACGGGCTCGAGTAGTAGCGCCGCGTCGGTGCAGGTACCGCATATGACTTGCAGAACATGAAGAAACCGCCGCAACGCGAGACGCCCATTCGCGTTTAATCAGACAGGAAGGAGTGCCGATCGTCGGGCGATCCCGAGCGGCGCATCGCGGGCGGTCAAGAGGCACTTCTCCGGGAGGAGACCGATGAGAAAAGCATTGATGGCAGCGATTCTGGCGGGCAGCCTGGCACTTTCAGCGAGCGCGCAGACTGTAGCCCAACGCCAGAAGAACCAACAGAAACGGATCGGGGAAGGCGTGCGATCCGGCGAGCTCACCAGGCAGGAAGCGCACAAACTCGAAAAGAAAGAGGCGCAACTGCACCGGCAGATTCGCCGCGACCGCGCTGACGGCGGCGGGCTCACCCCGAAAGAAAGGGTGAAAATCGAGAAGAAGCAGGACCACGTCAGCCGCCAGATCTACAAAGACAAGCACGACGGCCAGACGCGGAAGTAACGCGGCGAGCAACGGAAAATTGCGAGGGACGCACCCGCGTGGCGGCGACTCCCGCGCTATTTCCGAACGTTATAGAGAAACGTCAGTTGCAGCCGGATCTGGTTGCCGCGGAAGTCCGCGGGCAGCGGGGGGAATGGGTTGGAGGCGCTGATACCGGCAACGGCCGCGCGGTCGAGCGCCTCGGTGCCGGACTGAGCGGCGAAGACCACTTTCTCGACCGAGCCGTCGCGGCCGATCGCGAACTGCACCGCCACCCGCCCCTGACGCCCCAGCCGCGCGCTCTCCGGGATGATGGCGTACCAGTTGCGCCGGACCGCGCTGAGCACCTTGATCAGGTAGGGCCAGAAGTCGGCGCCCATGGGATCGCTGAGCAGCTCGAGGCTGCTCCCCAGCCGGCCGGGCGCAGCAGGCTGTCGGGGTCCGCCGGGCAAGCCGCCGCCGATGTCGGCATCGTCACCGACGATGATTCCGCCGCGCATCGAGCGCGCCGCGCCTCCGATCGCCTCATTCACGCCGGTTCTCGGCGCGGGCACTTGCAGGCTCCGGCCCGACTTTGCGCCGGTCTGCGCTCCCGGGTTCTCGAAGGCCAGCTTCGGCTTCTCCTCGGTCTGAATCTGTGGCGGCGGCGGCAGCGGTGAGTTCCCGAGCAGCGGGGGCGCGGCGGGGCTCCGGGTCTGCGCTGTCTCCACATTGGGCAATTCGGGAATCGCGGCCGCCGGCGCCGGCGGCCTGGGCGAGGGCAGCGAGAACTTGCGCGCGGTCCTTCCCGAGGGCGCCGCGGCGCCTGCCGATGGCGAGCGCAGCGACTCAGGGCGCGGCGCGATGCTCTCGACCGTGAAGTCCTTGCTCAGCGGACCGCGGTTTGGCGCTCTCTGGGTGAGCTGCGCGGGCGGCGCGATGAGCGGCACCACCCGGTGCTGAAACGCTTCGTGCGCCGCCCCGGGAATCCGGGTGAGTTTGTCGCCCATGAGCGCCAGCGTCCCGACGAGCGCCACGTGGATGGCGAGCGAGCCCGCGCCGGCCCGCCACCACCGCCCCCCCGCGCGCGGGCTTTCCCACATGAGCAGGAAATTCGGGCCGGCATCGACAGAGACGTGGCTTGGCGGTAGCCCGGCGCTCGGGCGGCCACCGGGCTGGACCGGCACTTGCATGGGCGCTTCTATTACTAGCTTACGGTGTGCTGGCGGCCGGGCAGACCTTGCGCCACCGTGCTGGCGACCCGTTGCAGGTGCTGCTCGATGCGCTCCATCACCTCGAGCGCGACCTGCAGCGCGCGCATCGCATCGGCCGCCCCCACGAGCGGCGCCCGGCGCGACCGCACGCACGCCAGGAACGATTCCAGCTCCGCTCCGAGAGGCTCCTGTTTGTTCGCCGCCAGCGGCCGGAAGCTGATCTGCCGTGTCCCGGAGACGCTGAATACCGCGCCTTCCTGCCGCTGGTAATCGAGCGATACGTACTCGTGCGGCTGGAAGAAGCGCAGTTTGCGCACGCGCTCGGTCGAGACGCGGCTCGCCGTCAGGTTCGCCACACAGCCGTTCGGAAACGCCAGCCGGACGTTGGCGATGTCGACCTTGGGGGAGAGGATCGCCAGGCCGGCCGCGCGCATCTCTTCCGGCATCGCACCGGTGAGCGACAGCAGCACGTCGATGTCGTGAATCATGAGGTCGAGCACGACATCCACGTCCAGGCTGCGCGGGCTGAAGACGCTAAGCCGGTGGACTTCGAAAAACAGCGGCAGTGTGACGATCTCGCGCACCGCCTGCACGATGGGATTGAATCGCTCGAGGTGACCCACCTGCAGGATGCGGCCGCGGCCCTCCGCGCACTCGGCGAGCGACCGCGCCGAGTCGAGATCCGGCGCAATCGGCTTCTCCACCAGCACGTCGATGCCATGCTCGAGCAGCATCCGGGAGAGCGCCGCGTGCGCGCTAGTCGGGACCGCCACCACCGCGGCCTCGACCTTCCCGATCAGCTCGGAGGCGTCGCGCAGCGCCGCGCAGCCGTAACGGCCGGCCGCCTCGCGCGCCTTCGCCTCATCGGTGTCGACCGCAGCCACCAGCTCGGCATCAGGCAGCCCGGCAAGCACGCGCAGATGTTGTTTGCCAAAAGCGCCGGCGCCGACCACTGCCGTCCGAACGCGCTCCATGGCTAGCCTTCCGCCCCTCGCGGGACTTGCCCATTGCCGCTGCCGGCATGCGTGGTGTCCTGTCTCATCCTGGCCTCAGTACCTGCAAGCGCGGGGTGCGATCATCATTCCCGATCCTCCGGTTCGACGCCGAGGATAGCGAGATCCGCGGCGTTGGCCGCCGCGATGAGTTCCTCACGGTCGAGCATCAGAGTGCGGCCGGCGTCAACGGCGAGGGCGGTCGTATTCGTTTCCTTCATCCCCTCGACGGTTCCCGGGCCGATCACCGGCACGTCGAACAGCAGGTGCTGGCGGCGCCGTGACACCTTTACGAGCGTGAGCCTCCGCCCGTTGACCAGGGAGGCGGCGCGGCGCAGCATGGCGTCGGTGCCTTCCATGGCTTCCACCGCAACGCAGGCGCGCTCCGCGATGGCGACGCTCTGGCCGACGTCGAAGCCCGCCAGGGCTCCCGCGACGCAGCGGCCGTAGCGGATGGCCCTCGCTTCCTCGCGGTCGGGCTTGCGCCTGGTGATCACGCCGGCGGGTGCGAGCAGCGGCTTGAGCAGAGCCGTCGAATCGACTAACCGGATACCCTCGCCGGCCAGCACCTGCGCAACGCCGCCGATCAGCGCGTCGGTGTTGCGCGTCGCCAGCGAGCCCAGCAGTTTCGCCAGCCGCCAGTCCGGACGGATCGAGCTGAAGAGGCTTACGTGCTTGACCTGGCCGGCCATCATGACTTCGCTCAGGCCCTCGGACTTGAGAATCTCGATGAGCCTGCTCAACTGCCCGAGGGAGATCCAGTAGGTTTTCGAGGCGTGCCGCTCAATCTCCTTTGCCGCCTCGTGCTCGATGCCGACGGCGACGACCTCGTGTCCCAGCCGCCGCGCGCTCTCGAGGGCCAGCACGGGGAAACGGCCGTTGCCCGCAATCAACCCGTATCTCACGGCGCGGCTCCGGGGCTGCGCGGACGTCCGGTGTACGCGCGCGAGCTGAGCATGGGGAAGAGGCCGCCGGCGCCGGGCGGCGCGCTGCCGCGTCTCATTTGACGAACCCGCGTTCGGATGCTTCGATGAACTCGATCACTTCGCGCACCTCGGGGGTGTCGGGCACGTCGGCGCGGACGCGCTCGAGCGCCTGCGCCGTATTCAGTCCCGAGCGCGTCAGCAGCCGGAAAAGCTTGTGCAAGGTATCGATGCTTTCGGCGGAGAAGCCGCGCCGTTCCAAGCCGGTTTTGTTGACGCCGAAGACCTTGATCTCCCGCTCGGACACGGTCATCGAGTAAGGGAGGATGTCTTGGGTCACCACGCTATAGCCGCCGATAATCGAATGCCGGCCCACGCGGCAGAACTGGTGCACGCCCGTGGACGCGCCGATCCAGGCCCAGTCCTCGACGATCACGTGCCCCGCGAGCGTGACCGCATTGGCGAGCACCGTGTGGCTGCCGATGCGCGCGTCATGCGCCACGTGCGCGTAGGCCATCAGCAGATTGTCATCGCCGATGCTCGTCACCATGCCGCCACCTTCGGTACCGCGATGAATGGTGACGAACTCGCGGATCCTGTTGCGGCTGCCGATCTCGGTGCGCGAGAACTCGCCCTTGTACTTGAGATCCTGCGGCGCCACGCCGATGGTCGAATACGGGTAGAAGAGGTTGTCCTCGCCGATTCGGATCGGTCCTTCGACGCAGACGTGCGCCGTAAGCCTGGTGCCTGCGGCGATCGTGACGAGCGGCCCGATGATGCAGTACGGTCCGATTTCCGCTCCGTCCGCGATGTGTGCCTGGGGATCGACGATGGCGGTGGGGTGGACCCGCATTCTCAGCCCGCGGGCTCCGGCGCGGCCGCGGCGCCGGCAGCCGGGCGGTCGAGCAGGCGGCACATCATTTCGGCTTCCGCGACAACAGCGCCATCCACCATCGCCTGCGCCTGCATTTTCGCCGCGGTCGGCTTGCGTTTCGTGAACTTCACTTCGATGCGCAACTGGTCGCCCGGCACCACCGGCCTGCGGAACTTCGCCTGCTCGATGGTGGCGAGGAATACGAGCTTCCGGTCCCGGTCGGGCATCTGCTTGAGCACCAGCACGCCCGCCACCTGCGCCATCGCTTCCAGGATCAGCACCCCGGGCATGACCGGAAAATCGGGAAAGTGCCCGGCGAAATACGGCTCATTCAGCGTGACGTTCTTGATGCCAACGATCCGGTCTTCTTCGAGCTCGATGATTCGATCTACCAGCAGGAAGGGATACCGGTGCGGCAGGACCTCCTGAATGGCCCGGATATCCAGGATGGACATGGATTGCCGCTATTATAACAGCGATGCCCGACCTGCTCTCCTACGCGCGCGCGCGGCAGAACGAGATCATCGCGCTGATTCGCGAGCTCGTCGAGTGCGAATCGCCGAGCGACGATCCCGCGGCGGTCGCGCGTTTCACCGAACTCGTGGCTGACCGCCTCGCGGGCATCGCCAAGTGCCGCGTGGTAGCCGGCCGGCGCTTCGGACCGCACCTGCAGTGCGAGTTCAGGCTGCCCGGCCGCCGCAAGACCGGGCAGATGCTGGCCCTTGGGCACTCGGATACCGTCTACCCGGCGGGCGCGCTGGCCTCCATGCCGTTCCGCAACCAGCAGGGGCGCCTATGGGGCCCGGGCGTGCTCGACATGAAGTCCGGCGTGGCCTTCTTCATTTATGCGATGCGCGGGCTGATCGAGCTTGACCTCCCGGTGGCGCGCAAAGTGCTGCTGCAGCTCAATTCCGACGAGGAGGTCGGGAGCGAGTCGTCACGGTCCTTGACGGAAAAGGAGGCGCGGCGCAGCGCCGCGGTTCTGGTGCTCGAGCCGGGCACCGGACTCGAAGGCCGGCTGAAGACGGCGCGCAAGGGCATCGGCGATTATTTCCTGACCGTGCACGGCAAGGCGGCGCACGCCGGCGTGGATTTCACGGCGGGGGTGAATGCTATCGTCGAGCTGGCGCGGCAGATCGACAAAGTGGCCGGCTTCACGGACCTGAAGCGGGGAGTGACGGTGAGTCCGGGCGTGATCAGCGGCGGGACGCGGAGCAACGTGGTGCCCGCCGTGGCCGGGGCGGAGATCGATTTCCGCGCGCCGCGGATGAAGGACTACAGCGCGCTCGAGCGGAAATTTCGCGCCCTCAAGCCGTTCGACAAGCGCTGCACGATCGAGCTCACGGGCGGGCTGAACCGGCCACCCATGGAGCGGACGCGCGGCGTCGTCGCACTGTTCGAAAAGGCGCGCAAGCTGGCGCGCGAGATGGGCGTCGAGCTGGAAGAGTCGGCAACCGGCGGCGGCTCGGACGGCAACTTCACGGCCGCGCTCGGCACGCCCACGCTCGACGGCCTCGGCGGCGTGGGCGAAGGCGCGCACGCGCTGCACGAGAGCATCCTGATCGATCGCATCGCCGACCGCACAGCCCTGTTGGCGAAGCTGGTGGCAGCGATTTAGGGTGACACTGCGACACCAGCGGGGAACCGCTCCGGCCTCGATTGGCGGGCGAGCCTTGATCGAGAGGCGAGAATGGACGGCTGGCCGAAGTTCGTCAGTGCGCCCCAACGGGGCAGATCACCAGTGGGGGAAGGACCCACTCAAGTAGTTGTTGGTAGGACTTGATAGCTTGCGAGCGTCCGAGCCGGGAAACCGGTGAGGGCGGAGCCTCGCGATAAAGCCC
>JACOTZ010000100.1 GCA_016178155.1 Acidobacteriota bacterium
GTACTCCTGGTCGATCGCGTCCGGCTCGCTGCCGGCCGGCCTGGCGCTCTCGACCGGAGGCGCGATCACCGGCACGCCGGCCGCCGCCGGCACCTTCACCTTCACTGCGCGCGTGACCGACAGCGCGAGCCAGCCGGCGACGCAAGCGCTGCAGATCGTAATCAACCCCGCAGCCACGCCGCCGACGATCACCACCACTTCCCTGCCCGCGGGCACGGTTGGGGTCGCCTATTCGCAGTCGCTCGCCGCCTCGGGGTGGGACGCCGCCGTACTCGTGGTCGATTGCGTCCGGCTCGCTGCCGGCCGGCCTGGCGCTCTCGAGCGGCGGCGCGATCACGGGCACGCCGGCCACCGCCGGATCCTTCAGCTTTACTGCGCGGGTAAGAGATTCGAGCGCCCGGAGTGCAGAGAAACCCCTCGCGATCACGGTTGTCCAGGCACTGTCGGTTGCGTCCTGCCCGGGAGCTACAGGTCAGGTTGGAATCGGCTATTCCTCGACTGCGACGGCTGCGGGGGGCACGCCGCCCTACACATGGTCCTTTACCTCCGGACCGCTCCCGCAGGGCCTCGCTCTCACTCCCTCGACGGGGACGCTGAGCGGAACGCCGGTGGCGCCGGGAGCCTTCTCCTTCACGCTGCAGGTGGCTGATGCCGCGAGCCGTACGGCGACCCGTGCCTGTACTGTTACAGTCACCTCACCGCTCCGCATTGTGACACTGAGTCTGCCTGACGCGACGACGCAGGTGAATTACGCGCAGTCGCTGGCGGCGAGCGGTGGGACGCCGCCGTATCGCTGGAGCACATCGGCGGGGTCGCTGCCGCCTGGTCTCGCGTTAGATGCGGCATCGGGAGCGATCACCGGGCTGGCGACACAGCCGGGTTCATTCACTTTCACGGTATCCGTGCTCGATGCAGCCGGAGCAACTGCCGAGCGGGGATACACGATTACGGTTGCGGCCGGACTCGCGATTCCCGCGTGTCCGTTTCCGACAGGAACGGCGGGACGGGCCTACAGCTCCACGCTGACCGCGATCGGCGGCCAGAGCCCCTACGCGTGGTCGATCACTTCCGGCTCACTGCCGGATGGCCTGCGCCTGGCAGCCGACTCAGGAATCGTCTCGGGCACACCGTCCGCCGAGGGAACATCCGCGTATGCGGTTCGGGTGACCGATGCCCGAGGGGCTGGCGCGACGAGGCAGTGCAGCATCGCGGTCGCGCCCCAGTTGATGCTGACGACATCCAACCTTGCGGGCGGCCGTGCCGGGGTCGCGTATACCGCCGGCTTGACAGGCTCCGGCGGCACGCCGCCGTACGTGTGGACGGTGAGTGCGGGTGCGCTCCCTCCGGGTCTGTCGATGAATGCCGGGACGGGGCAGATCTCGGGGGTGCCGTCGCAAGCCGGCGCGTTCTCGTTCACCGCACGAGTGACGGATTCGGCCGGCGTAGCCACCGAAAAGGCATTCACGATCACCATCGTTGCCGGCTTCTCGATCGCGACCTGTCCCGAAGCCGCGGCAGTCGCGGGGCAGCCGTACTCTTCGGCCTTGTCGGTCGCGGGCGGCGAGCCGCCGTTCACCTGGTCGGTGATGTCCGGCGCACTGCCGGCGGGACTTGCGCTGAGCGCCGCGAACGGCACAATCAGCGGCACGCCGACAGGGGCCGGCACCTCGGAGTTTACGGTCCGGGCAAGCGACGCCCAGTCGGCGACGGCGACGCGCGCGTGTTCGATTGTGGTGGGTGCGCCTGGGTTGAGAATCCTGAGCGCAGCGACTCTGCCCGACGGATCACTCGGCGATGCCTACGAGCAGCGACTCACCGCCGACGGCGGCCGCGGACCGTATACCTGGACGATCGCGGGCGGCGCTCTGCCGGACGGTCTCGTCCTGAGCGACGACGGAAGCCTGCAAGGCAGCCCAACCGCTACAGGCCGGTTTCAGTTCACCATCCAGGCGGCGGACCAGGACAGGCGCAGCGCCTCGCAGACGTTCACGCTGCGAGTACTGCCCGCGCAATCTCCGAGGTTGCTGTTCCTCGACCTGCCGGAGATCGTCGCACCGGCGCAGCAGCCCGCGGTGAAATTCACGCTGGATCGCGGATACCCGGTCGCGATCCGAGGCGTGGTCGTCCTGCGCTTCACGCCGGATCCAGGCCTCAACGTGGATGATCCGGCGGTTCGTTTCATGACCGGCGAGCGCTCGGTGGAATTCGACATCCCGGCCAACAGCACGGAGCCGGTGTTCCCGGTCCCGCAGCTCGCGCTGCAAACCGGAACGGTGGCGGGAACGATCGAGCTGGCGGTGCTGCTGGCGGCGGAAGACCTGGATGTCACGCCGTCACCCGCGCCCGTCAGGACCATTCGCGTGGACCGGACCGCGCCGGTCATCACGAGCGTCCGCCTGGTCTCCACCGCAACGGGCTTCGAAGTTCAGGTCATCGGGTTTTCCACGACTCGCGAGGTTTCGAGCGCAACGTTCCAGTTCACACCAGCGGCAGGCAGCAGGATCGAGGCCAGTGAGCTCACCATCGAGACCAACGAAGCGGCGCGGCTGTGGTTCCAGGATCCGGTGTCGGCCGAGTTCGGCGGGCAATTCCGGTTCGTACAGCCGTTCACGGTGCAGGGCGCGACCGTGAGCGAGGTAGGCGTGACGCTGACGAACGCGCAGGGCACTTCGAGCGCGATGCGGGCGCGGTTCTGAGCGTCATCCAACGTTCCGAGCCGCGCGCGTTGCACGGGGCTGCTACCCGAAGTTCGTCACCGACAGGATTTCGAACCGCTTGCTGACGCGCGCGGCTCAGTAAGTGCCGTCAAATCAGCGGAAGCGTTCTGAGCCACGACCGTCAGGGAGTGGTGGTGACGAACCTCGGCTACTGCTTGATGATGGTGCCGTCGCGCTTGCGGACTTCGCCCCAGCCGCCGTTGTACAGCTTGCGGGCGCCGGATTCGTTGTGGCCGAAGGGGTATTTGGCGGCGGCTTTCTCATCCACCTCAATGCCCCAGCCGGGCGACTCGTTGGCGTAGAGATAGCCGTCTTTCATGAGGGGGCAGCCGTGGAATACTTCCTGCGTGGCGGGAGCGAAGGCGGAGTACTCCTGGACGCCGAAGTTCCAGCAGGCGAGGTCGAGGGCGACGTTGCAGGCATGGCCGATCGGCGAGACATCGCCCGGACCGTGCCAGGCGGTGCGGACGCCGAAGATCTCGGCCATGGCGGCCATCTTGCGGCAGGGCGTAAGGCCACCGGCCTGGGAAACGTGGACGCGGATGAAGTCGATGAGACGCTCGGAAATGAGCGGCGTCCACTCGTGCGGGCTGTTGAACAACTCGCCCATCGCGATTGGCGTGGAGCACTGCCGGCGGATGATGCGGTAATAGGCAATATCCTCGGGCGAAAGCGGATCCTCGAAGAAAAACAGCCGGAATTTCTCGACGTCCTTGCAGAATTGAATGGCCTGCGCGGGCGTGACGCGCTCATGCACGTCGTGGAGCAGCTCGATTTCCTCGCCGAGTTGCTTGCGCGCTTCTTCGAAGAGCTTGAGCGCGCGCCGCATGTAGTACGCCGGCTCGAAGACAGGCTTGTCGTGGAGCGCGGCGACGCGCGCGGTCTGCCCCGCCCCGCGGGAGCCGTAGCCTTCCATGCCGGGCACTCCGACTTGGATGCGCACGTGCCGGAAGCCGCGGTCGATCAACATTCTGGCGTTGTCGATGACCTGCGGGATCTCGGCGCCCGAGGCGTGACTGTAGCAGTCAGCGGCCTCGCGGCACTTGCCCCCAAGGAGTTGATACACGGGCATGCCCGCCTGGCGGCCCTTGATGTCCCAGAGCGCCATGTCGATGCCGCTGATCGCGTTGTTCAGCACGGGGCCGTTGCGCCAGTACGAGCTGTTGTAACAGGCCTGCCAGGTATCGTCGATGCGATCGGCCGGCTTACCCACCAGGAATGGCTTGAGGTAGCGATTGACCGCCTCGACCACGAGATCGGCGCGCTGGGTGTAGGTGCCGCAGCCGTAGCCATAGAGGCCGTCCTGGTCAGTAATGATCTTCACTACGACCAGGCGCAGTCCCTGCGGCGCGGTCGCGATCACCCGGATGTCCCTGATCTTGGGCGCCGGCATTGCGCGCGTGGCACGGCCGGCACGTTCCTGGGCGTCGGCCTGACGCCGCGCGATGAGCCCGGCGGCGGCGAGCTTCAACATTCCTCGACGGTTCATGCGGTGATCTCCACGATAGGGCCGAAGGCGCCGGGCATCAGGTCCTGCGGCGCTCGCTGAGCATGTCGCGGAGGCGCTGCATTTCCTGACTCAGCCGCCGCTCACGCAACACCAGGGTGACGACGTAGATCACGACGATCAGCCAGGCGGCAGCGAAGCCGTAGAACATGTAAGTGAAATTTCGGGTGTCCATGAGTGCGTTCAGAGAGCGTGCGCTTCGCGCCGCAGCGCATCGAGCTCGCGCCGGGTTGTTTCCTGCCGCATACGTACCATCAAGAGCGCGGCCGCGAGCAGCAGCAGCGCGAGAAAGTTCCAGTAGAGGGTCGCCTCCATGGCCGGATCCATGCGGCCGCCGCCGGAGCGGAAGCTCAGGACGGGGCCGGGATGCTGCGTGCGCCACCAGTCGATTGCTTTATAAGTGATGATGACTCCGGGAAAGGTGAAGATGTTGAGGACCGCGGCATTACGCGCGCGCTGGGTGGGCTCATCGATGGCCCGGCGCAGCATGAGATAGCCCGCGTACATGAGCCAGGAGATGAGCATGGAGGTGAGGCGCGGATCCCAAGCCCACCAGATGCCCCAGATAATTCGCGCCCAGATCATGCCGGTGACCAGGTTCACGGCGCCGAAGGCGAGACCGATTTCGGTGGCGGACGCGGCGAAGGTATCGTAGGGGAGCCGCCGCGTGATGAGGTAGAGGACGCTCGACACCAGCGCGGAGAAAACAGCGAGCGAAAAGGTGAAGGCCCCGGGTACGTGGAAGAAGATGATGCGGTAAATGGCCCCCTGCGCGGCTTCGTCGGGGAGGTACAGCAACATGCGGCTGAGATTCCAGACGAGCAGCGCGCCGGAACCGGCCAGGAGTACATACATCAGCTTTTCACGCATGATCACCCCACCAGTACAGTATCCACCAGCATGGTTGCGAGTGCGGTATAGATGATATCGAAGCCGGCGAGGAGCTTCAACCATTGCGTGAGGTCCGCGTCGATGGGATGGCCCATGACGAGCGCGCTGGTGAGCTGGATGGCGCCGAGCAGGCCGGGGATCATGATGGGATAGACAAGGGTGGGGAGCATCAGCTCCCGCAGCCGCAGGTTGACGGTCAGCGCGCTGAACATGGTGCCGACAACTGTCAGACCCCAGGTCGCCAGCACCACCACCAGCATGAGCGGCCAGAACTGCTCGGTCCAGGGCACGTTGTAGAAGATTCCGAAGACCGGAAAACAGACCAGCTCGAGCGTGAGCAAGAGCAAGACGTTGGCAATGGTCTTGCCGA
Source organism: Acidobacteriota bacterium (assembly GCA_016178155.1). GTDB lineage: Bacteria > Acidobacteriota > Terriglobia > Bryobacterales > Bryobacteraceae > JACOTZ01. The sequence goes on from JACOTZ010000100.1 coordinate 5,486, forward strand.
GGAAGAGGGCGGAGCCGGGCACGGGCGAGGCGATCAAGGCCTCGAGGCAATCATTCGGGAGCTCGCGCGAGAAGCTGCGGTTGAGGATGAGCGCGCCGGCGAAGGCAAAGACGAGCCACAGCAAGCCACCGGAAATCTCTCGGGTCTGCTCGGCGGTCGGGTCGAACGCGAAGCTGAAGAGCAGGAGAATCACCAGCGCGAAGGAGAGCGAGGCATTGAGCGTGTCTTTGGTGCGGATCTCGGAACGGAGGTCCTTGGCCGCGACGGTAAAGACCTGGCGGACGATCTTCATGCCCCCTCCAAGTGACGCAAAACGGCGCGGGCGGGCGCGCCGTCGGCGCCCTCGACGCGCACAGGCAGGCAGAACATCTCGTATTCGCCCGGCGTTGGAGCCGCCAGATTCAGGCCTTCGATGATGGCGACACCAGCCTCGAGCAGGATGCGGTGTGCTTCGGCCCCGTCCTCGCCGGGAGCGCCCACGGACAGATAATCGATGCCGACGCAGCGCACGCGGCGCGCGGCGAGGAGGCGGGCGGCGTCCGGCGACAGATGCACGTAGTCATCGCGCAACGGCTGGAGCCACCAAGCGCTTTCGGAGTTGGCGGTTTTCAGCAGCACGCGCTCTCCTTCGCGGATGCGATAGCCTTCCAGCTCCGCCGCGCCGATGCGGAACAGGCTGTAGACGCGGACGACGCGCGCTCGCCCGCAAGTCGCGCCGATGGGGAGAGCATCGACCGGCGTGCCGGCTGCGATGTAATGCAGTGGCGCGTCGATGTGGGTGCCGGCATGGGCGCTCAGAGACAGGCGCGTGGCGTTGCAGCCGTCGCGATCGAGCTCGAGATAGCGGCCGACCTCGAGGGGCGGATCGCCCGGCCACTGCACCATGCCCGGGAGCAGCGGCACGGAGATATCGGTCCAGTTTGCCATCAATTGCGGGACGAAGGGCCGGCGCCCCAGCCGCTTCCGGGAAGGAGTCGCGTCCTGGATGCCGCCCGGAAGCGCGCCCCCGGCAGGGCGGCCGCCAGGCGAAGAGATTTACGCCGCGAAGGCACTCAGCGTGTCTCCTTGAGCAGCGACTGCATCAGATGAACCATTTCTCCGGAGGTCGCTCGCATGCTCGCGTCGGCGACAAGATTCTTCATTTCGAGAGGATCGCGCTTGAGGTCGTAGAGCTCGTCTATACCTTCGAGCTCGGTGTAATGGATGTACTTGTACCTTTCCGTACGCACGGCTTGCCAGGTAGGCACGCGCGGGAACTGCGGTTCCGCGAAGTATTCGGCGAGGAAGGAGGAGCGCCAATTTTTCGCTTTTCCGCGCGCGACGTCCAGGAGCGAGCGCCCATGCATGCGGGCGGCCGGGCGGGCGCGTCCCAGCTCGATCATGGTGGGCGCGATGTCGACGTTGAGCGCGAGCTCGCTCGTCTTGCGGCCGGCTTTAAACAGCGCCGGATAGCGCATCAGCAGCGGAATGCGAATCGATTCCTCATAGCCGGCGCGCTTGTCGCCGAGCCCGTGCTCGCCCCAGAGATAGCCGTTGTCACTGGTGAAAACCACGAGCGTACGATCGAGCTGTCCGGCCTTCTCGAGCGTCTGCAAAATGCGTCCGGTGCTTTCGTCGATCGAGGCGAGGCAGCGAAGCTGGTTGCGGATGACGTCGTCTCCCGGACCGCGCCCCCGCTCGGCATTGCGGTTGCGGCGCAGGGCGGGCTTGCCGCTCAGGTCGTCATTGGCGTTTGCGCGCCGGCTGATGGGTTGATCCGAATAGAGGTCCTTGTGCCGCGCGGCGGGCGTGAACGGGCCGTGTATCGCCTTGTGCGACAGGTACAGGCAGAAAGGCTTGCTGCGCGCCCGCTCGATGAACTTCACCGAGAAGTCGGTCAGGATATCGGTCACGTATCCCTGCAGCTTCTCCTGCCTGCCGTCGACATTCATCGGCGGGTCGTTGTACACGCCCTGGCCGCGGAAGCTGACCCAATGGTCGAAGCCGGGCCGCGGCGCGTCATCCCTTCCCATGTGCCACTTGCCGATGAAGGCGGTTTCATAGCCGGCGTCGTGCAGCTTCATGGGAAAGGTTTCAAGCTTGTAGCTGATCGGCTCGCCCGCGGTCGTATTGCCGGCGACGCCATGCGCGTGCACGTAGCGGCCCGTGAGGAAGCTGGCCCGCGCGGGAGAACAGAGCGGCGTGGTCACGAAGGCGTTTCCGAACGTGACGCCCTCTTTGGCGATGCGGTCGATGTTCGGCGTCCTGGCGAACGGATGACCGGTGCAGCCGAGTGCATCATAGCGAAGGTCATCGACCAGCACGAAGACGATATTCGGGCGTGCTTCCTCGCGGGCGGCAAAGGCGGGGCCGGCGAGTGTCGCGAGCGCTTCGCGTCGATTCAGAAAAGACATAGGTCTGGAGTTTCCTTCCATAAGCATTGCATGAGAGACCGCTCGCCAGCGAGCGTTGCACGCGGTATCTCGCCTGCACGCCGGGCGGCGATTCAACGCTCGCGCGCGCGAAATCGACGTTCAGCCGCGGCGAGCGGCGCCGGCCAAAGCCGGAACCGAAACACCTCCGTACATTGTAATCACGAAGAGCGGGTGAAAACACCTGGATTTGTGTTCAGATGTAAAGTTGCTCCCGGAAACCGACAAGCCATCCGCCGCTTGGCGCGTCATCACGCCGGCGCTCCTTGTTGCCGTGTTTGCGCACAACGTCTACCGGGCCGCGGCGCAACCGCTGACTACGGATGAAGCGTATACGTATCATCTCTACCTGGCGCAGAACCTGCGCAGAATCCTGACGTTCTACGACGCGAACAACCACGTGCTGCACACGGTGCTCGCAAAGTTCTCGACCTTGTTCTTCGGCACTTCCGAGATCGCGATCCGGCTTCCGAGCCTGCTTGGCGGGCTGTTCTACCTGATCACAGCCTACCGGCTGTGCCGGTATCTGTTCGGCGGGCGCTGGCTGCTGCTCGCGAGCTTCGCGGGCCTGGCGCTCAACCCGTACGTGCTCGATTTTCTTTCGGCCGCGCGCGGCTATGGCATGTCGCTGGGCCTATTCCTGTATGGCCTGTTCTGTCTCATCCGCTGGCTGGAGCGGCACGACGATCGGATGCTGCCGCGCGCCGGCGTTGCCTTCGGCCTGGGACTCGCGGCCAACCTGACGCTGGCGATGCCGGTGGCGGCGCTGGCCGCGGCGCTCGCGGCCATGAACCGGCGGCGGCTGAGCCAGCTTCTGGATCGGTTCGCGCTGCCGCTCGTGGCGACCGCCTTCATCCTGCTGATCGTGCCGTTGATGCATCGCGGTGCAGGTTCGTTTTACGCCGGCACGGAGGCGTTGCAAATGACGTTCCTGACGTTAACCACCTCGTCATTTCGTCACCATATGACACGGCTGGAGCAGGTGCAATTTGCCGCGCTTGCCGCGGGACCCTGGATGGTGGCGGGGATGTTGGCGCTGGCCGCGGTCCTCACGGTTCGCCGCGATCAAACTTTGCGGCTGGTTGTTTCCGCGCTCTGCATCACGGTGGCCCTGCTGATCGCGGCGCGCTACGGCGCTGGTCTGTATTACCCGGAGCTGCGAACCGGGCTTTATTTCATCCCGCTGTTTACGGTGATCTGGCTGCTGGCGGTGCGCACGATCCAGGGGGAGCGCTGGCGCGCGGCCGCGGCATCGCCGCTCCTCGCCTTCATCCTGATTTATGCGCTGCAGCTCAACGCACGCACCTACACGGAATGGTCCTTTAACGCCGGAAACAAGCGCATCATGGAAGTCGCGCGCAACAACCGCCCGTTCGGCCGCGTGGGCGTGCGCATGGCCGCAAGCTGGGAACTGGTGCAAAGCCTCGAGTACTACCGGGAGCGCTACCGTTTCAAGTGGCTCGAAGCGATCGACAAAACAGAGGTGGACGGCGACTTTGATTTTTATGTACTGCTGCCGCGCGACCAGGGGATCATCGAGAAACGCAAGCTGCGCGTCCTCTACGAGAACAAAGTCGCGGAGGTGGTTCTCGCGGCGAGGTAGTGTTGAGCCGGGGTCAGAAGCTAATCGACCACCGATTTCCAGCCACGGCGATTCAGGTCCCAGTAAATGACCGCACCCGCGGCCACGCCGATTGCGAGCAGTGAAAGGCCGAGGGCAGTCTCCTGGAGCAGCAGCTTGCCGACGCCAAACAGGATGCCGTAGATCAGGACGCAGCCGCTGATCCAATCGATGAGGTTCCGCACGCCGTCCCGGCGCGGGCGCACGTCGGGCGCAAGCGCCGCGATCGGACGCCAGCCGCTGAGCGAGGGCGCAGTGCGGCGATAGAAAGCGACCAGGGTGTCCTTCGATTCGGGAGCGGTCAGGAAGGTTGTGGCCAGCCACACGGCCGTGGTGATGCCCGCGGTGATGAGCATGATCCAGGCCTCTTGCACGGGCTTGGCGCTGTCCATCCCCCAGACCGCCTGCAGCGTGACCGAGACGGCGAACGCGGCGATCATGGCCGAGACTTCGCTCCAGGCGTTGATGCGCCACCAGTACCAGCGCAGCAGCAGCACGCCGCCGGTGCCCGCGCCGGTGAGGATCAGGAGCTTCCAGGCGCCGGCGATCGAGCCCATGTAGAAGGTGACGACGGCGGAGATGATCGTGATCATTACGGTCGCGATCTGCGAGGCATGGACGTAATGCTTTTCGCCCGCGTCCGGCTTGAGGAAGCGGCGATAGAAGTCATTAATGATGTAACTGGCGCCCCAGTTGAGCTGGGTGGCGATGGTGGACATGTAAGCCGCGGCGAAGGCCGCGATCATGAGGCCGCGCAGCGAAGGCGGCATGTGGTCGATCATGATCCGGACATAGCCGGTTTCGGGGTCGGCGAGATTGGGATAGAGGATAATCGAGGCGAGACCCGCCAGGATCCAGGGCCAGGGGCGGATCGCGTAATGGGCAATGTTGAACCACAGCGTCGCGAGCAGGGAGTGCTTCTCGTCTCTCGCGCAGAACATGCGCTGGGCGACGTAGCCGCCTCCGCCGGGCTCCGCGCCGGGATACCAGGTGGCCCACCATTGCACGGAGATATAGGTGAGGAACGTGACCAGCGGCATCCAGGCCGAGCCGATGTCGGGAACGAAGCTCAGAACTGATCCGCCGTCTCCCTGGGCGGCGCGAGCGGCGTCGAACGCGCGGAGTTTCGCGAGCAAGGCATCCATGCCCCCCACCGCGGCAACGGCGTAGACCGCGAGCACAATGACCATTCCCATCTTGATGACGAACTGGAATACATCGGTGACCAGTACGCCCCAGAGACCCGCGAGTGTCGAGATAAACGAAGTGAGCGCGATCAGGCCCAGCACGACGGCGAGGGCTTCTGCTTTGCTGATGCCGAGTACAAGCTCGAGGATCTTGACCATGGCCAGGTTGACCCAGCCGAGCACAATGCAATTGATCGGGATGCCGAGATAAAGCGCGCGGAACCCGCGCAGGAACGCGGCGGGTTTGCCGGAGTAGCGGATTTCGGAAAACTCGATATCGGTCATCACGCCGGAGCGGCGCCACAGGCGGGCATAAAAGAAGACCGTGAGCATGCCGCTGGCCACGAAGTTCCACCAAAGCCAGTTGCCGGCGATGCCGCGAGTAGCGACGATACCGGTGACGACCAGGGGGGTGTCGGCGGCGAACGTCGTGGCGACCATCGACGTGCCGGCGAGCCACCACGGGACGTCGCGGCCGGACAGAAAGAATTCGCTGACATTCTTGCCCGCGCGGGCCTTGTAATAGAAGCCGATGCCGATGTTGAGCAGGAAGTACAGAGCAACTACGAGCCAGTCAACCGGTGTCAGTTGCACTGGTTGATTATACCGGCGCGGAGCCGCCTCCCGCGCGATCCCGCAGTCTCAACCAGGCTCAGTCAGGGTTTGATTCGGGCGGAGGCGGTGGATCGCTTGCTGACACGCACGGCTCGGAAGCGCGTTTCGAGTTACTTCATCTTTGCCAGGTACTCGTCGAGGCGAACGTAGCTCGCGGACCAGCCTTCCTTCATCCCCGTCGCGAGCGCCGCATCACGGGCCTCCTTCGACGGGTAGAGAACGGTACACACCATGGCCGTACTGCCGTTTTCCTCGGTGAGGACCAGCGTGTTGACCGTCTCGGGCCAGTCGCCACCCCAGGACTCGGTGCTGACGAGCCGGCTGGGCGGGACGATCTCCCGATAGACGCCGCGCATCTCCATGGCGGCGCCGTTGGGCTGGCGCCAGCCGAAGCGCCAGGCCCCGCCCGGCCGGAGATCGATCTCGCATATGGGCATCGTCCAGCCTCCCGGGCCGAGCATCCACTGCGGCACGTGCTCGGGGCTGGTCCATGCCTGCCAGACGAGCGTGCGGCGAGCTTCGGCGACGCGCGTCGCGACAACCTCGCGATCCGAGGGCGTTGTAAACGTCGTGATCGCGGCAGATTTTGCGGTGGTCATGATTCCTCTCCTCTCTTCTCGTTCGCGGCGCGAGCGTGTTTGAACGGTCAGGCGGGCGCCTGCTCGCAGTTCACCATCCACGGGATCCCGAATCGATCGACGAGCATGCCGAAGCGGACCGCCCAGAACGTCTGCTGAATCGGCATCCGCACGGTCCCGTTTTCCGCCAGCGCGTGAAAAATGCGGTCCGCCTCCGCGGGGTCTTTCATCTGAAGCGTCACCGAGAAGCCTTGGGGCGCCTGATAGCGGTCGGGTGGAGCATCAGACCCCATCAGGACCGCGTCGCCGACAACCAGGCGCGCGTGCATGATTTTGCTGCGCCACTCAGGTGGGACGTGTGCCTCCGCCGGGGTCCCGGCGTGCGGCAGCATCGCTTCGATTTTGCCGCGCAGGCACTGCTCGTAAAACCTGAACGCGGTCTCGCATTGGCCGCTGAACACCAGGTACGGAATGATCTCCATTTCTAACGTCTCCTTGATGACTGATCAAATCGAAGCCGGTCTTTCACGCCGTCTCGCCCGGGCTTCATCGGTGAATCGAATGCGGGGCGCCGAAATCGACAGGTCCAGCAAACTCCCTCCGAACGGCCCCGCTCCCTTTCAGGCGGCTGTTGTCTGGTGGACGATGGCACCGGCGGAAGTGTACCGGGATTCCCACACCACACCGTTGCATGGCCGGTACGGCCAGGGGGCCCCGTTTGCCGCCACTCCAGGTGAGCTTCGGTTTGCCGTTACTGCTTCTTTTTCGCGAGTTCCTCTCCGATCTCGCGGTGGTGTTCGATGGCCTGGCCAGGCTCAAAATCCTCCAGCTCGAAGAGCTGGCGAACCTCGATCTCGCCTTCGCTGGCATTGTAAGCCGGATCGAAGGGTACGCGCTTCGCCCATTCAATCGCCTCCTCCTTCGACTTAGCGTGAATCAGCCAGTAGCCGGCGACCAACTCCTTGGTCTCGGCAAAGGGCCCGTCGATGACGGTCCGCTTCCCTCCCGAGAACCGGACGCGGGCTCCCTTCGAGCTTGGATGGAGACCGGAAAGGTCGATCAACGCACCCGCTTTCAGCAACTCTTCGTTGTATTTCGCCATCGCCGCAAGAAGCTCCTGGCTGGGCATGATCCCTGTCTCGGACTCCTTCGTGGCTTTCACGATCATCATGAATCGCATCACATTTTCTCCTGATCAATTTGATTTTGCGCGGTTAGCTCACAGGCTCACAGCAGCGCAATCGAGCTGCACCTTCAATTTGCCGCTGGTTGGAAACGGTTGCCACCCCGAGACTACGCCGGCGGCAGATCCGGGAGTTCAATCACCGGCCGGACCTCGACGGTGCCTTTGCGCGCGCCGGGGATCCGCCCGGCAATGGCAATGGCCTCATCCAGGTCCGCGGCCTCGACCATGAAAAAGCCGCCGAGCTGTTCCCGCGTCTCCGCGAACGGACCATCGGTCACAAGACGTTTACCCCCGCGTACGCGCACGCTTGTAGCGGTTGCGACCGGCTGCAGCGGCGACGCGGCGACATAATGGCCGGCTGACTTGAGCTTCTGTGCCAGCTCAGTCGACTCGCCGTAACACAATTCGCGCTCGGCCTCGGTCCAGGCCTGTTCATCCGCGTAAATAAGCAACATGTATTTCACCGGTATGTCTCCATCCTTGAATCGAACGGCGGGCGGCCAAATCGACAGTCGGACGCGAAAATGTACAATCGGGACGGTGGACGCCGTCGCGGCCGTTGAAGCAGTCTATCGCGCCGACTGGCGCCGGATTGTGGCCACCATGATCCGGCTGGTTGGCGACTTCGACCTGGCGGAGGAGTATGCGCAGGAAGCGTTTACGGCGGCATTGGACCAATGGCCGGCCTCCGGCGTTCCCGAGTTTCCGCGCGCCTGGATCATCCAGACTGCGCGGCATAAGGCCATCGATCGGATCCGCCGCCAGGCCCATTTCTCCGAGAAGCTCGAACCGGAGCTCATCCACAGCGCCGTTGCAAGCGAACAGCCGAATTACGACGCGGGCGAAATTCCCGACGATCGGCTCCGCCTGATCTTCACGTGCTGCCATCCCGCCCTTGCTGGGGAAGCGCGGGTTGCGCTCACGCTCCGTACGCTCTGCGGCCTCGAGACGGACGAGATCGCAAGGGCGTTCGTGGTGCCCACGGCGACCATGGCGCAGAGGCTGGTGCGCGCGAAACGCAAGATTCGCGACGCCCGTATCCCCTACATTGTCCCCGAGAGGGGAGACATGACCGAGCGGCTTGACGCCGTGCTGGCCGTCATCTACCTCGTCTTCAACGAAGGTTACGCCGCGACGCGTGGCGAGCGGCTGGTCAGGACCGATCTCTGCGCCGAAGCCATACGCCTCGGCCGCCTGCTCAGGATGCTGATGTCGCCTCAGCCTCCGGCGGAAGCGACGGCTTTGCTGGCACTCATGTTGTTGCATGACGCGCGGCGGGAAGCTCGGGTCGACGACGCGGGGGATATCGTGGTACTCGAAGAGCAGGACCGCGGCCTCTGGAACCGGCAGCAGATCGCCGAGGCCCTGCCGCTCGTCGAGGAATCCCTACGCGGCGGGCCGGGTCCCTACGCCCTCCAGGCGGCGATCGCTGCCGAGCATTGCAAGGCGGCGCGCGCCAGCGAGACGGACTGGCCGCAGATCGTGCGGCTCTATGACCTTCTTGAGCGGCTGCAGCCATCGCCCGTGGTTTCGCTCAACCGTGCTGTCGCGATCGCCATGGCGGACGGGCCGCGGCCGGCGCTCGCCATCATCGATGCGCTCGGCGCGAAAGGCGGACTCGAGAACTACCATCTCTTCCACGCGGCACGCGCCGATCTCCTGCGCCGCGCCGGCTCGCGCGCGGAAGCGGCTGAGAGCTACACGCGCGCGCTGGCGCTGGTCACTAACGAGAGCGAGCGCCGCTATCTCGAGAGACGGCTGCGCGAAGTTCAGCGTCAGGAGTCATGAGCTGGAAGCGCGAGCACGAGACCGCCGCCCACGGTTCGTCTCGCATCCTGTGAAGAGCGCGGCCGGAGCGTGAGGTCATTGCGTGGGGAACGGGCGTGACTGCGGCGACTCCATGGCCTGGGGGTTCTCGCGGCGGAGACGCAGTGATAATTCCTTTTCCCGGACGGCGAGCGCCTCATCTCCGAGGCGAAGATAGAGCTGGGAAAGTAGCAGGTGCGGCTGCGGGTGGCGCGGGTCGATCCCGGCGGCGCGGAGAAGCTCGGCCTTGGCCTCTTCATAGCGCTCCAGGCGCATCAGCGCACGGGCGAGCGTCACCCAGGCGGCGATGTAGTCTCGCCGCAGCTCGATCGCCTGGCGGAGCGCCGCGACGGCCTCCGCGGCGCGTCCCTCGCGCAGCAGGATCTCACCGTAGAAGAAAAACGGCTCCTCCCACGGCTGCTTGGACTCCATCGCCTTCTTGAGGTATGGCAATGCCTGCTCCGGGCGGCCGGCGCGATGCAGCTCGTAGCCGTACTCAAAGTTGGCCCGCGGCAACTCCGGAAATTTGCGCAGCATGCGCTCGGCAACCCGCAGCGCGGACGGGTGGTCGCCGGCGTCCTGATGGGCTTTGATCGCAACCAGGTAGATGCTCGCGTCATCGCCGATGAGACCGAGCGCCCGTTCGGCTATCGCGGCGGCTTCGCGGAAATAACGGCCTTTGCCGTACTCGACCGCCATGATCTGCATCAGCTTCACGTGATCGGGCCGCAGCGCGAGAGCCGCACGCCATTGCCGGAGCGCGTCCTCGCCGCGCCCCAACTGCGCCAGCGCGGCCCCGAGGATGTAGCCCGCGTTGAAATCCTTGGGCTGCGCTCGCACGGCGCGCTCCAGATAAGGCTCGGCCTCCGCGTGCCGGCCCTGCGAGTAGAGTGTGAACCCGAGATTGAAGGCCGCCGAGAACAGGTTGGGCGAGATCGCGAGCGCCTGCCGCCACAGCTTCTCGGCTTCCTCCACGCGGCTCTGCTGCGCCAACTCCAGCGCGCGGGCGGAGAGCGCCTCCGGGTCCGGCGCCTGGCTGAGAAACACAAGCAGTGCGAATGCGGCGGTCATTGCGGCCAAGACAGAATTTTGACTTCGCGGCTGCCTTCCACGAGCAGCACCAGCGCATTTGCCGGTGGACCCGGGAACTCCTCGACCGCGCCGGAAGCCCAGCGCACCACGATCTTGTCCGCGGCCCGGGCTGCGCCCAGCCCGAAATGCAGCCGCGGATCGTTCACCGAGAGGTAGCTGGACTGGCTGAGAAGCGGCGCAGCCTGCACCCTGCCGCCGGCGTGCACGACGACGGTCGAGCCGATACCGCTCCGATTCGACTTCGTGCCCTGCAACTTCACCTTCAGCCAGCGGTGACTGCTTTTGAGGTCGTTGCGCAGCAGCGACGGCGGCTCGTCCATGTTCATCACGAGCACGTCGAGGTCGCCGTCATTATCGAAGTCGCCGAAGGCGGCGCCACGGCTGCTGTGCCTGGCCGCAACGCCGGGACCGGCGAGGCGCGAGACGTCTTCGAACCTGCCGCTCCCTAGATTGCGATAGACCAGCCTGGGGTTGGCGTACGATTCTTCCGGATCGATCTTCTGGATCTCGGGATAGACGTGCCCGCCAACCTGGAAGATGTCGCGCCAGCCGTCGTTGTCGAAGTCTTCGAGCGCAGTGCCCCAGAGGACGTAGTGCGGGTTGACCGCCAGGCCGGCGGCCACAACCGCGTCCTCATACAGACCTTTGCCGAGATTGCGGTAGACGTTCGGGTAATCACGAATGAAATTGGTCTTGGTGATATCGAGCCAGCCGTCGTTGTTGTAATCGGCGATGGCGATGCCCATGCCGGCCTGCTCGGCCCCGTGCTCGTTGTAGGCGATGCCCGCCTCCGTGGCAAGCTCGGTGAAGGTTCCATCCCGGTTGTTGCGGAAGTAGAGGCCGGGGGTTGAGTCGCAGGCGACGTAGATATCCACCCAGCCGTCGCCGTTGAGGTCTGCGGCCGCGGCCGTGAAGGCATAGAAGCCGCCAGGCTTCCGCATCCCGCTCGCCGCCGACACGTCTTCGAAGCGGCCGCCGCCGCGATTGTGATAGAGAGTCACGGTCCCGAACGGCAGCCCGCGCGGTCCGCAATAGACCGGCGCGTCCTTGAACAGGCAATACGCCTGCTCGCCGGGACGCGGCACGGTTTTCAGATCGAAGGCGACGTAACTTGTCACGAACAGGTCGAGACGCCCGTCGCGGTCGTAATCGAGAAAGGTGCAGCCGGTGCTCCACTCCTCGCTGGGACCTGCCACGCCGGCGCGTGCCGCCACGTCCTCGAACGAGCCGCCGCCCTGGCTGCGGTAGAGGGAGTTCGGGCCGCGGTAGGTGACGTAGAGATCTTCGCGGCCGTCGCCGTCAAAGTCGCCCGCGCAGACGCCGTTGCCCCAGCCCGAGCGCGCCACCCCCGCCTCGCGCGTGGCATCGCTGAACTTTCCCGCGCCCTGGTTTCGATAGAGGTGATTGGTGGGCTCCTGCCCCTTGGCAAACGGCTCGAAGCGCGAGCCGTTCACGAGAAAGATGTCGAGGCGGCCGTCCTGGTTGTAATCGAGGAAGGCGACGCCCATGCCGTTGGCCTCGACGATGTATTGTTTGCGGTCGGAGCGGCCGAGGACGAACTTCGCCGTCAGCCCGGCGTCGCGGGCGACATCGACGAACGAGACGGGAAAGGGCAGGCCCGAGAATTTCGCGCGGGCGGCGGCGGGAACGTTGCCCGTAGCCATCCCCTGGGGAAGTGCAGGGAGGGAGAGGGCGAGCAGCAGGAGAAACAGGAACAACCGATATTATACGGCGCGGGGCCGGCCAGGGCCGGCCCCTTGAGTTGAATGTCGCTCCTGTAGCGCATCGGCAGGGAATCCCTCTCGACGACAGAAGTCCGCGACGCCAGGCCGGCAAGGGAATGCCGGGCGATGGCATTCAAGGCGCCAACCCGAGCCGCGCCGGGCGCGAACTGAGCGCATCGGACGCGCACGAGGGATCGAGCGGCACAGCCCCGCTCGACCTCCCTCAGAACGAGTAGCGCAAGGCGAATTGGATCTGCCGCGCCGAAGTGGCGCTCGAAATCACGCCGAAGCCGGGCGTCCCCAGGATGTACCCCCCGGAGCCCGGCGCGCCGAAGTTCGGGTGATTCGGAAAATTAAAGAACTCGCTCCGAACCTCCAGCGTGTGCCCCTCGAGCATGCGGAACTTCTTGGCAATCGAGATGTCAAAGACCTGCCGTCCGTCGTCCTCAATCAGGTAGGCCCCGGCATTGCCGAAAGTGAAGGGTTCCGGCAGGACAAAGGCGGTCTTGTCGAACCAACGGTCAACCGTTCGCTGGTCACTCGGCAGGTTCGGATTCCGCAGCACGTTCGGCCGCTCGTTGGTTTTGCCCACGTTCGCGCGGTCCTGGCCGGTGCGGACGTTCGAGGCCGTGCCGCTCTGGATCTGCATAATGCCCTCGACAGCCCAACCGCCGAGAACCGCGTCGACCACGGGATGCCAGCCTCCGCCGAACATGCGCCCGCGGCCGAAAGGCAGGTCGTAAACGTAGCCCAGCTTGAAAGCATGCTGGATGTCGTAGCTGCAGCGCGACCAGTCGGCGCGGGCGTTCAGAAAGTCCTGATACTTGCCTTCGGCCAGCGAAGACTGGTCGTCCATGCATTTGCCCCAGGTGTAATTTGAAATGACCTGCAGGCCGCGGCTGAAACGCTTGTTCAGGTTGATCTGCAGCGCATTGTACTCGGAATTGAATTTGTTGCTGCCGCCGTCCATATTGCCGGTGAAGCCCGAAGCCGCCAGGAGACGGCGCGGGTTGACGGGGCCGGGTCCGGGGGCGACCGCGTTGTTCCACCCGTGATAGCCGATCTGCTTGCGGTTCGCCGATCCGACGTAGCCGACGTCCACCGTGATGTCGCTCATGAGCTGCCGCTGGACGAACACGTTCCACTGCTGCGAGTACGGGGTGCGGTTATCCGGGTTCTGCGGCCAGCCGCCGATCGCCTGGGTGCTGCCGAATCCCGGCCCCTGGTCCGTGATCCTGAACTCGACCTGCGCGCCACGATTGAAGCTGATCTCCTGTTGCGGCAGGTAGGGCCAGAACTTCCGCAGGTCATTGATCTCCTGCATGAACGTCGAATTGTAGAAGACACCGGCGCCGGCGCGGACGACGGTCTTGCTGTTCACCTGGTAGGCGATCCCGAGCCGTGGCGCGAAGTTGTTGTGGTCGTTGCCCATCAGGGAACGGCCGTAGCCGAACGTTTTTGGCGGTGAGTTGACTTGCCCCGTCGCCGGGTCCGGCAGCGGATTCACACCCGCCCACATCAGCTCCGCCTTATAGGCGCCGGTCGCCTCGTCGCGCGTGACGCGCAGGTTGCCGAGCGCGTCGTTCACGTCGTGCGGCCGGATGCCGGATTCCCAGCGCAGACCCAGGTTGACGGTGAGTTTGTCAGTCACGCGCCAGTCGTCCTGAAAGAAGCCTTCGAAGTACGGCTGGCGGGCGAATAGCCGCGGGATGGTGAAGCCGCGCCGGATGTAGCTCGGGTAGCCGAGCAGCATGGAGGCGAACGAGTTGCCGCTGCCGGTGTCATTCACGGAGCTCGTGAGAGCCGTCCAGAACTGCGCGTTTCCGTTCGTCGGGTTCGAGTATTGCGCGTCCATGCTCCGCCGGGTGTACCCGCCGCCGAACTTGAGCGCGTGCCGCCCCGTGACCTTCGACAGTTTGGCGCTGAACTGATGATTGCGATCGAGGATCGTCTCCCCGCCTCCGCCACCGGCGCCCATATATCCCTGGGCGTCGAAACTCGGCCGCGTGTCACACAGCGCCTGGAGGTCAAACATGGATACGCCCGCGCCCGTGAGAATCGCTTCTCGCGTCAAACCGTCGGTGAATGTCGGGCAGCCCGGGTTGTCCGGGTTTTGAAAACCGTACTTGACCTCAAGCACGGTGGTGGGACTAAAGACGTGATTCCAGCCGCCGCCATAGTTGCGGACGTCGTACCGGTTCTGGCTGACGTACAAACCCGATACGTTGGGAATGACCTGCCCGACGCGCTGTTCGAGCATGCGGCCCCAGATCGTATCGTTAGGGCCGAAGGTGTGGTCGGCCCGCAGCACGACCATGTCCCGATCGTTGCTCTGCCCTCTGGCAGCCAGGAGATTGTTGACGGTCCCCGGTCGATTCGGTAGCGGGATCAGCTTATCCACGATGAACTTCATGCCCGGGTTAATCCGGTTCGCCGGGATGATGTTACCCGGGAACGGATCCCGGATGATGCGGCCCTGCGAGTCGAGCCGCCCTGTCAGCGGATCGTAGATTTTCTCTGAAAGCACGGAGAAATCGCCGGTGCGCATCGCCGGCAGCGGCACAGTCGCCTGCGCCGTCTGGCCGCGACGCCAGCGGAATCCTTCCCAGCTCACGAACCAGAAGGTCTTGTCGCGGCCGTTGTACAGCTTGGGCAGCAGCACAGGACCCCCCAGCGCAAAACCGTACTGGTTCTGCCGGAACGGCACTTTGCCGCGCGACTGGCGATTCGCGAACCAGTCGTTGGCGTCAAACTTGTCATTGCGGACGTACCAGTAGGCGCTGCCGTGCAGGTCCCGGGTGCCCGACTTGATGGCAAGATTCACGTTCGCGCCCGCCGAGCGCCCATACTCCGCCGAGTTGCCGGTGGCTACCCGGAACTCCTGGATCGAGTCCATGGGAGGCGAGCCGCCGGGCGAGTTCATGAACATCATGTTGTTATCGATGCCATCGACGGTGTAGTTGTTGTCCTGGGTGCGCTGGCCGTTTACAGAAACCATCTGTGTTCCCGAGAGGTCGCCCCGGCCCTGGCTGCGGCGGACGTCACTGGTGCCGGGCATGAGCACCAGCAGCCGCGTGTAGTTGCGGCCGTTCACCGGTATCCGCTCGAGCTGGTGCGTGGTGATGACGCCGCCCACGGAAGTCTCCTGCGTCTGCAGCATGGGTGCGACGGCGGTGACTTCGATGCGCTCGGAAACCTCGCCCACCTCGAGCGACATGTCGACCTTGAGCACCGCGCCCGTCTGCAGCACGACATCCGTCTGGACCTTCGTCTTGAACCCTGCCATGGACGTGCGCACCTCATAAGTGCCCGGCACCAACGGGCCGATGCGGTACGCGCCCGACTCGTTGGTGAGCGTCTCGCGGCTGATGCCGGTGGCCGTGTTGACGGCCGCCACCCGGGCGCCGGCGATCGCCGCACCCGATGGATCACTGACGATTCCGACGAGAACGGCGTCGGACGTCTGCGCCAGCAGCATCGCCGGTACACACAGGGCGACACAAGCGATGAGTGCACGGATCATTCGAATTGTCATGCTTCCCCCCTTTGAACAAGACAAGTGAAACAGATGCTACCGCGGCGGGTACTGACATGTCAAGCTGTAGCGATAAAGTGTAGACTTTATGACACTAGCTTAGCCTGCACAGCAGAACGGCCCACTCGCAAGCCGCGGTAGCCGTGCGTCTGAGACAAAGCCGAAGGCGCGCGTCGTGGAGCGCGGCGCAAACCCGCTGCTGAGAAGTGCGGGATCGCACGTTTCCGCAAACGGCGTGAACCGCCGGAGACAAGCAGGTTACAGCGGCAGCGTCAGGCAGGCCTCGCAGCCTCGCGCGTCCCCGCGATTCTGCAGCGTCAGCGTGCCCCCATGCGCCTCGGCGATCTGACGGCTCAACACGAGTCCGATGCCCGAGCCGCCGGGCTTGGTCGTGAAGAACGGCACAAACAGGTTGGCGGTATTTGATAAGCCCGGCCCGTCGTCGCGGACGTAAACGCTGAGCTTGTCCCCGTTTCTGGACCAACTGACGTAGACGTGCCCTCCGTCCTCGAGCGACGCGTCGGCGGCGTTGCGCACCAGGTTGATGAGCACCTGTTCGAGCTGATCCGGGTCGGCCTGGATCTGTACCGGCGGACCCGGTTCGAGCGCGGGAGACAGGCGGGTCTCCATCGCCAGCACGCGCCGGATCCAGGTCTCCAGCTCGATGGCCTGGAAAGTGGGCCGGGGCAGCTTGGCGAGCCGTGCGTAGGCGCCCAGAAATCGGCTGAGCGCTTCGCTGCGTGCGCGGATGATCGACAACCCGCGCCGCACGTCTTCTTCCCAATCTTCCGGCAGCGGCCTCATCGCCAGGATTGACTCGATGCTCCCGGCGAGCGACTGGATGGGCGCGAGCGAGTTGTTCAGCTCGTGCCCGAGCACGCGCACCAGCCGCTGCCATGCCTTCAACTCCTCTTCCCGCAGGGGCTGCGTGAGGTCCGTGATCACCAGCAGTTGGTGCGGCAGGCCGCCTTCGCGAAAGGCCGTACGAGTGATGCCCCAGCGGCCTGTTCCGCCGGCAAAGGTGCGCGCCAGGGTGCGGCGTTCCTCGCCCTGGAGATAGCCGGCGAGATCCAGATCCGAGGCGCTGAGGCTGAGCAGGCGTTCGGCCGGGCGCGCCAGCAGCCTCGCGCCCGCCCGGTTCACCAGCCGCACCTTCTGCGCGGCGTCGAAGGCGAAGATGGCGACATCGATCTCTTCCATGACCTTGCGCAGCAGGGTTGTGGCCTCGAGCGCGCCCAGCCGCTGCGCGCGCAAGGTCGAGCTCATGGCGTTGACCTGCTGCATCACCTCGCCCAGCGCATCCTCGCTGCGGGCGCCGCGCGCGCGGATGGAGTAGTCGCCCTCGCGCATCGCTTCGAGCAGGTTCGCCAGGGTGCGCAGCGGCGAGGCCACGCGCTCGCGAATCGCGGCTGCGAAACCGAGCCAAAAGCCGAAGATCACGATGCCCAGCGTCCAGCGCACCTTGGGCGTGTAGTCGCCGGCCAGCAGAATGATCATGACCGTCAGCACCGCGGGAAAGCCCGCCGCCAGCGCCATCCACTGCACACGGCGCTCGTGCGTGATCTTCGGTTTGCGCCAAAGGCTGGGCATAATCAGTGGCCGGCAGGGAACCTCCACGCAAGCCGTGTCGGGCCCGTAGCGGAACCGGCGGACGCGCTCGTCGGCGGAGAGAAGCGCCACCACGAAGGCGCTGCTACAGACCGTAGCGCTGCAACCGCCGGTAGAGCGCGCTTCGGCTCAGCCCCAGCGCATTCGCCGCCTGACTCACGTTGCCGTTGAACTTGGCGAGCGCTTTCTTGATGAGAAACGCTTCCACTTCCTCGAGGCTCATTTCCTCCAGCCTGGCGTGGCCCTCGCGGCCGGTGCGCAGAGCCAGATCACCCAGCCGGATGGTGGTGTCCCGCGCCAGCAGCGCAGCGCGCTCCACCACGTGATTGAGTTCGCGCACGTTGCCCTGCCAGGGATGTTCAAGCAGCGCCCCCATCGCGGCCGGTTCGATGCCGCTCAGTCTTTTGCGATAGCGCTGGGCATACACGCTGAGGAAATGCGACGCCAGCAGCGGAATGTCTTCCTTGCGCTCCTGCAGCGGCGGCAGGTGGATCTCGATCGTGTTCAGGCGGAACAGCAGGTCCTGGCGAAAGCGGCCCTGCGCCACCTCTTCCGCGAGGTTCGCGTTGGTGGCGGAGATAATGCGCGCGTCCACGCGCTTGGTCTTGGAGGATCCAACGCGCTCCATCTCGCCGATCTCGAGCACGCGCAGCAGCTTCGCCTGCAGGTTGTGCGGAACGTTGGCGATCTCGTCGAGGAAGAGCGTGCCGCCGTCAGCGAGCTCGAAACGGCCGACGCGATCCGTCTTGGCGTCGGTGAACGCGCCCTTGACGTGCCCGAACAGCTCGCTTTCAAAGACGCCTTCGGCGAGTCCCCCGGCGTTCACCGTGATCAGCGGACGCGACGCCCGCTCGCTGACCGCGTGCAAAGTGCGCGCAACCACCTCCTTGCCGCTGCCCGGCTCGCCCGTGATCAGCACGTTCGCGTCGGAAGGACCCACGCGCGTGATGAGCTGGAGGACGGGCTGCATGGCCGGCGATTCGGCGATCATGAGCGGGCGACCCTCGGCGCGCAACAGCCGGTTCTCGGCCTCGAGCCGCTGACCCCGGCGCAGCGCCTGGCCCAGTGCGACCTGCGTCCGCAGGACGGACAGGAGGCGCGCGTTCTCCCAGGGTTTCTGGATGAAGTCACGCGCACCGCGGCGCATCGCCTCGACCGCAAGCTCGACGCTGCCCCAGGCCGTCATCACGATGACCGGTACGGTCGGGTCAATCCCCTGAATCCTGGTGAGCAGATCGAGACCCTCTTCGCCCGAGGTAGTGTCGCGCGTGTAATTCAGGTCGATCAGCACCGCGTCGAACTCGCTCGATTCGCACGCGTGGATCACGGCCGAGGGCGACGTGGCCAGATCGGTCTGGTAGCGCTCCGCCTTCAACAGCAGCCGCAGCGCTTCGAGCACATCGCGCTGGTCATCGGCAATCAGCACGCGATACGCGCGGGTTGCGGCCGGTTGCGCGGAGGTAGTTCCGGGCGTCTGCAATGTGTTCGTGGCCATTAAGGTTACTGTCTATTCTCCCAAACCGGGGATCTCCTTTCCCGGGCGATTTCGAGGTGGGCCCGGGGTCCGGCCTGCTGCCGGCGCCGCCCTGCGCGGCGGACGGCGGTCTACTTGCCGGCGCACACCGCTCCCTTGGCAGTCGCGGCTCGGAACGCGTACGGACATGGTGACGCCGCCAGATGCAGGCTACAGCGAAGCCGTTCCGCCACCCGCCCTGCGGACATGAATGCTGCCGCCGGAAGTGCGCAGATACAACCGCGGGCCGCCGCCGTTGAGCTGCGCTTTGACGGAGCGGCGGCTGATCTCGCGGGGCGCCAGGGTCGGGATGTCCGTGACCACACGCCCGCCGCTGGTGCTGGCATCGAGATCAGCCTTGATCGATTCGGCCACGAAGACCGTCACGTTGCCGCCCGAGGTGGTGAGCGAACAGTCCGCCGCCGGCTGCGCCGTCAGGCGCGCGGTGACGCTGCCGCCCGAGGTTCGCGCCATCACCTTGCCGGTCGCGCGCTCGATGTGCACCGAGCCGCCTGAGGTCTGGGCCTCGACCGAACCCGACACGTCGCCGATCCGGATGCTTCCGCCGGAGGTGCGGACATCGGCCGGTCCCTTGGTGCCGCTGAGCGTGATGCCGCCGCCCGAGGTCCGGCCCCAGACCGGTCCGGCGATGCGGCCGAACTTCAGCGACCCGCCCGATGTCTTCGCGCGCGCTTCGCCCTCGAGATCGCCAACCTCGATCGAGCCGCCATGAGTGGTCAGGTTTACGTTGAACTGCGTGGGCACCCGCACCTTGTAATGATGCGCTTTCAGATAACGGGCGTATTCGAGGCACTTGTCGTCCCGGCAGAGCCGCTGGTCGCCGCGCCCCAGGTCGCCTCGGGCCTTCCAGCCTTCCGTGAAGATGCCTCGCACGGTCACTTCACCGGCAGCTTCCGAGACCTGAAGATCGAAATCCCGCAAGATCCGCTCCGACCTGGACCGGTCGGGCGCGTCCACCTTACGGTAAACTTCCACCTCCACCGCGTTTGCGGCCCCGGGCATGACTTCCACGGACCCGTACTCAGCGTCGAGCGTCAGCCGTCCGCCGGCCTTCGCCGGCGCCGACTTGGTCAGCCTGTCTTCAATTTCGGCGGCATGGAGAAGCGCTGCCGCCGCAACCAATGCAATCACGAGACGCACATTTACCTCCTTCAAACCGGCAACCTGGCGCGTGCCGCACGCGTGAACCGGATGCAGCGCACCTTGATTGCCAGCCCGAACTGGATATTCATGAATAGGATACGGAAAGCGGTGGCCCCACGTTTGTCCGATTTTGGGACGCGGGGTGGCGCCCGTGGGAAGCGGATTGCCGGGGGCACGCCGTGATGGCGCTATCGTGCCGGCTGCTCACCGCCGGGCAGGCCGCGGTGATTCGAGCCGGGAAAGTCGCGCCGGAGTCGCCCCGGCAGCGGAGGGACTGCGAGTTTCTGGAGAAGGATCCACTCGTGTAGTACCATTCCGAACTAGTACTACAGGCCACACCTGACGGTGGTGCGATCCGGGGCATTTCCGCTTACAATCGAGTTGCGGTGGCAACCAGTGTCATAGTCTTGTGCGCGAGCGTGATGATGTTCGTGTACTGGTTTCGCTACAGTCTGCTGATGCTGCTGCGCAATCTTCCCGGAAAGGCACTGAGCCGACGGACCGCGCGGGAGAATCAACTCGCCTATGTCGGCCTGGCGGACCAGATCGGCACGGCTCCCGACCCGGAGATCTTCGACTCGCTCGACCACGATTACCAAGTCTTGCGTTATCTGCTGCGGCACACGGGTGGCGACTATCGTGTCCGCGCCTTCGAGGAATACCTGCTGCGCGCCGACTACGCCCTGCTGCGGGCATACTATCGCGCGGTCCGGCGGGCGTGGCCGCCGGGAGTGAAGCCGGCCCTGCGCGAGATGGCCGCGGTGCTCGGCTGCCTCGGTCACATTCACGGTGAGCGGCTGGAGTTAACCCGAGCCCGCTCGTAGGAGGCACGGGCGCGGCGGTCTCCAAAATCGGTTACAGTGTCCTCTTCGGGAGGTAACTGAATGCGCAGGCGCGAATTCCTGAAACTGAGCGGCCCTCTGCTGGTGGCGGGGCGCGCGGGCGCGGACGTCCGGAAGCGGCTGGAAGGCGTCTTTCCGATTCTGCAGACACCGTTCACCGAAGAGGACCGGCTTGACCTGGCGGTGCTCGAGCGTGAAGCGCAGTTCCTGGAGCGCACGGGCGTTCAGGGCATGGTGTGGCCGCAGCTCGCGAGCGAGTACGCGACGCTCTCGATGGAGGAGCGCTTCGCGGGCGCCGAGGCGCTGGTGCGGGCCGGGCGGAGGCTGCGGCCGGCGATCGTGATCGGCGTGCAGGGGCGAGACGCCGGGGAAGCGCGGAAGTTCGCGCGCCATGCCGCGAAGCTCGGGCCGGACGCCATCATCGCGCTGCCGCCGCAAGGCGCGACAAACCACGAGCAGATTGCCGCGTACTACGCCGCGATCGGCCGGGAATGCGGGCTGCCGCTGTTCGTGCAGACGGTCGGGGAGATGAGCGTCGGCTTCGTGATCGAGATGGCGCGCGCGGTGCCTTCTCTGCGCTACGTGAAGGACGAAGCCGGACGAACGCTGCCGCGGATCAGCGAGTACCGGGCCACCGCGAAAGATCTGATTGCGGGCGTATTCACGGGCGGGCACGGGCGAACATTTCTCGACGAGCTGGCGCGGGGCTCGTCGGGCACCATGCCGGCCTGCGGCTTCGCCGATTTGTACGCGCAGACGTGGGATCTGTGGCGGGCGGGCAAGCGGGAGGAGGCGTTCGAGCGGTTCGGCAAAGCCGCGGTGCTGATCCACCAAGTCCAGGCGTACGGTTTGCCGGCGCTGAAGTACCTGTTGCAACTCCGCGGCGTGTTCCGGAACGTCCGCTGCCGGCAGAAGGGCGAACCGCTCGACGATGCGGCGCGGAGATCGCTTGAGGAGAGCCTGAAGCTCGCGGGTAAGTACCTGCATGCATGACTGCACGGTTGCGCGCCCTCACGGTGATGGCGAGATCGGGCGGGACCGAAAGCGTCACTCAAACACGGTGGAGGCGCAATGCGAATCCGGCTCGGCCCCGAGGACCTTCCGGTGACCTCGCAAGTGCGTCGCGCCGCCAGCGGGGCTGGTCCGCGAGCGAAGGTAGCCGGAGGAGAACGGCTCAGCGGCGATCGCAAGCCGCGCGCTCCCGGCGAGCCCAAACATCCCAGCCAGTGGGCAATGTCTCGGGTCGGACGACTCGAGCGCAATTTGCCCCTTATACTCGACAGCCCGGCGTGCAACGCGCCGGGCCTTTTTGATGGCCGGACCACGACCCTGGGCATCGTGCGCGGGCGTGGGCGCGCGCCCCACA
>JACOTZ010000355.1 GCA_016178155.1 Acidobacteriota bacterium
CCAGGCAGTACAGGGATCCGCCGATGGCGCCCCTCAAAGCATCTCGTAATGATCGCTTTCCGATTTCGAAAGATCAATTAATGTTGCGTCGGCCCTGAGCCACGAAAAGCCCGCCTGACTCCTGGAAGTTAGACTGTCAGCTTCCGCGTGGACTTGGCCGGGTCACTCCATATCAGAACATGTACTTGAGCGCGAACTGGTTCTCGCGCATCGTTCGAGCGCCCGTGATCACGCCGAAATTAGACGGCGATCGCACGTCGGCGGCCGGCGAGCCCCAGTTCGGATGATTCGCAAAGTTGAACGATTCCAAGCGGAACTCCAGGCGGTGCGGGGAATCGCCCCCGAAGAGCGTCCAGTGCTTGGCGATGGAAAAGTCCCACTGCCTGATGCCTGGGGACAAGAGGATATTTCTGCCTGCGGTCCCGCTGCGAAACTGCAGATCGGGATTAGTCGGATCGAATGCCCGGATCTCCCAGAACTTGCTCGCGCTGCGGACGCTCGGAATCGGACTGATGCCGGTGCCATCGGGCCAGTTTTCCACCCCGATGTTGGCACGGTCTCCGATATTACCGACATTCACGGGGGTACCGTCCGAGAAGGTGATAATGCTGCCGAGCTGCCAGCCGCCGATTACGGCATCGAGCGCGCGGCTGGAGTTGGCGAATGTTCGGCCCATGCCCAACGGCAGCTCGTAGATGAACGATGCCACAAAGCGGCGGCCAGTGTGGAACTGCGATAAGCCGCGCTCGTGCCCCAGGTCATAGCTGTAGTTCGGGAACAGGCGGTCGCCGTTGTTGGTTCGGATGGCGCTGCCGTTGTCGATGGCTTTTGACCATGTATACCCGATCAGATAGGTCAGCCCTTTCGAGAAGCGCTGCTGGAGCTTGAGGTTCAGCGCATTGTAGTTCGAAACGACGCTGTTGTCCACCTGTTGGATGCGCCCGTACGCGGGCCAGGGTGTGCGCTGGCTGAGCGAGCGGGCGTCGCTCGGGCCGGTGCGGTATACGGCCTCATTGTATGCACGCAACCGCTCGAGCTTCCGTCCTCCATTGCCCATGTAGCCGACTTCGAGAGCGATGTTGTCCGTGACCTGCCGCTGCACGTTGAACATGTACTGCAGCACGTACGGCGTGCGCCGGCCTACGATATTGCCGAGCACGTATGGCGGACCGAGGCAGACTCCGGACCAGCCGGTGCACTGGAATGCGGCACGCTCGAACGACCAGGGATCGGTGAGGTTCGAGTTGGGGCGTTCTTCACTCGATTCGAAGCGGCCGCGCCCTCCGAGATTGCGGCCCATGTCGAAGCGCGGGTTGCCCGTGTCCTGGGTGTAGAACACGCCGATGCCGGTGCGGATCGACCAGCGGTCGGTCGGGCTGTAGGCTATCCCGATGCGCGGCGCCCAGTCATTGTTGTCGCGCTGAATGAGCGCATGGCCGAGGTGTTCGTCGCCGACGGCCTTCGGGATGGCATCGTGGAAGTGATACCCGAGTCCCTGGTGGAAATCGCCTTCGCCCGGCCTGACAAAGATCGGGACTTGCGAGTTCGGCAGCAACCCATCCGGGCCTACTCCCGGATCGAACATCTGAACGTTCATGACGCCCCGGTACTTGTCGCTCCAGGGCGGCGAGTTTTCATAGCGCACCCCGAGGTTCAGCGTCAGCCGGTTCGTCAGCTTCCAGGTGTCTTCGAAATAGAGGTAGAAGAAAGTGGCGCGGAACATGGTATTGGCGATGCCGAGCGCACGCTCGGAGCGCCGGCTCTCGCCCAGCAGGTAGTCGGCGAATGAATGTCCGGTCGAGGCGCGGTTCGCGGTGTCGAAGGTCGCCTTCGACTGGAAGATGAATGAGCCGCGCGGGAATTGATTTCCGACCTGGTTGTAGCGGTCGCGCCGGAGCTCGCCGCCGAAACGCAGCGTATGGCTGCCGCGGATCAGGGATACGTTGTCCAGAAACTGGAACGTGTGATTGCGATTGACGTACGGCCCTTCGCTGGACTCGCCGAAACCGCTGAGGCCGTTTTCCAGGCCGATGCTCGGTGTGCCCCAGGCGGCCTCAATCGGCGAGCTCAAACCGGGAATGTTGAGTTCCGTCGTGACGTCGCGCTCGTAAGCGTAACGCAGGAGCTGGTCGTTCTGCATCTGGTTGTAGCCGAAACGGAACTCATTGACTACCGTCGGCGTAAGCGTGCGGGTGTTAGAGAGAACGGTCTGGTAGATTTTGGTGCTGGTCCTGCCCTCCTGCTGCTCGAAGGCGGCGAGCCGGCGCTCGAATTCGTCGCCCCAGCTGAAGCGGCCGAACCAGTTCGAGCTGGCGCTCTCGTTGAAGTCGATGCGGGTCGTGAACTGGTCCTGTGTGATGGGCCGCCTGCGGTTGCGGATGAAGTTGCGCGTGATCGTGTCGCCCGGGACGGTCTGCCGCGGGTAGAACTCGAGCAGTTTCAGAGCGGTCGGGTGAAAGCGGCTGGCCGGAATGGTGTTGTTTGCAAACGGAAGAGCGGAGACAGCCTGGCCGAGGTCGTTATAGGTGCGCGTCCGCGGATCGAAGATGTTGCGGCCGGCCGCCGAGAAGTCGCCGCTCCGCATCCGGTCCGTCGCCACGCTGGCCGTGCCCTGCAGCGTCTTCACCTCGCGCAGGCCCTCGTAGTTGGTCATGAAAAACAGCTTGTCCTTACCGTTCAAAAGCTTCGGTATAACGACGGGGCCGCCGAGAAAGAACCCGAACTGATTCCGGCGGAAGGGGTTCTTGTCGCCATCGTTGCGCCATTCCTTCGCGTCAAGCTTGTCATTGCGCAGGAACTCGAACACGGCGCCGTGCCAACTATTCGTTCCGGATTTCGTAGTGGCATTGATCTGGGAAGTGGCGCGGCCGTACTCGGCCGAGTAGATGCCGGTCTGCACCTTGAACTCCTGCAGCGCGTCGATCGAAGGCCGCACGATGAAGGTGTTGAAATTCACATCCGTGTTCTCGACGCCGTCGAGCGTGTAGCGATTGAACTGCATGCGCTGGCCGGCGATCGAAATCGACTGGTTGGCGCGCTCGCCGCCCTGCCGGTCATTGGCCTGGCCGCCCGAGCCCTGCTCCGCGGTCACATTCGGACTCAGCCGGACCAGGTTCAAAAAGTTACGGCCGTTGATCGGTAACTCAACGATCCGCTTGTTCTCGATGACGGTCCCGACCGCAGTGTTTTCGGTGCTCAGCAGCGGCGCCGTCGCCCGGATTTCGATGCTCTCCGCGACGCTGCCGACTTCGAGCTTGAAGTCCACGCGCGCGGTGTCGCCGACCTGCAGGATGAGTCCTTTGCGGGTCGCGGACTTGAAGCCCGGCATGTTGGCTTCAATATCGTAGATCCCGGGCACGAGAAAGGGCACGGTCCAGTTTCCGACATCGTTGGTCTGGATCGTGCGCACCTGCCCGGTGGCCGTGTTCTTGACAGTGACAGTCGCGTTGGTGACGGCGGCGCCTGACGGGTCCGCCACGGTACCGGTGATCTCACCGAACGTTTGGCCGGATGCGTCGACCGCGTAGCCGAGGCAAAGAAATGCAGCCAGAACTCTAACCTTCATCAAATCCCCTCCAGAGGAAATGTGTC
>JACOTZ010000356.1 GCA_016178155.1 Acidobacteriota bacterium
CCGGGTTTACACAGAAGTATGTCGATCACTAACAAGAGTTTCTGGGCCAAATCTGCGGCGATTCTTTCCATCGTTCCGGTCCTCATGTACGGCCTTAAATTCGGTCCTGATCCGCGCAAAACAGGCGCCCCTGGCGACCGGACCTGCAATGAGTCCGGCTGCCATACGGGTACCGAACTGAATGGCGGCGGCGGCCGCGTGGAGCTTTCTTTTGAAGGCGGCAATACCTATACTCCCGGCGGCACGAAACGGGTCACCGTCACCATTACCGACGGCACCGCCCGCGTCTTCGGCTTCCAGGCCAGCTCGCGGCCGACCAGCGATCTCACGAACGGCCAGGCGGGCCGGTTCATCCGGGCCGAGGGAGTGCAGGTCATATGCGAAAACAGTCAAGTGCGTACCGACAGCGGCAACTGCCAAAACAACATCCTTGAGTTCATCGAGCACACTGCCCCCAGGCCGCAAGGCTCTTTCACGTTCGAATGGACCGCCCCCGCAACCGACGTTGGCCCCGTCCGCTTCTTCGTCGCCGGCAATGCCGCGAACGGCAACGACCAGAACACCGGCGATAAGATCTACACCGCCACGGCCGACCTCACACCCGGCTCCGCGCCCGTGCGGCCGGCCATCAGCCAGGGAGGTGTCGTCGTCGCGAGCACCCGCGCCTCCACAATCTCCTCCGCCACCTGGATTGAGATCTACGGGACCAACCTCGCGGGCGGCACGCGTGCGCTGCAGGGCTCGGACATCCAGGACGGCCGCCTGCCTGCTTCGCTCGACAATGTCAGCGTCGAGGTCGGCGGCGTCGCCGCCTTCCCCAGTTTCGTGAGTCCCGGTCAGGTCAATGTGCTGGTGCCCGACAGCGGCGACACCGGAACCGTCAGTGTGGTCGTGATCAATGGCGGCCAGCGCAGCGATCCCGTCAGCGTGACCAAGGAGGCCATTTCGCCCGCGTTCCTCGTTCTCGGAGTCGAGGGCGGCAAGTACATCGCCGCCGTTCACGCGACTCAAGGAACCGTAATCGCCCGGCCCGACCTGGTCCCCGGCCTCACCACGCGGGCTGCTCGTCCAGGTGACATTCTGTCGCTGTTCGCCGTGGGCTTCGGCCCTACTGATCCCGCGTTCGCCGCCGGACAGATCGCGACCGGCATCGCGAGCACCACCAGCCCCGTGCGCGTCCGCTTCGGCGATGTCGCCGTCGATCCGACCTATGCGGGCCTGAGCCCGACCTTCGCGCATCTGTACCAGATCAATGTCGCCGTGCCCGACAACGTGGCGAACGGCGACGTGGCGGTCACGGCCGAAATCGCCGGCCGTTCCACGCAAGGCAATACGTTCATTACAGTGCAGAGGTGACCATTCACGTTAAGGGGGGACAATCTTGAACACGAACTGCAAACTCTTCCTCGCAGTCGCGGCGGCAGCGCCCATTGCGCTCTTTGCCTTCAGCTCCGGCCCGCCTCTCAAACGGTCCGGCGTTCCGGCCGATGGCGGGCTTGACTGCTCCGCGTGCCACCGCATCACCACGCTCGGCGACGCGAAGTCCGATCCGCGCGGCCGCGTGACCATCCGCGCCGGCAACTACACTCCTGGGGTGAGACAGACCATTTTCGTCACTGTCGAGCACCCCGAAGCAACGCGCTGGGGCTTCCAGCTCACGGCGCGTCAGGTGGCGGATGAAACCAAGATGGCAGGCAGCTTCGCGCCCGTGAGCTCGGAAGTGCAGGTGCGATGCGACGATGGTACTGCGCGCGGCGCGGCGAAGCCCTCGGACGGCTGCGGCGCGCAGCTTGAGTTCGCCCTCCACACCAGTGAAGGCACCAGCGTCGGCACCACCGGCAGCAAAACCTGGGAAATCGAGTGGACGCCGCCGTCGGACGACGTCGGCGACGTCATCATCTACGTCGCAGGTAACGCCGCCAATAACAGTGGCAATAACCAGGGCGACCGCATCTACCTTGCCAATCTGACGGTGCGCAACGAAGGCGCCTGCACCCTCACCACTCGCCCGACGCTGCGCGCCGTGGGCAATGCAGCCTCCTTCCAGCCTCCGCTTTCGATGAACGCGCTGTTCAGCCTCTTCGGACTCAACTTCCAGGTTCCCGGCCGCAGCCGTACCGTCACCGCGGGCGATATCCGCGACAATCGCTTCCCCAACGAGCTCGGCTGCATCGCCGTCGAGGTCGCCGGTCAGCGGGTCCCGGTCACCTACGTCCAGAATGACCAGATCAACGCCCAGGTTCCTACGATCACGCAAACCGGCCCCGTCGAGGTGCGCGTCATTCTCAACCCCGGCCGTGCCAACGAACTGCGCAGCGATGTCGCCACCGCGACGCTCCAGACTCACTCGCCCGGCTTCTTTACGTTCAACGGCCGCAGCATCGCCGCGCTGCACGCCGGCACCGCCACGCCTGTCGCCGATCCGGCAGTGGTGTCCACAGGCCGCCCGGCGCGCCCCGGCGATATCATCGAGCTGTACCTCACCGGCCTCGGGCCGACCGAGCCGGTTTTCCAGGCCGGCGAGATTGTCAGTCAGGCCGCGCGACTGCGCGAAGCGA
>JACOTZ010000101.1 GCA_016178155.1 Acidobacteriota bacterium
GACTCGATTCCCGGCGGCGGCGCCGAGATCCTGGATGACGCGGTGCGCCACCGCATCAGCCGCCTGAAATGCTCGACCGGCGAGTGGCTGGCCGTGCATCGCTCGGCGCACGAGCTGGGCATGCGCACGACCGCCACCATGATGTTCGGCTGCGGCGAAACGCTCGAGCAACGCATGAATCATCTGGAGCTGATCCGCAGCCTCCAGGAAGAAACCGGCGGCTTCACGGCCTTCATCCCGTGGACCTTCCAGCGCGAGAACACTTCGCTCGGACGCTTTGTGAAAGAGGAGGCGACCGCCGTCGAGTACCTCAAGACGCTCGCGATCGCGCGCCTTTACCTGGAGAATTTCGAGAACGTGCAGTCCTCCTGGGTCACCCAGGGTTTGAAGACCTGCCAGGTCGGACTCCGCTTCGGCGGCAACGACGTCGGCAGCATCATGATCGAGGAGAACGTCGTCTCGCAGGCCGGCGCCCGGCACAAGGCCAGCGAAGAGGAGCTCCGCCGGATGATCCGCGACGCGGGCTTTGTTCCCAAGCAGCGCGATACGCTTTATCGCACGTATTTCCTGAACTGACCCGCATTCCCGCCAAGTTCCTCACGCGGCGCTCTCCGCGGCCACTCCAGGGTGAACGGCCGTTAGCCGAAGTTCGTCACCGACAGGATTTCGAACCGCTTGCTGACGCGCGCGGCTCAGTAAGTGCCGTCAAATCAGCGGAAGCGTTCTGAGCCACGACCGTCAGGGAGTGGTGGTGACGGCGCACCGTGCTATGCGCCGCGCTTTCCCGCGCGATCAGTTTCTGCAGCATCGCCGTGACGCCCTCGAGCTGCGCCTTCATGGTCGCGGCTTCCTCGGGGGTGCGGCAGGTCACGTCCATGGCGATTTCGAAACGTTCCCCGTCGGGACCCATGGTGAGCCAGACGTTCTCGGCCGCTTCGAGCGCGCGCGCGATGAGCCTGGTCCCTTGTGGGAGCGTGGCGGCGGACTTGAGCGCCGCCGCGGGCAGGAACAGCCAGACCGGCTGCGCCGGCACCGCCAGGTTCGCCGGCCCGCCATTCCGCTGAATCGAGCTCGCGGCGTAACCATCGGGAGCGAAGGCGAGCGCCATCACGTCCGGCCGGATCGGATAGAACGAAATCGCCCGTTTGGGAGTGCTGCCGGGGACGCGGCAAAAGCCATTGTGGCAGTTGCCGCCGCTGCCGTTGGCGTACGCAATCAGCCGCCGCCAATTGAAGCGGCCGGTGACCACCAGGCGGACGGTTTCGCCCTCGACGGTCCCAAGCACCCGGTCGAGGTCGGTCCGGTAATCGAAGCCGGTTCCCTCGACAAACTTCCGGTACTCCGGCTCTTCAGCGACTCGGGATCCGACCAGACGGTCGAGCACGCCCGACTCGCGCAGGGCGGCGAAGTCCAGGAAGAAGCGAGGCGAGTCCGGACGCGGAAGGTAGCCTGCCAGGTCCTGGCTCGACAGCCGGCCCTTGTGCCCGAATACCAGCAGACCGGCAACGATCGCCAGACAGACCCCGATCATGATGGCGGCGAGCTGCCATGGCCGCGGCTTGTAGGTCACTACTGAAGGTTACACTGCCCCAGCCGCCACTGTCATCCGGCGATGGACCCGAATCACGCCGAGCGCTGCGCCGTAGTACCACCGATCACCGTCGCGGCGTGCCGTGGTCTGGCGGCGCCCCGGGCGCGTTCGCAAGCGGGTATGCGGAGGGGGGTGGTTACACGGCCACGGCCGCCAGTGTCATCCTGGCCGCCTTCCACAGCTCGATGTAGGGAGCCAGGTCGGCCATCATGGCCTCGAATTCCTCGATGTGCAGCGACTGGGCGCCATCGCTGATCGCCTTCTCCGGGCAGGGGTGGACCTCGACGATGATACCGTCGGCGCCGATGGCCACCGCCGCGCGGGAGACCGCCGGCACCAGGCTGCGCTTCCCGGTAGCATGGCTGGGGTCGAGAATGACGGGAAGATGCGTCAGCTCATTCAGCAGGGCCACGGCGGCGATGTCGCAGGTGTTGCGCGTCGCGGTCTCGAAGGTCCGGATGCCGCGCTCGCAAAGGATCACGTTGGGATTGCCATGCGCCACCACGTACTCGGCTGACATGAGCAGCTCCTTGATGGTCGAACTCATGCCGCGCTTGAGCAGCACCGGCCGGCCGCAGCGGCCGAGCGCTTTGAGCAGCACGAAATTCTGCATGTTGCGGGCGCCCACCTGCATGACGTCGGCGTACTCGGCCACCAGCTCAACGTCGCGGTCGCTCATCACTTCCGTTACGATCGCGAGACCGGTCGCCTGCTTGGCCTTGCGCAGCAGCCGGAGGCCGTCGATCTCCATGCCCTGAAAGTCATAGGGCGACGTGCGAGGCTTGAAGGCGCCGCCGCGCAGCAGGTGCGCGCCGGCCGCGGCGACCGCCTCGGCAGCCTGCATGATCTGGCGCTCGCTTTCGACTGAGCAAGGCCCCGCCATGACGATGAACTGATCGCCGCCGATCTCGTGACCGTCGACGCGGACCAGCGTCTTGGCGGGCCGGAACTCGCGACTGACGAACTTATAGGGCGCCGAGATGCGGACGGCCTTTTCGACGCCGGGCATGGCCTCGATCGACTCGAGGCAGGCGGTGACGTCACCCGTTCCGACGATGCCAATCACAACTCGCTCCTCTCCCTCGATCGAATGAACCCGATAGCCGAACTCCTGGACGCGCTCGCAGACGCGGTCAATCTCCTCCCTGGTGGCGTGCAGTTTCATCGAGACGATCATTGTTCTCTACTCCATTCGGTGCCGTGGCAGCCCGGCGATAGGGTCCGATTCCGGTAGGCATGGCCCCAAAGCGGAGTCATGCGCATGCGGCGGGCCGGGTCCGGTCCCTCGCTCGGAAGCGGCTGCCGGGTAAAACAAAAACCCACCCTCTCGAGTGGGTCGCTTGTTGAACTGGGTGATTCCTGGTTTCTAAGGCAACGCCACTCGATCCGATTCAGGCGAAGGGCCAAAATCGAAAGCTAAACGAACTGGCGTAGCTCAGGGCCATGAAGTAGTGATTATATGCTTGCCCGTATCGGAATGCAAGCGCGATTGAGGGCTGGAGGGCTGGAGGGCTGGAGGGCTGGGGAGGGCTGGGAGGAGAGGAAGTTACCTTATGTCAATCCTGGAATTGCTGTAACCTTGGCCGCGCTGCTACCATCGTTTCGTGCATACGCCTGAACGCTGCGGGCAGCCGGGCTGGGCAAAGCCCGCAGACCCGGGGTGGGCAGGCATTCGAAAGGAGCAATAGAATCAATGATTTCGAGAATTCTCGGCGCGCTGGCCCTGCTTGCATTGGCCGCCTTCGCCGCCGATGTGGATGGCAAGTGGCAAGCGGAAACTCCCGGGCGGGGCGGTCAGACGATGGTCCAGACCTTCACCCTCAAGGCCGACGGTGACAAACTGACGGGCACGGTCTCCAACCCCATGGGCGAGACGGAGATCTCAGATGGCAAGGTGAACGGAGACGAGATCTCGTTCGCGGTGGTCCGGCGCATGGGTGAGCGCGAGATGAAGATGAATTACACCGGCAAAGTGAGCGGGAACGAGATCAAGTTCAAAGTGGAGACTCCCCGCGGCGCGCGGGAATTCACAGCCAAGCGCGCGACCTCGTAAGGGCACGTCTGAACATTTGGGATGGACTGGCGCGGCGCCCCCCGCTGCGCCAGTGGGCCACCGGACCACCTCTGCGTAACCGTAACTTCTAAGGTCGCGAGCCCGTCAGATCCGCGACACGACGCCTGCTATAATCCCTGAGTGACCTCCGCCAGGGCCATGGCCTTTCGGCCCGGATCTTCTTCGCAAGCCTTCCCCTAGCCTGCTCGCCTCATCCCTGCTTCGCGGCTCGATGCGAAGCACGCAACTTCCTGATATACAAGGAGATCAACCGAT
>JACOTZ010000357.1 GCA_016178155.1 Acidobacteriota bacterium
CCGGGATCTCCAGCAGGGGCGGCTGCACACTGGGCTCCATAGGTCCCATTATCAGCCAAAACATTTCCGCATCGATATGTTTTTTATACCCGCCCCGATATTTTCACACCTTCTCAGGGAGTGGTGGTGACGAACCTCGGGTAGCATGGTATGAGATGCAGTTGTGGACGGTCGGCAGTTCCAGTTCGAGTGGGACCCCCCCAAGAAGGCGGCCGCGAACGCCCGTAAGCACGGCGTTCCATTCGAGCTTGCGTGTACCGTCTTCAGCGACCCGTTGCTCCCTGACCGTGGCCGACCTGGAACACAGCCAAGCCGAGGAGCGATGGTTTTCAATTGGCCGCGCCGGTAACGGCGCCATGCGCTCGCTTGTGTACCTCTGGTCCGAGACCGATGCGGCAACGACGAAGGTGCGGATTATTTCGGCCAGAAGAGCGACGCAGGCCGAAGTTCGGCAGTATCAGGAAGACGTATGAGCAAGCAACCAATCCATAAAGACGAGATGCCAGCCGGGATCGATTTCAGCAAGGGCGTCCGCGGCCTTCACCACATCCCGCCCGAAGCGAAAGTCCTCATGCCCGCTTCGATCGAGAGAAGCGTGTGGGAGTATTTCTCCGGCAAGGCCGAGCGGCGGGGCATCGATCTGTCGGAGTTCTTGACCGAGGTTCTGAAGCGCGACATCGAGATCAACGAGGCGTTGAAGTAGCTCGCGCAAGAACGTGCGCCTGACCGAGCACAAGGTGCGCGTGCTCGATTCCAGAAAAGGCACCGCCGCCAAGGTCTGCGTCCTCATCGAGTGGACCGACCACAAGCGGAGCTGGGCCACCGTCGGCGTCTCCGACAAGGCCTTACGGTCCGGGCGAGCCCGCTCGCGGCGTGCTGGTGCGCTTGTAGACGCGTACGAACGAGTTCGATGGATCCGCCGAGACAAGCTGCATACGTGCTCTCAGCACCGAGAGAGTGCGATCCAAATCGAATCCGGGCTGGGGCGTGCTGCCGTCCCCAAGGACAGCGACGTATTCGATCGGGACCGGGAAGTCCTTCAGCAGCGACTCGAGAGATTCAAGTCCGTCAATCGCCGTCCCTTCGAGGTCGGCCAGTTGCCGCTGTTGCTCGTGCGGGACGCGAGCTGCAAACACCACGGGGAAAATTCGAGCCCCCGCCTGGTAGTCGCTCAGAGCAATGAAGTGCCGGCGTGCCGCCACCCAGGCATCCGCGTGAAACAGGGGATCCAGGGGAATCTCATGGATGCCGAAACGCAGTTGCGTCGCCTCCATGGAATAGCGCAATCGCACGAATGTCGCGCCTTGCGGCACCGCCGCCAACGCCGATGCATATTCGGCTACTGCTCGGCTGGCTTTCTGAACGTTGTCTCGCATGCAATGGATAAGCGTGCCGGTCAGAAAGAAAGCTATATAGATGCTTACGGCCGTACGCAGGGGGCCCATTCTGGTCACGGAGGATGCAGCCAGACAGCCGAAGATGAAAACAGCCCAGGCCAAGCGGATTTTGATCTCGCCGCCGCCAAAGCCGGCATTTGGGCTAAACAGGTAAAGGCAGAATGTGGCCGCGGCGGCGAGGACCACGCCGCCTCGGGGGCTCGCCCACTCTTCGCGTCGCATGGACAACGCGCCGAGCACCATGTAAAACAGCATCCCGGTCCACAACAGCGTTTGCTCGCCGGCACGGCCTCTGCCCGACGCGAATACATGGAGTGGGAAGTTGGCCCAGGCCCAGCCGGCCTCCGGCGGCGATAGGTCCGTCTTTAGGGGAAACATGACGAACAGCCCCAGGGCCGCCAGCGCCGGGGCGACCGCGGCGGCTACGGCTGCGATCGGCACAACCGCGGCCCGCAGGGCATGGATGCGGCCTGAAACATTGCATCCGTTGATCAGCGGCGCAACACCATGCACCCATGCGGCGATCACAAGAATCGCCATTACTGCCAGCGCGACTGCCAGGGCATGCAGAAGGAACAACATCAGCAGCCCGGAGGCAATCAGCGCCGCCTGCTTCCAAGTCAGCGCCCGCGCATGCCGAATGTAGAAACCGGCGATGAAGACGCACAGGACGATTCCAATGTAGAAGTTGTAAAACCCGATCCATAAAAACCACGTCGTGAGCAGAAAGTTCACCACCGGCGACCATGGCGTCCCGTTGGGATCGAGCGAACGTGAAAAATACGCGAAAGCCAGGAATCCTGTCACGATTGACACGGTCGCAAGCGCCTGCTCGGCGTGAGCGGCGCCGAAGAGCAGAACCAGCAGGTTGAATATGACGACCGTCCCCCAGTTGCTGCCAGGCTTCAGTTGCAGCGTGTACACCGGCGCGTACGGGGAATGGCTGTTGAAGAGCAGATCGCGTGCGACCACCGCCGTATAGAGATGCGAAGGCCCGTCCTGAGTCACAAACGAATTTGCGGTCCAGGGTAGCGCCGCCTGAAACAGCAACAGCGCAAACGCCAGGATCGCCGGCAGGTTCCCCCACAGGGACGCCAACATCCCACTGTTCCACACTGGCCCCACGCCGTGTCGAGCTGGCCCAATGGCCCAACGCGAACGAACCTTGAGTACCGGGGACAGTACGCGTCTCGAAAGACTCATGTGTACCTCTAGGCTCCGCCTGTCTCCCAAAAATGCTGAGTCCGCCGCCGCAACCGCAAGTCCCGTGTCCTCTTCCAGGACTGCGCTGGCCGGCGCACGCCGAATGCCAGAGCACGTCGACCGCCGTGCCGTGCACTCAACTTCACTTCCGGCTCACGATATATACGCATCCATGCGCCCAGCTCGAGCAGTACGCAGGCGCTCCTCGATTAACCGCTTC